>NZDH01000017.1 GCA_002688775.1 Candidatus Woesearchaeota archaeon
ATCCTCATCCAGTTCTTTGTAGACATGTAGAGTCACTTCAACTCTATTCTCTGGATTAGCTGCTAGATATTTCACTATGGCTTCGTATCTATGATTTCCATCTATCAACCTGAACTTCCCGTTATCCTTATTTACGACGAAAGAAGAATCAAAGTGTTTGTTGTTTATTAGGCCATCAAAGATTGAATTAACGGTGCTCTTTGCTATGTTTCTCCTATTGGTGAGGATTTCAAATTTTCCACTACGGATATCCCCATCCGTTATTTGATATTTCTGGGTTATGTACCCAACTCTTAATACTTGTTTTTGTCTTGTCATTTTTTCCTCCAGGGGATTTTTTATGCCCTTAGGCGTTTATGTTACCCCGAATATAAGTTAGAAAGAGTAGCTTATTTATATATTTATCTGTTTATATGCTTCATAAACAATAAATTATCATTTTATGTGTACTATAACTTAGGAAACTGTCATTTATAATCTTTTTTTTAAACTAATTTGAAACTATAAACATAGAACTCCTCCCTAAAGTAAAAACTTAGGAGAACGTAGTGAACCATATAATCTACCGAGATTATGTGAAAGTGCCTCTCAGTTAAGATTTACGGCGTGAGCCTCTCTATAGGTGTCTAAAAAAGTGAATATAACACAGTTATGGCGAACTTTTTGTTTATTCCATCTTCAAAAATTCATCAATATACTTCATTATTTGATCTTTTTTCTCCAGATTAATAGAAACCTGTTTTCCATAACTTGTTTTTTTCAGGTACAGGATGTTTTCCTTTATCAGTTCGTGAGACATTTCTTTTGCTTGTCCTTTCAAATCCGGTGGGAAGCCTTTTGGTAGGTTGTCTAAAGCAGTATGACTATGCTCAAACTTGCCTTTACGGGTTAATTTATGGAGTATTTTACCTTTAATCTGTTCATCTGTCCACACAAAAGTCCACCAAAATAGACTTTGAATGACAAGATTTATATACTTTTGCTTTTAATTAAGTGTTATGGGAGAAAAATCATTACTAGTAAGGTTAACTGGAGAAATGCCTTTATTTAAGATAATTGACTTTCTATTAGACAATAAAGGCATGGATTTCAGCAAGTTAGACATTTCAAAAGGCGCAGACATATCAAGGGCCTCTTTATTCAATTATTGGGAAGAGATAGAAAAGCACGGAATTGTAAAAGTAACAAGGAGTTTTGGTAAAACAAAACTATACACATTAAACACTAAAAATCCAGTCGCGCAAAAAATAATTGAATTGGAAAAAACCCTTATTGCCGAAGCAATGAATAACACCGGTAAAAGGAAAGAAATAGTTCTAAAACATTAAATTCTCACAATCTTTTAAATAACTCAATCCTCAAAGCAGAATTAAGCTACTCCTTATGCAAAAATCCATAAACTTCTAAGATTCTTTCAAACTCTCTAGAACACTGCCCAATTTATCCAAATTAGAACCAATACCTTCCCAATCACCTTTACGCATTGATTCTTCAATGTCATTGTAATAGTCCTGCGCAGATTCGATAAGCTCTTTTGCAGATTTTTCCACTCCTTTTTCAGCAACAACTATTCTCTTGGATTTTCCAAACAAAACTTCAAGTGCTTCACCTAAATTCTCTTCCATCACAACATTGATACCATCAGATACCAAAACTCGTTTTAGCTCCGGTAATTGGCCGGTTTCTGCTTCTATGTAAAGTGGTTCTATGTAAAGAATGCTGTCCATTATTGGTATTACAAGCAGATTCCCCCTTGTAACCCGTGAGCCTTGCTGGCTCCACAAAGTAAGCTGCTGTGAAATCTCTGAATCCTGGTCGATCCTTGCTTCAATCTGGAGGGGACCATAAACCAGCTTGTCTTTTGGAAATTTATATACTACAAGTTTTCCATAATCGTCCCCATCAGACCGTGCAGCCATCCATGCCACCATGTTGTCTTTCTTTATTGGGGAGAAAGAGGTCATCAGCACAAATTCTTCCTTATTCTCACCGGGAAGTTTCATGATTATATAATAAGGATCTACCTTAACTTTTCGCCCGACACCGTAAACTTCACTCGGAATTTGCCAGGCATCTTCCTTATTGTAAAAGACCTTGACATCTTCCATGTGATATGTGCTGTAAATATGGGTCTGTATATTGAATAAGTCTACTGGATACCTTATGTGCTTTCTCAAACCTTCCGGCATGCTGCTTATCTTCTTAAACTTGTTAGGGAATATTTTAGCATAGGTATCCATTAAAGGACCAGAAGTATCAGTAATATAGTAAGTTACCTTGCCGTCATAAGCATCAACAACAATTTTTAAGGAGTTCCTTATATAATTTATATTGCTAAGCTTCTCAGAATAAGGAAAGTTTCCTGAAATAGTGTATGCATCCGCAATCCATACCAGACGGCCGTTGTAGATTACCACATAAGGATCGCTGTCCAAACTGATAAATGGCGTGATTTTTGATATTCTCTCAATAATATCCCTGTCAAACATTATTTTAGTCTCTTGTGTTATATCAGAAGACAATAAGATTTTAACGTCTGCAAACTTTATGGCCATTGACAATTTTTTCAGGAAAGTATCCAGCAAAATACCCCCCTTTCCATCATAATTGATATATTCATTTGTATTCCCTTTGGGAAAATCAAACTCTTTGGTTTTTGTGTTGACCAGCACGAAATCATTGTCTGTTTCTCCATAATATACTCGTGGTTTCGAAATTTTCAAACCCACCTCATCAGTAGCATACTTTGGTGGGATGTCCTGGATAAGATAGTCAGGCAAGCCTTGCTTTGTGACCTTGTTAACAGGGCTCATCACCACTCCAAAACCATGAGTGTATACCATGTGCAGGTTTACCCAGGTTTTTGCATTCTCAGTTATCTGGTTTTGGTCCAATTCTCTTGGAGCTAACATTACTTGAGTATATTTTCCATCAATTTCATACCTGTCAATGTCTATGCCCGCCAGGTCATAATACAGCCTTATCTCCTGCGTTTGCTTGTATGTTTTAGTTAACGGCCTCCAATCCAGTATTCTTATATTATCTATGGTTTCAGAAGCTGTGCCCAGGATTGCAGAAGTCAGTTTTTCATCGGCAGAAAAATCTTTCTCCTCAACATTTTCCAGGCCATAAGCTATCCTGGTAAATCGTATGTTGTCCTCAATATAAGGCTTTTCAAGGTTTATCTCATTAGGCGAGACTTTCAGGGACTGCACAATACCAGGAATTATAGTTGGCCCGACAAATCCAAACAAAATGTAAATGAATACAACATAAAACAAGATGTGCCTTTTTCTTAATTTTCTTGATAAATAAAATACCCAGACCAGAAGCGCTATTGCCACAACAACGGCCAGCACCATCAGGATCTTGATTATTGGCAGATACGCAACAACATCAGAGTAACCAGCCCCTACAACAATTCCTTGTTGGGAGTACATTATTGAAAATCTTGAAAGATAATGTTTACCGGCCACCAATATAAAAAATATCGAAGATAATATCCCCAGGTGTGCTATTGCTTTGGTCTTTGACAACAATATCTTGAAATCGAATACTGGCCTGGCAGTCGTTGCGGAATCCAGCGGGTTTGGTTTAATAAATTCCTGCTTAACAAATTGGCCAAAATATGATTTTAGATAGTCTAACAGGACTAGGATTATCGTGAGAACAACACAGCTCATCAAAAAACCCAGGATAAATGAATAAAAAGGAAGTGTAAATATATAGAACGACACATCTTTTGCAAAAATTGGATCAGTTAAATTAAATGGTGTTTGCTTAAGATACTGAAGAATCTTAAACCATCCTGAAGAGACAACAAGACCAACCAATACAGATATTATTAAAGTGATGTACAGCTTAAATTTGAAAGGAAACTTGTCTTTCCCGGTGATTTTTGATGATATCCATAGATTAATGATAGCAAACAAAAAGAATATAAAAAATGCTGCAGCAAACAAGTTAATTTTAGAAAACAGGCTTATTAAAAAAATCTCCTTAAAACCAAGTGCATCAAACCATAAGAAATTAGTATATATCCTGGCTAAACTGGTTATAGAGAATATCAGCAGGATTATAACAGTCAAACCAAATCTTAGCATCCAATTCTTTCTCATAATATCTGGATATTTGAGGTAGTTTTTAAATCTTTATAAGTAACCTACTCCTTTATCCTTATGCAAGTATCGCAGAATTGAGAGATTTCTGAAATAGTTTTCTTGTCCGTATCTTCAACTACACTATAAATGATGGATTTAACATTCCATGCCCTGGCCTTTCCGCTAAGGCTGTGTATAAATTGAATTACATTCTTCTCACTGTTGTATAGCATTAGTGTAGTTAGCGAGTCTAATATAAGCACTTTATCATTGCCTTTAGGTATGCTTTCAAGAGCATGTCCGATAGCGATAGAAATATTAGTAAGTGATTGCGGCTGGCAAAAAAGACTTTTGCTTGTTCCATGCATTTCCGTCCTCCCGGCTACAGGTGTTGCACAATCAATAAAGAACATCTTATCAGTTTTGATGTTGTTTCTTTCCAATATCTTGGTTACAGTCATATAGGGTTTGGTAAAAGTTGTGTACACAAATACTGGTTTTTTTGTGTCGGAAATGTACTTTAAAACTTGAAAATTTGTCTGCTACACTAATTCGCTTGGAACAACAATAAATACCAGATCATTATTTTTTATTGACTCTAAGTCTAGTTTTACCAAAATTTCACCCGGTTTAGATTAATTATACAGATTTAATGCCTTTCTTGAATTTGTCAAGGGCAAGTGCCTGTCTTTGCTTCACAAAATACTTAATCATATCACTTTGGGTTATGATTCCGACAAGCTTTTTCCCCTTCATGACAGCCAATCTTTTGATGTTGTTCTTTTCCATTACAGCATCCGCATAATAGATATCCGCGTCAGGGCTGATTGATTTCAAAGGCGAACTCATGATTTCTTTTACATTTATTATGCAGCAATTTAAATTATTAGCCACACCCTCCCAGGCCACATCTCTCTCAGTGACAATTCCAACAGGATTTTTACCCTTTAGGACAATTAAGCACCCAATCTTTTTCTTGCGCATAGTTCTCGCAACAGATTGTATAGTATCCTTAACATCACAGGTCACGACCTTTTTTACCATTATTCTTTGGACTGCATAAACCATGGATATATTAAATTAATAAGTACTTTAAATAAATGTCGTTTTTAGTCTGCACAACCTTTAAATAATTCCATTGTAAACTCTTTTCTATGGACGAAGAAACCAAGCAAAACTACATCAAAGCAGGAAGGATCTCTGCAGAAGTATTGGAATTTGGAAAATCTTTGATAAAGAAGGGCAATTCAATTCTTGATTCAACTGAAAAGATTGAAAAGAAGATCTTTGAGTTAGGTGGAAAGCCTGCATTTCCTGTTCAGTTTTCCTGCGATCAAATTGCTGCGCATTTCTGCGTTGAAGATGATGACAAAACAGTATTTGATGAGCAAGTTATAAGCTTGGACTTAGGAGTTCACATTAATGGAGCAATCGGTGACACTGCATATACAATAGATTTATCAGGAAAATACGCTGATTTAGTCAAAGCAGCGCAAAAAGCCCTTGAAGAAGCATTAAAAATAGTGGATGTTGGGACTGAACTAGGTCAAATTGGAAAAGTTATCAATGACACAATCTCAGGTTACGGCTTTAATCCTGTAAGAAACCTTTCAGGCCACGGTCTGGATCTGTATAACATACATACAAAACCGACAATCCCGAATTTTGACACAGGAGACAAGACAACTTTAAAAAAAGACATGACTTTTGCAGTTGAACCGTTCGCAACAACCGGCTCAGGAGTTGTTGGAGAAAAAGGCCTGCCAACTGTATTCATGATGAAAAACAGGAAGCCTGTCAGAAGCCCTATAACAAGAGAAATCTTAAAGCAAATAGATACATATGAAAACTTGCCATTTGCAAAAAGATGGCTAACCCAAAGATTTGGAGCAAAAACAAACTTTGCAATAAAAGAATTAACCCAATTGGAAATTATCCATAATTACCCTCCTTTAGTTGAGGTTAACAATGGCATTGTATCGCAGGCAGAACATTCTGTTTTGATTGATGGTGAAGGGGAAGTTACAATATTAACAAAATTATGATTTTAATTTTTTTATAACATCATCAATACTCATTAACTCTTCCTTCCCGCTCTTCATGTCCCTTAACTTCAGTTTATTATCTTCCAGTTCTTTTTTTCCGACAAAAACAACGTATGGAATGCCTAAAGAATTAGCAAACTCAAGATTCTTGCTAGGACCCCTATCCATAGAATCAATATCTGTATTTATTCCAGCATCTCTTAATTTTTGAGCTATTTTCATGCTTTCGTCTAATGTCTTGATCGGAATGACATAAATTTTTGTATTGGTTTTCTGCTTATTTTTTTGTTTAATGGCATCGTAGATCCTGTCAACACCAAAGCTGACACCGACTGCCGGAAAATTTCCTTTGCCTAAGAATGCTCCAATCATGTTGTCATATCTTCCGCCGGCGCAGACAGAACTTTTTACATTGCTATTTTTGATGAACGTTTCAGCAACAGTCCCTGTGTAATAAGACAATCCTCTTGCTAAAGAAACATCAAAATCAGCTTCAAAGTTTATATTTTTCAGGAATTTCAATAATTGCTGTATCTCCTCCAAACCTTCAGATTCTTTTATCATATTCTTTATTTGCGCTATTTTTTCTTCATTATTCCCCTTTATGTTCAGGATATCGATTATCTTGCCGATTGTTTTGTCGTCTATATCTTGTTTTTTCAATTCACCTTTGACAACATCGATGCCCATTTTCTCTAATTTATCAATCGAAAGGATTACAGCTTCTTGTTTGTTTTTTTCAATACCGCAATAGTCAAGAACATCATTAAGCAATTTCCTGTTGTTTACTTTGATAACAACATCAAGATTCAGTTTTTTAAAAGCAGAATAAATCAAGGCCATTATTTCAGCATCAGCAGACATTGAAGATGAGCCGACAACATCAACATCGCATTGGGTGAACTGCCTGTATCTAGAAGAACCTACAGGGCCATCCCTGAAAACTTCCCCAATTTGGTAACGCTTGAAAGGCATCTTCATTGCAGGATTCATGCCAACAAATCTGCACATTGGAACTGTTAAATCATATCTTAACCCAAGTTCTCTATCTCCTTGATCTTTCAACCTAAATGTTTCCTTCAAAATCTCATTGCCGCCGGCATATTTCGAAGACAAAACATCATATTTCTCAAGCAAAGGCGTTTCCAAAGGAGCATAACCATACAGTTCAAACACTTCTTTCAGAGTATTAACTATCTTATCCTTGGCAATCTTCTCTTCAGGTGCAATATCCCTTGTTCCTTTTGGTAGTTGTAAGTCCATTTTGAGTTCTATTTGGATTTTGGATTATTTCTATAATTTTGCCAATATAATTCATTCCATACTATCGGCATTCTTGAAAGTATTTGAAGCTGTTTTTCAATAGGGAGTTGAAGCCATTCTCTCCAATGATATCTTGAAATGTCTTTAGGCCAAGCATCCGAAATGCCCCCTTTCCCAAACTGATTATCTCTGCTCAGCTGATTCCAATGCCCCGACATCTGATCAGGATGTTGCCTATAGAAAAATAAAGGGTTTGGAAGGTGAGATGCTTCTCCATTATCTCCAAGTTCTGCTACATGTCTTAATTTTTTATCGCGATTGGATGTTTTTAAGTCGATTGGGATTCCTGCTAAAAATACATCAGTTAGTACAAGGGCATTCCCTGGGATGTAATTAGTATTTTTTTTAGGATTTGGATCGAAATAAGTTTCCCTGGTAAATTCCCGTGCAACTCCTTTTGCAAATATTCTGCCTTCTTTGTCTATTAAAAGATTATCAGAGTAAACCATAACTACATTGGGATTTTGTGAATTTTTTATGGTCATATGGTTAAACAGGTTATCAACAAATAGTGGATAGATATTATCGTCAGCATCAGCAACAAATGTAAATTTGCTTCTTTCTTTATTGATATATGGTTTTCCAGCTTCTATTGCCTTATTTTTACCCCCTTGGGGAGTAGAATGAACAATAAACTGTTCAAATACCCAACCATATTGAGTTTGTAATTCCTTTAAAATATCTAATTCACCTGGATTGCTTCCATCATCTACAACAATAAGTTCAAGGTTACCTCTTTGTAAAAAAGTTTGCATAGCTATGTTTTCAACTGCTTCACTTACATAATCTCCGGCATTGTGATCTGGCATTACAATAGACACTAATGGTCTTCCTCCAGATGCTTCAACTCTTGTATCGATACTTGGCATTTTTATCAATGAATATACTTAAATTTAGAGTACTTAGAAAAATAATCCTATTTAAAAAAGTTTGTAATAGAATTGCATCCAAAGTGTATAATCTAGTCTTAGCTACCTTTCTTCGCCCTATACCTTCCTCTTTTTTCAACTACTTCCAGTCTTTTAAGTGTCTCACTTGCCATATTTGCCTCTTTCCTGTAAGCGTCAAGTGCAATTTTAATGCATTTTTCCCAGATTTTGTAGTGTTTTGACTCCAACGCTTCCTTCAAAAGATGCAGATCAACAGCTTTATCCTCCGCTTTATCAGAGAAAAACGACAACCCAAAGTCAATGAAGTAGATTTCTTTGTTTAAGATCATATTAGAAGTTGTTAAATCCCCGTGAATTATTGAATTATTATGCAGAATTGCAACTTTCTTTCCTATTTCAACAGCTAATTTTTTATAGTTTTTATCCAAAACATCTTTTACTAATTTTCCATCAATTTTTTCTATAACTAAATTCTCTTTTCCATCATTTTTTAGCAATTTTGGAGAAGGAAAATTGATGTTTGCTAATTTTTGCAGCACTTTTGCTTCTCTTCTTGTCCTGAAACCTCTTAATTTGTCATCAATCTCTTTGATCCTATAGGTTTTTTTGAATCTGTTCTTCTGTATTCTACTATCTACCAAAAATAGTTTTGCTTCTGCTCCTTGGGCTAAAAGTTTTTTCATTAAAAGATGAAATATATTTTTATTTAAAAATATATGGTTATCGTTTTGCTGTCCTCCAAAGTATATCAAAATTCTTCCTATAACTTTTTGCAATAATCTTGTTTCTAATTAGAATACACAAAGGATCATCTTCTAAAAGTAAAATTGCTACATTATCTCCATATACTCTATGCGCTGTTGGAGAATAAAATGGATTAGGAAGAAACCTAACATCAACTAAAGGGTTTTTTGTGTATGTCATCCCTCTAGAGTCTTCAGGATAAATCAGTTTTGCGTGAATTTTCTTGTCTTTTCTGCTATTCACGTAATGGACAAAATAATATCTAAGAAGAGATTCTATTCTTCGTTCAGGTCCCCATCCAACATAATCTTTTCCTGTGTTCAATATATCCTCAAAGACTGTTTTCAGGCCTTGTTTTCCCTTGAAATACTGCACTTCGTGCTTCGTATAAAATTTTGTTTCTTGCAGCCTTTTTAGATCAGGAAGTATGGTTTTTAGCTGATCTTCCCTTTCTTTAACAAGTGAAAGCAATTTGTTAGGATCAACAGCCTCAAAATAGGTCTTATTCTGGAATGTTGTAACTGAAACTAAACCTTTTTTATGAAGCCTTTGCAAGCAGCTATAAACGGAAGTTCTATGCATGTTGGTTATTTTGGTAATATTCTTTGCAATAGTTGAACCGGTCTTAAGAAGCTCAATATAAACAATTGATTCGTTTCTTGTCAATCCAATCTCTTGGAGTATATGAATACTAGGTATCTTCAGCATTACATTTATACAAATACATCTGCTATATAAATGTTGTCATGTTTGTGACAACAAATATTTATATATGAATTATCAGAATTATAAGATATAAGTGGAGGAATTAAAAATGACTTATAGTATAGCTCATGTGGTTGATAGTACATATCAAAGAATGAATAATACACCCTATATGTTAAGATTTGGATCTCTACACAGACAACATGCTAGGGAGTTTATAGATGCTCTTGAGGAACTATTTAGTCGTGCTCCTTATGAAATGGGCGGCAAATACACTCATAAACAATTGATCATTATGAGAGAAGAAGCATTAGCAATTATAGATGGAAGTTCAGCTCCACCACGAGGTCATATTCTTCGTGATTAATTTTTTTAAATATTAAGTTCTTATAACTTTTATAGCCCCGGGCAGATTCGAACTGCCGCCTGAGCCTTTCTTCTTAATTTGCATTAAGCCAGAGGGCTCCATCCTTGACCGCTAGATTCCGCGAGATTTATCATCCCTCGACGGGGCTGTCGAAGCGGGGCAATAGTTGAGAAAATGTGTTAGTTTATTAGCTTTTTCCCCTATGAAACCGATTTTTTGATAGAATAAGTTTGCTTGCCTATGACCATTAAGGTATACTCCATAAAGTGGGTTACCGATTTTTCTATTCCAAACAGATATTCTTGGGTTAAACCCAAGTTTATGAAGTGATTTTTCTATATCAACAATGAATTTTAACGTTGCTGAATTCACACCAATTCTTGGATAATTTTTATCTATGACAAATGTTCCATCAGTTGAGAATGCACCAGATAAAAAAGGCGGAATTAATTCCTCAGAGTCCATTACACTTTGTGGCATTTTTAATCTTCCAATTTTTTCTCCATCTGGAAACCCATATGTTCTATTTAATAATTCATATATAACTCTGCTGTTAAAATAAGCCTCTACTTTTGTTTTTCTATCATGTAATCTTGGTTTAATGGAGAAGACTTTATGGATTAGACTTGTATAACAGTTGATCAATTGGAGGTCACAACCCACCATGCCAATTCTCCAACTGAAATTCCTTTTTGCAACTTTTCTACTTACCAACCAACCATCTCCCCATAGAATTCCTAAAATTAAAGCCAAATTTTTATCCAATTTTGGGAGTCTAATCCTATGTCCAGAGCCCTTGATATAACAGTAGCCATTAGTAAATTTTAGTCCGGTTGCCAATTTCATATTTTCACTTATCATTTTAATCAACCTCCAAAGTTTTTTGTTTTTACAAAGACTTTGGAATTACTAGAGAAAGAGAATGTTAAGCGAAACTGCGTAAAAGGATTTTGGTGAAAACCAAAAAACTTAATTTGGAAGTTTTGTGTATTCTCTTTTTCAGTTTTCAGAAGTAGAATGAGTTTAAATAGTTCACGTGTCCATGTCCAGTGGGTAGTGCCCTTTGAGAATAGGTGCACCATACATGGTTGAACAGCGAACTGTTAAGAAATAGTAAAACTAGGTTTGTTTTTATACTTTATTGCTTCTTTTCTTCAACTTCAGCCTTAGCTTGAGGCTTTTCCTCAACTTTATCTTTCTCTTCTTCAGGCTTTTCTTCAGTCTTAGATTCTGTTTCAGGGGTTTTTTCTTGTTGAGATGCTTCTTCGGTCTTTGCTTCTTCAGAGGTGTTTTCCCTTTTTTCAATGCCCAAATACCTTATTTCGCAGACTTTGACAGGGTATATCTTAGTCAAATGACCCCTTAAGGTAGACTGGATCTTGTGAGTTATTAGATCATTAAGAATTTCATCGTATTTTTTGCTTTCTATTGCTTTAGTAACGAAAGAGACGATGTTGTGCCTTAGTTTTGCAGCAACTGAACCTTTTACATCCGCTTTGGAAATGACCAAAGGCTTGACTCTTAAGTGAACCTTATCAGATGTCTCACAGCTAAAGGAAATGTCCATCTTCTCGCTGTTTCTTCTTACAAATCTCTTGACAGAGGAAGGTATGATCTGATAGCCGATTATTTTTGTTTTTCCTTTGTCTCCTTCAACACTGACAACCTCAAAATGAATGTTGACATTCTGTCTTTTCATTTCATTAGTCAAGTTCATCAGATTATGGCTTAGTCTTTTTCCAAGCATTGCTTTAGGATCATCCACTAAAGTTTCACCCAGAATGACATTATTAAACTGCGGCGGTGCAATTAACTGAAACCATTGTTTCTTCTTTAACTTTGTAACCTGTTCTGGCATTTTATCAAATAATTGGAAATGTAGACAATTTATAAAGGTTATGGTAGGCAATATATGTAGTACTCGCCCAAATGTGGCGAGGTTCTGAATGTTTACATATCAATAGATGCCGAGCGCATTGGCGAGGCCAAGATATGATAAGGATTGAAAATGCTAATGAAGAAATTTAATAAAACTAATCAAACATCCAGATTAACAACTTCCTTTGCGTGCATCTCAATGAACTTTCTTCTTGGCTGTACCTGATCGCCCATCAATAAAGTGAACATCTTGTCTGCTTCAACAGCATCATCAACGGTGACTTGTAAAATAGTTCTAGTATCAGGGTCCATTGTTGTTTCCCACAGCTGCTGTGGATTCATCTCACCTAAACCCTTGTATCGCTGGATTGCAACGCCGTCTTTGCCGAAAACTTCCAGGAATTTTCCCAAATCAGATTCATTATAGATATATTTCATTATTTTTCCTTTTGTGACTTTATACAATGGGGGCTGGGCAATATAGATATATCCAGCTTCAATCAGTTGGGCAAGATGCCTGTAAAGGAATGTCAACAATAGTGTCCTTATGTGCGATCCATCAACATCCGCGTCAGTCATTATTACTATCTTATGGTATCTTGCCTTTTTGATGTCAAATTCTTCTCCGACATTTGTTCCAACGGCAGTTATCATTGTTGTGATCTCTGTGTTTTCAAAAACTTTATTCAATCTGGCTTTTTCAACATTCAAAATCTTTCCTCTGAGAGGAAGCACAGCCTGAAAATTTCTATTTCTGCCTTGCTTTGCCGAACCTCCCGCAGAATCTCCCTCAACAAGGAACAATTCGCATTTTGCAGGATCTCTTTCAGAACAATCAGCTAATTTTCCAGGCAGAGAACCATGATTTAAAGCGCCTTTTCTTCTTGTCAACTCCCTTGCTTTTTGAGCAGCTGCCCTAGCTTGGGCTGCATTGATGCATTTGAAAACAACTGATTTTGCTATCTTAGGATTTTCTTCCAGATAAGAGCTTAGCGAATCATTGACAATGCTGTCAACAAGCCCTTTTATTTCAGAATTTCCAAGTTTTGTTTTTGTCTGGCCTTCAAACTGAGGCTCAGGAATTTTAACAGATATGACAGCAGTTAAGCCTTCCCTCACATCATCGCTTGTCAGCTTCAGGCCTTTCATGTTGTTTCTGTCAACATAATTGTTCATGACTCTGGTTAATGCAGTCTTAAATCCAACTAGATGAGTGCCGCCTTCATGAGTGTTGATATTATTTGCAAATGTAAAAATACTATCCTGGTAGCTGTCATTGTACTGCATTGCATATTCACATTGCACTCCGTTTTTTTCTTTGCTGAAGTAAATCGTCTTATGCAACGGATTTTTATTCTTGTTTAGATACTCTACAAAAGAAATTATTCCGCCATCATATTCAAATTCATTTTTCTTGTTTGCATTTTTATCTTCGACTGTTATTTTAATCCCTTTGTTCAAGAATGCTAATTCTCTTAATCTGCTTGATAAAACTTCGAACTTGAATTCAGTTGTTGAAAATATTTCGTCATCAGGAATAAACTTAATTTTAGTTCCTGTATCTTTAGGGTCAACATTGCCAAGTATAATCAATTGAGAAACTGGTTTTCCTCTCTCATACGTTTGTTGGTATTGCTTGCCATTTCTTTTTACTTCAACAAAAAGTTTTTTTGACAAAGCATTTGTTACAGAAATTCCAACACCATGCAAGCCACCGCTTACCTTATACGCCTTCTTGTCGAACTTGCCGCCTGCGTGAAGCTTTGTCATGACAACTTCAATAGCAGGAATGTTCAACTTTGGATGGATATCGACCGGAATGCCCCTTCCATTGTCGCTTATTGTAATAAAGCCGTCATCACCTATCACCACAGAGATCATACTGCAAAATCCCGCTAATGCCTCATCAATGGCGTTGTCAACTGCTTCATACACAAGATGATGCAAACCTCTAATAGAAGTATCTCCTACATACATGCTAGGACGTTTCCGAACTGCTGTAAGACCCTCCATTATTTTTATTGATGCTGCACTATATTCTTTCTTACTTTCATCATCCGTCATTTTTGGTGTTCTCCGATTTTATATTTCATACACTCTGGAATAAAAGGTTTAATAATTTCAATTAATTTTTTAGAATCCTCTTTTCTAAATCTTAAATAAAAATATTTTTTATCTCTGAACCCAATTGTGGGATTTAGTCCAAATTTTTTATTAAAATAGTCTCTCATTAGTTTATGTTCCTCAAGACTAAATGAATTGGTGCATAAAATTATGATATCTTGTGTTCTGCTAAAACTCCCATCATCACAAATCCATATTGCTAGACTTCTTGCATTTAAGTGTTGTAACATATTTTGATCAATTGTCTTTATATTATCCTTATAAAATAGATTTCTATAATAATTAAAAACTGGATGTGTTTTTGTAGCAAAATTTATTATTTCTCCTTCTATTCCATTTATTGTTCGTTTTCTTCTATAAAATTCGGAAAATTCAAAATTCCTTAATATTCCATACTTCCAATTTATATAAGCCTCTTGTTTAATTGAATGTGAAATTCTAAAGCAAGAATTACGCTCTCTTTTTCTTATAGATGCATCGCCCAATAAACTTCCGATAATTAAATCGTGCTCTTTTTGATCTATGAGGTGTAAGGGGTTTTTTTGTAAATCATTATTCCATTTTCTCACTAGTTTAATTAATTCTCTTGCAGGGGCAATATAAATATCATAATTTTGAGCGAATAATTTAAGATCTCTATCAGTTCTTAATCCAGAGAGGATTCCAGCTTTACTTTTTTGCAAATTTGGAAACTGGGAAAGGATTCTCCCTTCGTCCTTTGCTAGAGCAAGTATTCTTGGCTTAATTTTAAATTTCTTGGATAATGCTTGAATATCTCCCTGTTTTTCTATTTTTTGAGATAATTCAACAACATTAAATCTTTTTCTCACAGCGCTTAATCCACCCAATACTTGAATGTCCTTTGCTTCATAACTCTGGACATTTTTAGGCCCTTGATCCTGCTTGTTTTGTTCCATTTTAAGCTTAGTTTTATGGCTAACTTCTGATGTTTTTGACAATTGAAAAATTGTTATTTCTCGTCTATAAAATAGCCCTTAAATCTATAATTTATAATGCACTTTTCTATTTAAAACTTTCGTTCCTAGAAGGGCTTTTTAAGCTCTAAAAAGGCAGAATTTGGAGGAATTAAAGTCTAGCATGAAACGATTTGCTGAAAATTCATCACTCAAACAACTTATCAATTCCCAGCTTCTTAGAAACGGTCTTGAAGTCTTCTTTTGCTTTTGATGAAAATTTTGAAACAAACGGACCTGTAAAATCTTTCACGACAGTTATGCTCTGTGGCACCCCCATGAAATAAGCAGATGACTTGACAACAGTATAGCCTTTACCAATCAAATTTTTAGTTAATTTTTCAACAAGAAATGGGACTTCATTTACGGCTCTAGGGATATCATTAAAATTGTCTATTTTTAAAACCTTAAGATTTAAATCAAACTGCTGATGTAGTTTCATTCATATCCCTAATAGTTATCAAGATAACTATATCTTTCCCCTAATTCTTCGTTGTTTAATAATCTTTCGCAATCTCTACATAAATAAGGGTCATTGATACCGCTTTTTAGAATAATTCCCCCGCAACTAGTGCAGTTATGCCTTACCATTTTCACCACCTTTTTTAAATCGCGTCCTCATAACCATTCATAAATGCATCTTCCATCGGGCTTAATTCATCATCATCCAACAATGATTCTCTAACGTCTCTAGAATATATACTTATATCATCATCACTTTCTTTTTCTTCATCGTATATCTTCTTTTTTGGAAGCATATTACCACCTCCCGAATATCTTAAACTGTCTTAAGCTCAATATAAATAATTATGCTATATAACATATATAATATATAAAAAAAGTCCCATCCATATACCATAATATATTACCCAATATCTATTATTTTTAATAATAATCTTTATATACTCCTAAATATTACAATTGTTAAAATTTTCTTACCTGAAGGGGTGGTCAAGATTGATGTTAGGAAGCTCATAAGCTTTGGTAAGGGTTCATACATTGTATCAATGCCAAAAAGCTGGATTGAAAAAAACAATTTAAAAAAGGGTGATTTAATATCGGTAAGTGATGATGGCTTCGAACTAATTCTAAAGGCAAATCAAGAAGAAAAAAAATCAGATCCAAAGGAAATAGATATTGACTCTAAAGGCAAGGATATGGAAGTGCTTAAAGCAGAGATTGTATCTTCTTACTTAAACAACTATGACACTATAAATATTCAATTTGACAATAACAACAATGAAGCCCCTAAGATAAAAGAGATATTGAGAAATCTTTCCGGATTGGAAATAATGGAGCAGACCTCTTCAAGAATTTCTGCAAAAAACTTGATAAATATTAATGAAATCTCCATTGGCAATATAATAAGAAGGATGGATATAATAACAAGAGCGATGATTGAGGACGCAATCTTGTGCTTAACAGGCCAATGCAGTGATGACAGCATCCATCACAGGGATATTGATGTCAACAGACTTTATTTTCTAGGTTCAAGGGTTATAAAAAATGCAATGATCAATCCGAGAGTTGCAAAATCGCTTGGAAAAGATCCGTGGCAATTACACAGCGAGACTCTTATGATCTTAAGATTGGAAAGGATAGCTGACAGCCAAAAAAGAATTTCAAGATATTTATCAAAATTAAGCTTGGATAAAACATCTATAAATGACTTAAACAAGATATACATCAGCATGAGTGAAGCTTACAATGATGTTATGAAATCATATTACAATCAAGATAAGGGTCTGGCATTAAATATAGAAGTAACGAACAAAGACCGGACAATTTCATGTGATAAGTTTCTTGAAAAATTCACACTCACGCACTCTAATTCCAAAAGCAAAAGTATACACTCCAGCCACGTAATAATTGCCAAAATAATTGAAAATCTAAAGTCAACTTCTGTTGAGATAAGAAACATAGCAAGGACTGTGCTTTGTTGTGAGTGACTAGTATCCTTCAAAAACAATCTTTTTATTATTTTCTTCTAAAACAGTCACTGTTTTTTTGCTTTCCCTTAATTCACCAACAATTGAAGCATCTTTTGTTATATCCAGAATATCATCGGCATTTTCCTTTTTACAGACAACAAAGAAACCCATACCCATGTTGAAAGTAGTGTACATCTGCTCATCTGTGAATTGGGATTCTTCCTGCATCAGTTCGAAAATCTGCTGAGGCTTGACAGCCTTATTGATTCTAAATTCTACTTTTTCTCTGATTCTGTTCAGATTCTTTAAGCCATAACCTGTATTATTGATTCCAGTCACATCAAATTTCTTTGATATATTTGCCATCGCTTCGACATAGATTTTAGTCGGCTCTAAGAGCAGTTTTCCCAAAGTTGAGCCATCAATCTTATCATGCAATGAAAACCTGCCATTATATTTCTGCCTGAAATTGTCTCTTGTCTCAAAATCGCCGGTTAGAAGGTGGTATCTTAGGTCAGTATACCCATTGCAGTGAGGTCCGGAGCTTTTTAGCGCAATAATTTTATCTCCCGGCTTGGCTTTATGTCTTGCAAACTTGTTTTTCTCTATAAAACCTATCATTGACCCCATCAGTTCAAACCCATAGCCCTCTTTCGGGGAGCTTAACAATTCATTTATGGATGCCGTCTCGCCTTTTCCGAAATTTATTTTGATTGAATTTTTTAAAATGTTGGAGGCATTGCATTGCTCCAATCCTTTTGACATCCCTTTTGCTATATCTCCTGTCAATGCTTCTTCCTGGATCTTGTTCTGGCACATGATTGCATCCATGAACAAGAAAGGGCTAACAGAACCCAAAGTTGCAAGGTCATTCGCGCAAACAGCAACACAATCTGTCCCGATTGTATCGTATTTATCCATAATCTCTGCGATAATTCCCTTTGTTCCGACACCGTCAATAGTTGAAGCAATATAATGCTTAGGAAAAACCCCATCATTCTCATAAAGCTCAGCAAACATCCCTTTGCTTTCCTTCAGCATATTTTGTTTTAGAGAACTAGGAATTGCTTTTTTAATGGCTTCAACCGCTTTTGCTTCAATCTCCTGATAGCTTGGTTTCATAAGAAATGAGTAAAAATTAATGTTTATAAAGGTTGTTGGTTTTTTATTTTTCAGGTCTTATCTCAACACGATGGCGTTCTGGTATATATCTACAAGCATATGATCCATTAGGAACAGCAGGTATGGAACTACTTCCTCCAAATGTACCTGCATCACCTATTAATAAGAGTCCAGTATCAATCGGTACTCTGAACAAAAACCCATTGCCGTCTCTACTGTCCCTGTCAGAATCTACAATGGTTATTAGATCTCTTCTTTGATATACATTAAAATCCATTTCTCTTGTTCGATAATAAATTGCGCCATTAGGCAACATCACAACACTACCATTAGACGCATCATCTTTAATATCGTCTAAACACTCTAAAATTTCATCAGAAAATGTCATATCACTAGGATTTCCTACTATTAAACTTCCAGACTTAACTTCAAATTTCCTTTTACCTGTCAATGTAAAACGTTCCATATTCTTTGTTACTTAATTTTCTTTTTCTTATGCTTCCAATACTCAACAATCATTGGCACAAATGAAAGAATAATGATTACAATTATTACAATCTCAAAGTTTTCTCTTACAATTGGGATGTTTCCGAAGAAAAACCCACCAAATAACAGCAAAGTGACCCATAAAAAAGCGCCAAATACATTATAGAATAGGAATTTAGGATATTTCATGCTGCCAACGCCGGCAACAAAAGGCGCAAAAGTCCTTACAATAGGGACAAATCTTGCAATGACAATCGTTTTTGCGCCATATTTTTCATAGAAACCTTCTGTCTTGTCAAGATATTCTTTCTTGAAGACTTTGCTGTCTTTTTTCTTGAATACTTTAGGTCCAATATATTTTCCAATTGAATAATTGACAGAATCCCCTATTATTGCAGCTGCAAGAAGCACAACATACGCTAAATAGACATTTAAGGAGCCTATCGCTGCAAAAGTACCGACTGCAAAAAGCAATGAATCTCCGGGCAGAAAAGGAGTTACAACCAAGCCGGTTTCTAAAAAAACAATCAGGAACAGCAAAACATAAGTCCAGACACCGAAGTTTTGGATTATAACACTAAGATGTTCATCAAGGCGCAAAATAAAATCAGTAAATAACCTGAATAATTCAGTTAAACTATTAATAAATCCCATTCTTCTTAAGTGCCCATCGAATTATAACCGGCGTCAACGTAAATCACTTGCCCTGTTATCGCTGTTGACATATCGCTGCACAGGAATAAAGCGCAATCAGCAACTTCATCAGCTGTGATGTTTCTCTTTAAAGGTGCTTTTGCAACGTAATTCAACAGCATGTCAGCGAAACTTGCGATGCCGGAAGCAGCCAAAGTTGCAATCGGGCCTGCTGAAATCGCATTGACTCTTATTTGTCGTTCACCAAGATCACTTGCTATATACCTTACACTGGATTCAAGAGCTGCCTTTGCAACACCCATTATATTATAGCCAGGAGTTGCTCGGACGCTTCCAAGATAAGTCATCGCAATGATCGAACCGCCGTCGTTCATCATTGGAGATGTTCTTCTTGTCAATTCTGCCAAAGAATAAGAACTTACTTCATGAGCAACTTGGTAGCCTCTTCTGTTGACTTCAATATATTTGCCTTGCAAGTGCTCTCTTTTGGCAAAAGCAATGCTGTGTATTAAAAAATCAACCTTTCCAAATTCTTTTTGAACTTTTGCAAAGAACGAATCAAGCAATTCGTCACTGACAACATCACATTTCTCATAGATAGGATCGTTTAAGTCTTTCATCAAAGGCATAAACAATGGCTCTACCCTTTCCTGATATGCAGCTGCTATCCTGCATCCTGCATCATTAAGCCTTTTGGCAATATGCCATGCTATGCTCTTGTCATTAGCAATTCCGAAAACAATTGCCTTTTTCCCTTTCAAATCGATTGAAACACCCATATTATTAGACCTCCACAATATTAATCTTCTTAGTGTACGTTTCAGAAATAATCGTGATTTATAAATCTTGCTAAGAAGCCTGAATTTGAATGGAAGTTTTTGCATTTTTACCCATACCCATAAAAATTGAACCTGTTAGACTCGCACATTATACCTATAATTGCATCTTCGTTTATATCCCTAACAAACCTGTAACCCCTGACATCATGGACTGATAAAAAGCAGCTTTTGAATGGATGGCTATGTAAAGAAATTATTGCATCTTGTTCGCATGGTTCTGCCGAAACACTGGAGAATGTTTGTGAAAAAATCTTAGGAATTTCAATTTTTTCTACATGATAATTATTGTCTTGTTTATTGCCAATCAAACACGCTTTAAATTCATGTTCTTGATTATCTAAATATATGCCTAACAATTCATCATAAGTATTATTCTCAAAGATAATTTTTTGATTATTTTTTAAAATAATCACATTATCATCAACTTCGTAGCTATTCAATTGTCCGGCTATTATTCTGAATATACTATATCTAGGTAAAACATAAGAAATAATAAGAAATACCATGACTAATGAAATGATAACTATGGAGGATTTCTTTATTATTTTGGAAAATTTGCTTTCCGGAGGTATATCCTGGGAATCGGAAAAATCGTCAGGTATTATGTTATCGTCCGCTTTGTCCATAGTATTGAATAGATTGATTGATATTTAAAAGTTTGTTATAGAGAACTAACCTTATTTCACAATATTTGTGCCAAATCCCAACAACATTTGAGACAAATCCTTTCCCTTTTGACTCAACGTATAAAAAACCCTTCTTGGATTATCAACCATGATCTTTTCAACCAGACCCAGAGCTTCAAGCAATTTCAATTTTTTGGAAAGCGCCCTTGAAGTAACTCTCAAATGCTTCTTGATTTCAGAAAAATTTGTCCTTTCATAAAATAGAAGAAAAACAAGCAAAGGAACTACCCATTTCTTGCCTAATTCTTCCATAATTTCAAACAGTACATTGTAACTTTCGAGCATTTTCTATGAGTAAAAAGCGCAAATTTTATATAAAGTTTTCGATTAGCATAGGAGAAATGAAAATTTTTTTTGCGAGCCAATCTTTTTATCCGCATATTGGCGGTGTATCGACCTACCTGCTTAATCTAGCTAGAGGCCTGATCAAAAGAGGGCATGAAGTAATTGAAGTACATTTAAGGCCTCCAAACGAGCCAAGCGAAGAAACAGTCAAAGGCATAAAAGTTTTTAGAATTCCAAAAGAGCCATTAAACGAGGAATTGCTAAAGGGTTACAGCAATTTCAAGGAAAGAATTTACAAAGAATGTCATGGTGAAGGGGAACTATTCCAAAAAGAACCATTGATGACATTTGGATATGATGATTATGATCAAATCAATTTGCTCATAGGTAAACAAATTGAGGAACTTCTTGAAGAAAATCCAACTGAAGTTGTTGATATTCATGATTTCCAGCTTCTTCTTATCCATAGAAATATACCAAGAGGGATTCCTATTTTACTGAGATGGCACATCCCGTTCATAGACTCTATTTCTAACCATTTAAAGGAATTTCTGATCAAGAATATGAAGGAATTTGATATGGTTGTTTTTTCAAGCCAAGAATATGCAGAATCTGCGATAAAAGCTGGTCTGCCTGCTCATAAAACTGCAATTATTTACCCTCTTGCAAACACCGCCTTATTCAAGCCAAAAAGAGTCGGAAACAGGATAAGGGATAAGTATAATGTCCCAAGAGACTATAAACTCATCATCTGCGTGCAAAGAATTGACCCAAAAAGCGGCCATATACAACTGATAAAAGCACTGCCAAAAATAATTGAAAAATATCCCAAAGTCAAGCTTATGTTTGTAGGCGGCAAATCATTGACAAGCAAAATCTCGCAGGAAAGGGCAAAATATGAAAATGAAGTGTATGATCTTATAAAAAACCTTAATCTGGAAAACAATATAATCTTTACAGGCAGCATCGATTATGAAAAAGTCCCCTTGTATTACAATTCTGCTGATATAGCTGCATTAACATCCAAAAATGAAGGTTTTGGACTTGCTGTGACAGAAGCAATGGCATGCGGAAAGCCAATTATTGGCACAAATGTGACGGGGATTGCGTTGCAGGTTGAAGACGGGGTAAATGGATATCTTGTAGGAGTGGGCGATCACGAAAAAACAGCAGAAAAAATCTTGCAGCTTTTAACAAATGACGAACTTAGATTAAAGATGGGCAAAGAAAGCTTAAGAATTGTAAAATCTAAATTTGACATTTCAAAGGGAATTGACAAGCATTATCAACTCTATAGGAATCTTATCAAGGAAAAAAGCGACTGGCGGTTGGAAAGAATTAAGCTGGAAGATGTATCGGCAATAATAACGGATTTTGACCGAACAATAACGGATGAACCTGGAGTAGTTAATGAAATGATCTTGAAAGAGCTTGACTCATTAAACAAGCCCCTTATTTTAGTGACGGGAAGGTCAATAGACTATGTCAAAAATTTTTACAAGAAATACCCTATCTGGGACTGCATAATAGCAGAAAATGGCACTTACATTTATTTTCCCAACAACCAGCTTAGCTGGAAATTCACTTCAGACAAGTTAGAGGAAGCAAAACGAATTTTGACTAATAATAAGTTTCCAGCAAATATTGTAGATGGATTAATAAGCGTCTCAAAATTGCTGGAACCAAGATTAATGGAAGTCCTAGCTGACATAAAAGATCAGCTTGGATTTAAGACAAATGTTGATGAAGTCATGATAATTCCAGTTGGCATTGACAAGGGCGTAAGCGTGAAACTTGTATTGAATTACATGGGAATTAATCCAAAAAACACAATAATAATGGGAGATGGAGAAAACGACATAGATTTATTCACCACCCCTGGCTATAAAATAGCTGTGGCAAATGCAGCTGATCGCCTGAAGATGCTTGCAGATGAAGTGACAAAAAAGCCATCCACAAAAGGTGTTATAGAAGTTATAGAAAAGTTAAGGATGTAATCATAAGCTTTTTATAGGACTTATTTGATACTACAAGAATAAAATGGGAGTAATAACAGATTACATTAATAAATATCTAAGTGCAGGTATTTTGGGCAGTATTGGGGCAGAATACCTGACATTCCTTGGAGTTTTTATAGCATCATTGATTGTTTTGAAGATATTTAAGATTTATATCATTTCTTACCTAAAAAAGCTTGCCAGAAAAAGCAAGACAAAGCTTGACGATATTACCATTAGCTTTATTGACAAAATTAAGTGGAAATCTTATGTTGTTATTGCCTTCATTATATCATCAAAGACACTTACTTTGCATGCGTTAGTTGACAAAGTGTTGAATTATGTTCTTTTAATCACTGTGGTATACTTAGGTGTTAAATTCTTAGGTGAAATCATAAATCATTATACTGAAAAGCAAATCCAAAGGGCATTAAAAGGTAACGAAGATGAAGACACGACATTAATTTCAGTTTTAGGCAGAATGGCCTACGCTATAGTCTGGATTTTGGCTTTTCTGTTATTATTATCTAACTTTGGCATCAATATAACTTCTTTAATTGCCGGTCTTGGAATCGGAGGCATAGCCATTGCTTTTGCTCTGCAAAGCATCCTGCAGGACCTGTTCAGTTCATTTACCATATACTTTGACAAGCCGTTCAAAAAAGGTGATTTCATAATAATAGGCTCTGACATGGGTGTAATCAAACATATTGGCATAAAAAGCACCAGAGTACAGACATTACAGGGGCAAGAGCTAGTAGTTTCTAACAGGGAATTGACCAGTACCAGGATCAATAACTACAAAAAGATGCAGAAACGAAGGATTTTGTTCAATTTTGGCGTTGAATATGGCACAAGTACAAAGAAATTAAAGGCTATCAACACAATTGTAAGGGATGTGTTCAAGAACATTAAATTGGCAACTTTAGACAGAGTGCATTTTAAGGATTTTGGGGACTTTAGCCTTAATTATGAAGTTGTATATTATTTAAATACAAACGATTATAATAAATACATGGACACTCAAGAGCAGATAAATCTTGGAATCAAAGACAGATTTGAAAAGCAGGGCATAGAAATGGCATTCCCAACACAAACGATTCATGTCAAGAAATAGATTTGCAGTTTTCTTTCAGTAAATGTTTTTTTTGCAATAAATTTTTATATAAGCTATATTCTTACAAAATTATGCCAAGAATATTCTTTGATAAGGAAAAAATCCTTAAAGCCAGCGATATATCGCATAAAAAGGAAATCAGGAAAAATTTCCCGAAAATATTCTTTGATCCTGAGCATTTTGAAGCTTACGAAAAAATATTCTCTGATGTGGACATAATAGACGTGCACACCCATATAGGCCATGACAAAGACGGACATACCTTGGATGAGCAAAATTTCGTCAAAAAAATGAGGCAGGCTAAGATAAACCGTGCCATTGTGTTCCCTCTGAACGAGCCGCTACGCCATAACTTCACAAAATCGAATGAGCGTGTCTTTAGATTTCATAAACAGTATCCTGACAGGATAATCCCTTTTTTCAGGCTAAAACCAAAATCAAAATGGGAAAAAGAATACGGGAGGAGGATAGCGCAGGGCTTTAAGGGCATTAAATTGCATCCAAGAAGCCAAAAGTTTGGAATTGCTTCACATCCAGCTATGAGAGTTTATGAAAGGGCACAAGATGATGGCTTGCCAATACTTATCCATACCGGCTTTGGAATCGAAAACGTGGCAACTGATATCAAAAAAGTTGTTAAAACATTTCCAAAATTAAAATTGATATTAGGACATAGCGCTTTTGTAGATCTTGAAAATACAGCAAAATCTGTAGGGAAACGTGAGAATGTCTTATTTGATACTTCAACAGTCGGAATCTTTGATTTATTGAAGCTAATAACAACCGTGGATTACAGAAAAATTGTTTTTGGCTCAGATGTTCCTTATTACGATTTTGACGTTGCACTAGAGATGCTGGTTGATACTGCAATAATATGCAACAAAAATCCAAACCATATCAGAGCAATACTAGGCGGAAATTTATCAAAGTGGTTTAAATGAAAATAACCAAACATCTGGATGCTATAGGACTTTCGCATATTAAAAAAATTAGAATGCCTGAAGGCCTGGATACATTAGGATTCGCCAACTTCACAAAATTGTTGGATTATATCATGCCTGAAAAGGAAAGAAGGCAAAGCGAGATCATCATCAGCTATATCAGAATTTACACACATTTAAACACTTCATTCAACTTATTGAACAAACAAACCTGCAGAAGAGCGATTGAATATCTTTCAATGACCAAAAAAATCATAAAAAACACAAGTTTCAGAGAAGAAAAACCTTACTTTAGAAGACTTTTGAGGATTCTAAATTTTGTCATAAGAAATAAAAAATCAATCATCTCAGACATAAAAAAGGACGAAACATCCGACCCTTACCACGTCAAAACATCAGTTTTACTGGCGCAGAATATATGCATCCTAAGAATTTTGAAGATAAATAAGCACTAATTCCCTACCTTATCAGCATTCTCTTCAATTCTCTTGCAGCTTTGATGACATCATCTGCAACGGATGTTGTATAAGTATCTATAATATGTAAATTATCATAAAGTTGTCTTGTGATTAAAAAATTCTTCCTGATATGTTCTCTTGCGTTAATACCCATCCTTTCTCTCAGCTTGTCATTTTTAATCAGCTTGACGCACCAATCAGATGCTTCTGTTGAATTATCAATCAACGCGC
The DNA here is from genome assembly GCA_002688775.1 of Candidatus Woesearchaeota archaeon. Lineage (GTDB taxonomy): Archaea > Nanobdellota > Nanobdellia > Woesearchaeales > GW2011-AR4. Next base: position 25,898 of record NZDH01000017.1, read on the forward strand.
CTGTTTTTTTTGGAATTACCTGAAGCGGAATTCCCCCTGCTTTTGTTGCAACAACAGGGGTTCCTTTCCATAAGGCCTCTGTAACAACCAACCCAAAACCTTCTCTTTTTGAATTTTGAATTACAACATGAGATTCGCTTTGCAGGGCATTAACAAGCAGGTCATCCTTGTTTGTTATTATATGGACATCTTTCATTTTTTCGGCTTGTTTAACGACTTTGCTGTAGATTTTAGGGCCTTCTGGATCATCAGAAGCCATATCCCCCATTAGAACCAGTTGTGCATCAATTTTTGCTCTGACTTTCTTGAATATTTGGATAACACCTAATGGGTTCTTCCATTTGTCGAATCTGGAAACTTGAGTAATTATCGGTTTATTTAATGATATTCCTTCTTTTGAAATTAATTTCTTGGCAAAACTATTAGAAATCTTTTTGTTTTTCATAGACAATGGGTCAATCGACGGCGGAACAATGATTTGCGGAATATGGAGGTCCCTTTTAAGATATTTTTTCATTGAAAAAACAGCACCATCATATTGCTTGGCAAAATCTTTTAAAAAAGACCATACTTTCTTGTTTGCATGATTGATTTCCAAATGACCTCTCCAAATCCAAGGCTGCTTTTTTCTAACATTAAATTTTATCAAACCAAGAGGCTGGGGATCATGGATAAAAACCAAATCATGCTCGCGAAAATGATGCATTAAGGAATTTCTTTCAAGCTCATCAAGATAAATCCTTTTATCTTTTTCTGTAAAGCTGACTTTCTCGCCCTGCAAACCATTATGGAATTTTTTGGTAACATCAAAAAATGAGTGGGTTCCTTTCAAAAGCCGCCAATCAGTTTTTATACCGAGCCTGTTCATCAAGACTACCATGCTGTTTAAAATCTCAGCAACTCCGCCTCCGGAATAAGTAGAATTAACATTGACAACGTGCTTGTCTTCTAGCTTTACAGCTAAATCCTTGATCTTTTCTATCACCTCTTTTCCAACAAACTGCTCGTAATCCTCTATCTTAGGAAGCATAAGCGAAAAATATAAGAAAGGATATATATACTTTTTTATATTGGATTGGTAGTATACAGCTGTATACTAATAATTATATAAAATTATTGCAGTACTTAATACCTATGCCGCAGCAAAAAAGAACACTAAAGAGATCTATGACTGGGTTTGAGGTAGAGTTATTTACAATCAATAGAAAAGGAATGATGGTCGATATGGCTGACAAGCTATTGAAAAAAGCAAGAAGTGATAAAAATTTGGCTGTCAAAGAAGAAATTGGGCTTAATCAGATAGAGATAGCATGTCTACCCAATGAAAAAATTCCTAACGCCATGGACAATCTTTTGAAAGAGGTTGAATATCTGGTCTCTATTGCTGAAAAAGAAGACACGCTTCTGTGCCCTTTGGGAAATTATCCAGGCAAGATCAATCCCGATATGCGAAGTACTCCGAAGTATGATATTAAAAGAGATATTATAGGAAAAGAGAGGTACAAAATAGAGGCAAGAGCCATCGGTTTTCATAGCCATTACACATTGCCAAGGGGAATATTTGATTTTGAGCTTAGGGTTCTAAAGCTGCTTGTTAAATCCAAGATTAAAGACAGTTTTGTAAACAGCTATAATTTTCTGATTGCTGCTGATCCTGCTTTGACCTGTTTCATGCAATCTTCTCCTTTTTATCAGGGAAAACATATCGGAAAGGATTCCAGGATGATAATGTACAGGGGAGGGCCACACTTAAACAACAAAAGCGGGCTTTATGCAAATTTTGAGGAATTTGGCGGATTGCCGCCATACAAGGCAACAGCCCTTGACATAATGGACATCATAACAACGAGATTTGAAAAATGGAAATCTTACATAAAGGCTTTGGGCCTTAATATCAAAGTACTGTCCACTTATGGGTCTATCTTGTATACAACTTGGGCTCCAATAAGAGTGACTCCGCATGGAACGCTAGAACAAAGAGGCATGGACATGAACCACCCAATATACATAGCTGGGATTGGTACAATCATAAAGCATTTATTAAAAAAAATGCAGGAGGAATTTTATACTGTTGTCCCATCGGAAATTGGCATAAAGGAGCCGTTCAAAGTTGAAGGTGACACTATTTACATCCCGCCTTACCCTTATGTAAGAAACGAATTGCAAAAACTTTCTGCCTACAAAGGGTTGGATAGTCCTATAATACTTGACTATTGCAAACGATTTTTAAAGCTTGCGAGCTCCACCATGCCAAAGGATCGCTTAAAATTGATTGAACCGTTTAAAGAAATGATAAATAAGAAAAAAACTGTTTCTGATGAGATCCTGGACTTTGCCAAAAAAAGGGGATTTAGGAAAAATAGTGAATTGTCAAACAAGCTTGCTGCAGAGATTGCATTAAACCACTCAGAAAGGCTTTTTAGGGAGATTATATTCACAAGAAATCTTATTAAGGATATGAACTGATAAAAAGATTTAAATACAATTTATATAATTAACATGTTATGCCTAAAAAGAAGAAGTCTGAAGTCAAGGATATCCTGAATAAGTATGTTCAGGATTTTCTATCGTTCTTATTAGTGACTCTTGAAGAAGGAACTGGCAGTTTATTCAAAAAATTCAGCAATTTGTTGAGTTTTAAGAGAAGGCTTCAGCATACTGTAGTAGCCTTGGTTATTTTGATTGCGGCTCTTGGCATAATTTTTTACGGGCTTGGATTGTTTTTGGAATCATTCTTCCCAAAATTAAGGCCCGGAATAATGCATATCTTGATTGGAGTTGTATTCATTTTGATTGCTTTAGCCTACAAGAAATACTATTAGAATGGCAGAAAGTCAAGGATATAGTCATATCGTGCACTTTTTCATATTTGCCCTAGCTATTTTCTTGTTTTTCAAGATAGTTGAGCCTTTGATTACAATTTTCCTGACGAGCATCATAATAACATATATCTCCTACCCCATCTATAAGGGCCTTAAAAAAAGGATACCTCATCAATTCACATCGATCATTTTAACCATACTAGTTATCTTAATAATTCTTCTGCTGCCGTTTTCTTATCTGGTATTCCAGATTACACAGGAAAGCTTCCAGTTTTATGATTCGTTGAAAGGCAACATAGAAAAAGGCGCCTTATTCGGCTTCACTTGCAAAAGTGCTGATTCCACGGTTTGTCTTATGATAAACAAGGCAGAAGAAATCAGCGCCACTAGCCTTTCTGGAATTGGAGCAGACAAATACATACAAAAAGTTTTGTCCCGGATGGTTGAAGTAACCACAAACTACTTAGTCAAGATTCCTCAAGCTATCATTGGAATGGCACTGGCATTGTTTATTTCCTATTTTCTGTTTAGAGATGGCGAGAAGATAATGCAAAAAGTAACAAATTGGTTGCCTTTCAACAAGAAAAATGTAGACAAGCTTGTTGATCAATTCAAAAGGATAACCTATACCATTGTTTTCGCGCAATTGTTTGTTGCATTGATCCAGGGCATTATCGGAATTATCGGATTCCTCATCTTTGGATTGCCCCTCGCAATTTTTTGGGGTGTAGTTATGGCCTTCTTCGCTTTAGTTCCGACAGTAGGGACGGCAGTCATATGGATCCCTGCCTCGCTATTTTTAGTGATAACGGGGTTGCTTTCCGGCGATTACCTGACTGTCGGAAAAGGCATAGGATTGTTCGCTTATGGAATACTGGTAGTAAGTACAATAGATAATTTATTAAGGGTAAAAATAATACATTCAAAAGCCCAGGTGCACCCAATCATAGTGATTGTCGGTGTAATAGGTGGTGTCAATCTGTTTGGCGTAATAGGCTTGTTTTTGGGTCCGATTTTGCTTTCATTGCTATTGACATATTTCGGAAGTTTTAAAGACAGGTTTATGTGAAGAAATGTAAAAAACCACCCGTCAGCGAAGTAGGGCTTAAGTTGAAATTGGATAAGCGGAGGTGAAACCATGAAGAGGATAAAAAGAAATGTAAAAAAGGCTGTAAAAAGGGGCAGGAAACTGATCAAAAAAGTCTGGAAAGACCCAATGACCAGGGAGTATGTCTCACAGCAGAAAAGACTTGCAAAATCAACATTAAGAAAAGCGATCAAAAGGGCTAAGAAAAGGGTTAAGTTGTGATATTATAATAAATTAAACTCCCTTTTCCACTTTTCACAGACCATTTCAGTCTTCTTAGCGGCAATTCCAATGTATTTCTCAGGTTTATTTATGATTTCAATCTGTTTTTTATTCAGTTTATTCAGATAAGGATGTATTGTCCTGTCTTTTTTAACCAACTCTATCAACGATTTCTTAGTCAATTGTGATTTCAAGGTCATTTCTCTTACATATTCATGCGCATCAGGATGTCCATTGGCAGCAAGTAAGATATAAAGCGGCTCTGCAACAATCATTTGCTTGTTCAGATCAAAATTTCTTTGCATATTCGCTTTGTCAACTGCCAAGCTAGACATCACTTTATCCAATCTGGCAACAGAGACATAAAATCCAGCCAGGATTTCAGGAATAAATCTCATCGATGCAGAATTTGTCAAATCTCTTTGATGTTCTGAAATCTGGTCCATGTACATGGTCATCATTCTTGGCATTATGGCTTTCCACATGCTTTTTACATTCTCAAAATTAATAGGGTTTCGTTTCTGCGGCATTGTCGATGAGCCAACTTGTTTTGCCTCAAAGAACTCGCCGACTTCGCCAATTTCATTTCTTTGCAAATGCCGCATATCATCTGCCAAATTAGCGATTACACCAAAGGCAGAAACAACACTGTTAAGATAAGCGACAAAATACTCTGATTCAACAATCTGTGTTGATATTGGCGATGCTTTCAAACCAAGCTCTTCCATGACTTCTTTTTCAAATTTAACTGGCTCATTGAAGAATAAAGAAGATGCGTTATAAGCGCCAACAGCCCCTGACATTTTTCCCCTTAGATTATTGGAAGTTTTTCTTATCCTGGCAATAGAATGCCCAAATCTGCTTACATACTGGGCGATAGCAAAGCCAAATGTGATTGGCTCAGCATGCTGTCCGTGTGTTCTTCCTATCTGGATTGTATTTTTCTCCCTTAAAGCAAGATCAATCAGCGTTTTTTGAAATTTTAACAGCCCAGGAACAAGTATATTTTCAGTAAATTCCTTGTACCTCAACGCATCTGCTGTTGCAATGATATCGTAGCTTGTGGATGTAAAATGAACAAATGGTTTTGCTTCTTCACTTACCCTGTCCCTTATTGAGTTGGCCAGCGCCCTCATATTGTGCTTTATCCTGTCTTCTTCTACATAGACCTGCTCTGGAGTTACCTGCCTGCATGCTTTCTTTACTTCATCAGCTATTTTTTTAGAGCATACTTTATTTTTTGCAAGAACATTCGTAAGGGCAGATTCAACTTTAAGCGCATACTTGACAAAACCTGCTTCTGACAGATACGGCTGCAGTTTCTCAAAAATACCCTTATTTCTTCCGTAATACCTGAAATCAAGAGGGCTTATCGCATGAAAAAGATTGATATTTTCAGAAACCATGCTTGGATCGACAGCTTTGTCGGCATTGACTATCTGGACTACCTGCCTCGCCAATTCATTTTGAAGATTCAGGACAATGACTTTCCTGTTTTTCTCATTCACTTCCCTGACAATATCATTATTCTTGAAAATCCTGATGCATGCATGGACTTTGGCAGGAGAGCACTTGATCCTGTCAGCAATCTCCCTTATGTGTAGTTTTTCCTTAGATAGAAGTTCAATTATCTGGATGTTTATCTTGGTGAAGATATTGGACAATTCGTTCATTTTACCCACCTTGTAGAAATCGTTCATTATTTATAAACCTTTCTATATTTTCAGGAAAATCGTTCATTATTTAAACATTAACCTTCATCTTATCACTAGCAAGAACAATTTTTCCATCAAAAGTCTTCCTGCACTGCTTTACAATGTCAGTTTTCAGCACTTCCGGATAGAAATGAGTCAAGATAAGCACCTTAACATTGGCCTTTGATGCTATTTTGCCAGCCAAAGAAGGCGTCAGATGTCCTTCTACTTTATTGGGAAACGAGCACTCTATCAGCAGAACATCGGCATTTTCAGCAGCCTTGATTGTTTCACTGCAATATTCGGAATCGCTGGCATATACACAGGATTTTCCTTTATGCTCGAACCTGTAAGCAATGCTTTTGGTTGTGCTGCTGTGCTTTATTTGATTAGTTGTAACATTCACATTCCCTATCTTGATCTTTGAATTTTTTAATTCTTTAATATTTATGCCAAATGGGGATTTTGGCTTTTGTAGTAGTTTATTGTTCAATATCCTAAAATATTTTTTAAAGCCTTTAGGCCCGTAAAGATTCAGTGCCTTTTTCCTTTTGCCGCCATAATTATTGCCCCATATGATGGCGCCTAAGTCATTGATGTGGTCATTATGAAGATGTGTATAAAATATATGACCTATATCAAACAGATTAAATTTTAACTCAAGCAATCTTCTGGTAATTCCCGCACCACTGTCAAGCAAAAATTTTTTGCCATCAGCTTCAAGCATATATCCTGAATTGTTTCTCTCCAACAATGGTGCAGCAGTCCCACTCCCCAATATTGTTAGCTTCATTTCAAGCGTTTAAGCAATTCTTTGTGCAATTTACCATTAGACATGACAAATTCCTCATGCTGCGGCATTGTATTTCTACCATTCAAATCTGTTATCTTACCGCCAGCTTCTTCAACAATCAGGAAACCGGCAGCAATATCCCATTCATTTGTTGATATGATAACATAGCCATCACTGTTTCCGCATGAAACAAGCAAAAGGCCGTATATCGCAGAGCCTAAATTCCGTACATCAATCCTTTCATCAGTCAAATTCTGGAGGAAATTTAATTTTTTCTGTCTTTTTCTGTATCCGTAATCAACAACTATCAATGAATGCTCAAAAGTTTTTTTGTTCGATACATGCACCTTTTTGCCGTTAAGGAAGGCCCCCTTGCCTTTCTCAGCAACAACAGTCTGCCTCAATATAGGAAAATGCAAAACTCCGACAATAGGCTTATCCTTATACTCCAATGCAATAGAAGTGCCAAATAAAGGTATTTCGTGAATAAAATTATGAGTTCCGTCTAAAGGGTCCAATACCCATTTGTAATCTGATTTGTTATCTTCAAAACCAGTTTCTTCAGAAAGAATGCTGTGATCAGGAAAATTTTTCTTGATTGTATCGATGATTGCCTTGTTTGCTTCTATATCTGCCTTTGATACAAAAGTCTTGTCAGATTTTTTCATAACATTCGGCTTTTTGCCGTAATATTTCAATAACACTTTTCCTGCTTTTCTGGCTGCCAGCAAGGCTGTAGATTTAAAATTCATAGAAAAAATAGCGTAGAACTATTATTAAAAGGTTTGGATTTAAATTATACTTCACTAACAAAAAAAGAATGATATTGAATTCGACCTTCATGTCCCAGATGCCTAATCGCTGCTTTGCTTGCTCTCTGTACAAGTGTAGTCATATTTAAATCAACCTGCCTTTGAGCTCTTTCTAAATATTGTCTTGCAAAATCACCTAAAAAAGTATCGCCAGCTCCGCTTGTTTTTCCAAATCTCGATTTTATAGATGTACCCACTCTCCTGCCATGTTCTTCGGTCAGCCCAGTTCTATATATTTTAGTGCCATCATATGAATACAATACACCCCCGGAACCAAGTGTTACAATCAAGGGATGGCCATTACTCAAACTATCAGCTCTTATTTGCCTCATGTGCTCCAAAGCAACATTTCGCAAACCCGCTTTATCAAACTCCATTGGATTGTATCCATTAATCCTTACCAAGTCCTCATATCCGAATAAAGTTACCCCAGCGGGTAAAACCCTTTCATAAACAAAATCTTTGTCCAAAGAAGGGGTTACCATGAAGAATACCGGAATGTTTCTTCTTTGTGCACTTTGTAATAGAGCCTCGACAAAATCTTCATCTTTAGCGCCGTTAACGATAAGACCGTCTGACTGTTCAATGACATCATCTATTACGGCTCTATGTTCATCCAGCAATTGTTTTCTCGGAAGTCGCGGGCCTTTTAAGATAATCTTGTCATGATGGCCACCTATAACCGCATTGACAGGGGATGGTCTATAACCAAAGAAGTGGTGTAGGATCTCAGAATCATCTAGGTGATGGGTTATTACTGGATCATTTTGTGACATATCTAATATAGTTATTCTAACATCAGAATCAAAATCTGATCTGGCAATTAAGGACACTGCAGTATTTATGTTTCCCCCTCCTGGTTTCAGTTGAAATTTTAAGCCTCTTATATAATCTTCCATGCCCCTTTGATAAGAACTTGCATCTAACATTACAGTATGTTTGTAGCCGTGTGTTATAGGACCGTCTTCAACTATAAAATCTCTGAAAAAACTGCCGGAAGTAACTGTTACCGAATCTGGCAGTTCAATTTCCACTATTCCTTCAAGATCAGCATCTAATGCTGCGTTGCCTGCCACAGTCATATTTAGTTTTAATCCTTCTTCAGTCATTTATATTTCTCCAAATGTAGTATTTTCTACAGGTATTTTGAAAGTATTTTATAACTTTCGGTAATTGTCTCTTAAAGTCAGAAATACTGTGAATTCTTCAAATTCCCCTCAATCCTCTTCAGAACATCTTCATTCTTTGCTTCAAACTGTTTTCCAGTTATCATTTCATAAGCGGTAATGTACCTTTTTGCAGCTTCAATTTTGACTTCATCAGGTATTTGTGGAATTTCTCCTTCGCCTATGAATCCTTTTTCAGCTAACCATTGCCTTACATACTCCTTGTCAAGCTTTTTAGGTCCTTGATTTTTTGAGAATAATTCTTCATAAGTATCCTTGATCCAGAATCTTGAAGAATCCGGTGTATGGATTTCATCAATCAGGACAAGCTCACCATCAAGCTCGCCAAATTCATACTTTGTATCAACTAATATCAAATTATTTTTTGCAATAAATTCATTTCCAAAATTGTAAAGGGCTAATGCGGCTTTTTCCATCTGCCTGTACATTTTCTCTTCAACTAACCCTTGTTTAATTATTTCATCCCCAGAAATAGATTCGTCATGGGCACCATGCCCTGCCTTTGTTGTTGGCGTTATGATTGGTTTTTCAAATTTCTGATGCTTTTTCAGACCTTCTGGAAGAATGTTTCCGCAAAAATTCCTGACACCTTTTTCATAATTATACCATGCAGAAGTTTTTGTGACGCCGGTTATATAACCCCTTACAACCATCTCAACCGGCAGCAATTTGCATTGCTTTACAACCATTACATTTGGATCCGGAACATTAATAATGTGGTTTTTTACAATATCTTTAGTTTGCTCAAACCAAAAAGCAGCTGTCTGGTTAAGAACCTGCCCCTTGAATGGAATTGTACAAAGAACCTTGTCAAAAGCAGAAATCCTGTCTGTTGTTATTATGGTTCTTTTTCCATCTAAAATATAGTTATCCCTGACTTTGCCCTCGTATTTCTTGCCAATGTTGAAATTGGTTTTATCCAACATATGGTTTAGTTGGGTTTTTAGGATTTGGTCTGATAGCATCTTAAATTTAGAATAAATGCTAGGTTTTTAAAGTTTTTTCTTTATGCCAGAATAAGCGCCGCGGCTGGGATTTCCACCCAGAAAGGACGCATAGTCTTCCTGAAATTTGAACCCAGAAGCTCTTGCGAGCAGGAGGTTCTGAAACTCCCGGAATACCAGATTATCCTACCGCGGCATAGCAAAGTTTAAATACTTAATAGCCCTTCATAGTAGTGAGGTTCTGAAGCTCTTTGAATACCGGTTATCTTACCGGTTTTATTTTTCTTTTAATTCTGTAAGAAGACTTACTTTATATACTTCACACGTCCATGTCCAGTGTCCATTGCTACTAAGAAGTATAGTTTTTAGAATATAAATCAGAAAAAATTTTCCAAATTATTTATTCGCTCCCAAAACTTTCTTTCCGATCTCTCTTCTGTACATTGTCAAAAATTCTTCAAAACTGTTGTCAATGTTCATTATCTCAACAGCAGCAACTGCTGCGTTAACACCATTATTAGTTCCAACCCACAATCCATGATCACTGTGTTTTAAGAAGTTCAAAGCAGATTCTGCTTTGTCATCATCTTCTTTCAACAAAGGACAATATATGATCAATCCATTCTTTTTCTCAATCGGCTCATCAAAATGAGTAAATTCTATATTAACTGTGTTTTTGTTCGGTTTATCAGAAAAAGTGTATGGCGCATTTAATGATTTCAGGATTTCAACTGCTTTTTTAACTGCCTTGTTGTCTTTATCGCCGATTATTGTAACACTTTCGTATTTTTTCATCATTTTGGCGCAGTTTTGAGCAGCGATTTCGCCTTTGTTTACTCCGACAGCCAAAACAGGGACTCCAGGCGGCATCTGGGCAACTGAAAGCAATGCATCTAATCCCTGATAACTGCCTTCACAAGGAACTCCAATCACAGGTTTCATAATTCTTGCAGCAACAACACCTGGAAGATGAGCTGCTAAACCAGCTCCTGCAATAACAACAGCGTAATCATTCTTCAAAGTTTGATCAACATCGTCTGGAGTCTTATGCGCAGAACTAACTCTCAAGTCAAAATCAACTTTTAATTTTTTTAGGTTTTCAGCTATTTCATTGTATACTTTCTCATCTGATTTTGAGCCGAATATTACTAACGCTTTGTTCATTTTCCCACCTACAATATAGTATATTCCTGATAATGCTCACTCACTAATAACTCTTTCGCTGCTTTTTCAGCGATTTTTTTTGCTTCTTTCTCGTCAGCGTCTATGTTAAGGCTCCACAGAACTGACTTTTCAACTCTTTTGATGTTTTCAAACCCAAGTCTGTTTTTTAATGTTGCTAAAATGCCGCTTCCATCATTTAAATTTCTTACTAATATTTTAACATAGTTATTGTTTGGAATTGAAAAATCATATGAATGCTTGTTGGCATTGACTAAAATATCGACTTTGCATATTTTATTCTTAAACTCTTCTAAATCATCTTCAACAGAAAACTTGTAATAACTTGATCTTGTAACATCTTTTATTTTACTGAATCCTAGTTTCTGCAAAGTCTGCAGCGCAGTGATAGCTGTAGTATCAGGAACTTTCAGGCTTACGATCATGTCTACTGTTTTTGTCATTTTATACCATACCGAGGATTCTTTTCATATAAGGAGCCACATGAACCCTATAGTCCTCTATATCTACTGGATCGTACCCTCTTGATTCACATCCCCGTAAAATTGCATTAAATCTCTTTACAAGTGTTCTCAGTCTTTGTCCATCTTGTGTGAATTTCATTTGACTTAATAAGGTGTCAAGCTCAATATTGTCCTATCAGGGATTAGTGATGATTCGAAAGGCATCTCTGGCAGACCATCAAAGATAGTGCCATGTTGAAGTCTTTCTTCAATGGAATCCATTAAATCATAAATTTTTATCACCTAAATGATTTTAATCTGTCCTATTGCCATAAATTTCTTGAGCTTTCGGATGTTGCTGCAAGCATGAAGACAAATCCATGAGTCTTTGCTTAGCTTCAGCATCATTGACATCCATAGTATAATATTCCCTAACTACCAGTCTATATTCAGCTGCCAAGTCTCTAACTCCTCGCACGTCATGAGATTCCCTGATTCGTTCCAATAATGTTTCAAGACGCTTAACAGCATCAATCGGAAATTTTTGGCTGCCAGGTGGTTGCGAATCATCAATTAATGCCATTTATGTTATCTCCTCCTCAATATACTTCCTCATTGATTTAAAGATTTGCATAGCCGGTGCAAAACTGTTCATTGCAGCAATATTCCCAGCAGATTTGTTTCTCAATTCTACAATATCTGGTAACTGCCTGACAAAAGATGCTCTTTCAGGATGTGGCATTATGGCCATTACATTTCCCTTTTTGTTGCATATTGCAGCGATATTATTCATTGCGCCATTGGGATTTGTAGGAAATTTCGATTCTGTTTTTCCATCTTTTGTTGAAAATTTGAATACAATCTGCTTGTTTTTTGCCAATTTATCGATCAATTCCTTATCATTTGTTATGTATCTCCCTTCACCATGGGCAATAGGCATAGGAATTACTTCATTTTGTTCAGTAAACTTAGTAAAAGCACATCCATTAGTTTCTTCTGGGCCTTTCACATGAATCCAGGCGCAGTAATATCCGCTCACAAAAGGATTGATATTTGGAGCAAGAGACATCTCGGCTTTTTTCTTCAATCCAGGAACCATTCCATACTCAACAAGAGCTTGTGCCCCATTGCAGATCCCCAGAACAGGCTTGCCATTTTCAGCTTCCTTGTTTATAGTGTTAAAAACGGGATCTTTTGAAGCGATAACACCAGCTCTGATTCTGTCTTCATAAGCCCAGCCGCCGGGAATTACAAAACCGTCGAATTTCTCAACATTTTTTCTCTCATTCCATCTCACAATCTTCCCATCCATTCCGCTTGCTAAGACAGCTTTTAGCGATTCCTCTTCGCAATTATTGCCTGGAAAATATATGACTGCAACGTTAGGTTTTTTGGGCATTTTATTCCAACGCCTCCACAAATCCCATTGTCCATGCTTCCTTCAGCTTATCGACATGCAAATCAATTATTTTCTTGTTGTTTTTATTGAAAATAAGCTTTGTTCCGTCTGTTTTTCCTAATTCAACCAAATCAATCTTGTAAAACTTAAACAAAGTCTTCAATCTTGACAAATTTTGATTATCAACTTCAAAAACAAAGCCAGAGCTTTCTGAAAACAATGCTTTGTCAGTTCTTAAATCTGTGAAATCCAAATTAATCTCAGCTCCAATTCGACCATCGGCATCTCCACCTAAAATCATTTCTGAAATTGTTGTTGCCAACCCACCATCTGAAACATCATGGCAGGATAAAAGCAGATTGCTGTCGATTGCATCAACAACAGCAGAGGTCATATTGCGTTCACTTTCAAAATCAATTATAGGGACTATTGCTCCAATTTCATCATTAACATCGTAATATACAGAACCCCCTAATTCGTCTTTTCTTTTTCCGATTAAGAATAAAGTGCTTCCTTCTTTCTTGATTTTCATTGTTATGGCTTTGCTGTAATCCTTCAAAACACCTACACAGGCAATCACCGGGCTTGGATCAACTGCTTTCCCAGATGAGGATTCATTATAGAAACTGACATTGCCAGATATAAAAGGCATAGGGAATTTCGTTCCTTTATATCGTAAATGCTTTGCAGCATCTGCAATGCCCCTTACGCCTTCATAAAAATCATAAAATGCCTCCTGATTTTCAGGATTTCCGTAATTCAAACAGTCTGTCAAAGCACTTGGCGTTGCGCCAACGGCAGCTACATTTCGCATGCTTTCTGCAACAGCATTTACAGCCCCCCAATATGGATCAATTCTGCAATATCTTGGATTGCAGTCCGTCTTTAATGCAACTCCGTAAGAACTGTTATCAACTTTCAATACACCTGCATCTGCATAGCCGCTTGAGATGACTGCATTTCCCATGACAGAAGTATCATAATGCTTGTATGCTTTTGCTTTGCTTGCAACATTTGGGTGTCTTAAGACAGAAAGCAGGGCTTTATTGCAATCTTTAGGCTCTTTCAAAATCGGCTCTTTAAAATCACGCCTTGGTGCTTCCTTAATTCTTTCATGCCTTATCCCCTCCGTGATTGCGTTGATTGGAACATTGCATACAATCTGATTATTATGTCTCAATACATAATCTTGTTCTGCCGTAACTTTGCCGATTACAAATGCGCCTGCCCCTAAGCTGATATTTGGCAGTTCAAAATCTTTATTATATATCTTTAACAACGTTTTTGTAAAATCACTTGGACAAATCCAGGTAAATCTTTCCTGAGTTTCAGAATTTGCGATTATATAAGGTGGTAAATCTTTCATAGAAACATTTACTTTGCTTAGATCAATCTCCGCTCCAAAATCACTGCTAGAGCAGACTTCTGATGTGCTGCACATAATCCCACCAGCACCCATGTCCTTAAACCCAAGCTTAATTCCTTGCTTTCTTGCTTCTTCGAAAACAGCGTAAGTTGCCCTGATTAACACATTCTTTAGAAAAGGATCAGGAACTTGGACTGCGCCTCTGTTGCTTTCCCGGTCTTTTTCATCCAAGATTAATGATGCAAAAGCAGCGCCTCCAAAACCGGAATTATCAGTTGCTTTTCCAACAATTATTATATCGTAACCTTCTGCACTTTCAGGTGCAAAGCTGTGAATTATGTCTTTTTCTTTGACAATTCCTAGGCAGACAACATTAACCAGGCAATTTTCATCAAAAGAATCATTAAAATAAACATCACCGCCAATGTTTGGAATGCCGACTGCATCTCCATAGCCAGCAATGCCGTTAATCACTTCATTTGCTACGTATTTGACTCTGTTCTTGTCCTTGCCATTTGGATTTCCAAATCTTAAAGGATCTGCTGTCGCAATTATCTTTGCCCCCATGCAAAGAACATCTCTCAGAATTCCACCAACACCAGTTGCAGCACCTTCATAAGGAACAACCTGGCTTGGATGATTATGGCTTTCATGGCTCACAACAATTCCGTATCTTTCACCATCAATATAGCCTAATTCCACAATTCCTGAATCCTCAACAGGACCAAGAATGACATTTGGTGCTTTTGTTGGCAATAATTCTTTCAAGATGCTTCTGCTGCTTTTGTATGAGCTATGCTCGCTCCATTGAGTGTTGAAAATATAAAGCTCAGTCAAGGTTGGATTTCTGCCAATCAGTTCAACAACCCTTTTTGCCTCAAAAACACTTAGAGAAACAGCATTTTTTCTTAAAAACCCTGACAATTCCCGGTCAGACATTGCTTTTATATCTACTAAGTCAACTTCAACCCCACCCATTTTCTCCACAATATAAAGTGTAGGTGGCTGATATATATAGGTTGCGGTGATTTTTAAATACCTCTCCCAACCAAATAAATAGACCCAGCCACAACAACCAAATCTTTTTTACCAGCAATTTTCTCAGCATAACTTAATGCTTTTTTAGGATCTTCTATTATTTCTGCCTTTGTTTTTTTATTTATTTTCCTAAACATATTCAATAAATTTTTAGGTTCAGAAGCACGCTTGTTATCTGCTTTTGTAAAAATCATCGCTGAAACAAGCGGATTTATTGTTTTTAGCATTGTTTTGATGTCTTTATCCTTCAAAATTCCAACAACAAATATAAAATTCCTGATTTTTCTTTTTTTCCTGGTGATTGACAATTCTTTCTTCAAAACTTCAAAACTAGGGGGATTATGAGCGCAATCAACTAAAACATTGGTGGCAATAAACTGCAATCTTCCGGCAATTTGTGTTTTTTTAATTCCAGATATTATTTTTTTATTTTTTAATTTTATTAAACCAGTATTATTTAAAACATTTAATGCAGTTATTGCAACACTTGCATTTTCCTGCTGAAAATTGCCGTTAATGTACTTAAAAGCTATTTTTTTGGACTTTTTTGCTAAAATAACCTTAGAATTTCTTTCTTTTGCAATGTTTTTAATGATTTGAAGAGCTTTGCCCTGGGCATCTGTCACAACCGGCACTTTATTTTTAATAATTCCTGCTTTTTCATAAGCAACTTTCTCAATCTTATTGCCCAGCATATCAGTATGTTCAAGCGCGATGTTAGTTATGACAGAAATCAAAGGGTTTACCACATTGGTAGCGTCAAGCCTCCCCCCCAATCCAACCTCCAAAACAGCAAAATCCACTTTTTTATCATCAAAATAGAGCAAAGCCATGGCAGTTGTTATCTCAAAAAAACTCTGGTTTGTGATAAAAGGCTTGACTTTCAGAAAATATTCAGCAATTTCTTTGTCGGTTATGAATTTGTCATTAATCCTAATCCTTTCATTGAATTTTTTAAGGTGAGGGCTTGTATAGATTCCAACCTTGTATCCGGATTCTTTCAGGGCAGAAAACATCATTGCACAGACACTGCCCTTGCCATTAGTGCCGGCAACGTGTATACATTTCAGATATTTCTCCGGGCTGCCGATCTTATCAAGCATTTCCTGTATATTATGGAGCCCCAGTTTTATATTTGGGCTCTCCAGGCTGTACAGATACTCCAAAATTTCCTTATTATCCATAATAAGTGCAAATTCTAGCAAATTAATAAAGGTTATTAAAACAATAAATATAAAAATACTTAAATAAAGCAAATCAAAATGCAATATGTCAAAAAAGAGTATAAAAGATTCAATAAAACCAGCTATCGTTCTTTTATTTTAGGCGGCGATATAGGCGGCACAAACACTAATTTAGGCATTTTTGGAGTTAAAAATAAATCACCAACGCTTCTGCTCTCGTTTCACTTCAAAAGTAAAGAACTAAAAGGCCTGCATGAAGCGATAAATATGGTATTAAAGTACATGCAAGGATATAGGATAAGCATAACAAAGGCAAGCATTGGCGCTGCAGGAGTTTTATCAACAAAAAAGGAATTAATTACTGTGACCAATTTGAAATGGCATGTAAACAAAAAATCCCTGATCAAAAAAACAAAACTAAAAAAAATCATCTTATTAAATGATTTTGAAGCAATAGGGTATGGTGTAAACACCCTTTCTAAAAAAGATGTTAAAATAGTAAAAAAAGCCAAAAAAATCCCAAAAGCGCCGATAGTTGTGATTGGGGCAGGGACTGGATTTGGAAAAACGACTTTATTCTACAATGATCAGCACAAATCATATATTCCAATGCCTTCAGAAGGAGGCCATATTGATTTTGCGCCTAAAAACAAGGATGAATTAGGACTGGCCAACTTCATCAAAAAATATAGGAGAATAAAGCAAAGCATTAGCTATCAACAGGTATTGTCAGGAAGCGGCTTAGAGAATATATATGTGTATTTGAGAAAAAGATTCAATAAAACTAAGTACACAAAAGAAATAGATAAATCAGCTAACAAAGCTATGTTAATCTCAAAGTATAGGAAAGTTGACAGGACATGCAAAGCTGTCTTTGAAATATTCAAGAAATTTTATGGAACTGCTGCAAAAGACTATGCTGTCGATGCACTGTCCTATGGCGGAATATACATTTCAGGAGGCATCGCAGCCAAAAATAATGACATCTTTGATAAGACTTTTATCAAAAATTTTTACGACAGCCCGCAGATGAAAGAAGTTGTATTGAAAACTCCAGTTTATGTTATACTGGATTACAATATAGGACTGCTCGGAGCAGGCTTTGCAGGAGCCAGATTTTTATAGTTAAATGTTAAGTTTAAATACAGACTAATTTTAATCAAAAAAAATGACAGAACATCATTGCATCTTTGCGATATTCGGGGCAACAGGCGACTTGACAAACAGGAAATTGCTTCCTGCGCTGTACTATCTTGAACAGGAAAGGCAGTTAAAAGAAGATTTCAGGATTGTCTGCATTGCAAGAAAAGACAAGACTCATGAGCAGTATAGAAAAGAAGCGACAGAATCAATAAGAAGATTTTCAAGAATAAAGGTCCAGGGTGAAGTTTTAAAAAAGCTTGCTTCACGAATTTACTATCAAAAAGTTGAATTCTCGGATTTAGAAGATTACAATAGATTAAAAAAATTTGTAGAAAAAATTTCAGGCCAAAGCTGTGTAAATTGTGAAAGAATTTTTTACCTTGCTGTACCAGCTTCTTTTTTCAGCATGATTGTGGATAATCTCAGAACTGTAAAACTGGCGGAAAGGGACCATAAAAAGCAGGCATACAACAGGATCATGTTTGAAAAGCCATTTGGGTCTGACCTTAAATCCGCAAAAGAACTAAACAATTCTGTAACCAAAGTTTTTGATGAAGAGCAGATTTACAGGATAGACCATTACATGGCAAAGGAGTTAGTGCAAAATCTGCTGGTTTTAAGGTTCGCAAACAGTATTTTTGAGCCTTTGTGGAACAAGGAGTACATTGACCACATACAAATAACAGTGGCAGAAACACTCGGTGTTGAAGCAAGAGCGAATTATTATGAAAAAGCAGGCGCAATACGCGATGTAATGCAAAACCACATGATGCAGCTGCTTAGTTTAGTGGGAATGGAAGCCCCAAAAAGCATGGATGCCGATGATGTAAAGGATAAAAAAGTCAAAGTTCTGAAGTCATTGCCAAAGTTAACTGAAAAAAACATAAAAAAAGTATCAGTTATTGGGCAATATGGCAACGGTGCAATAGGCAATGATAAAGTTGCAGCTTACAATAAAGAAAAAGGTGTTGACAAAAATTCAAAGGCCGAGACTTATGTCGCTCTGAAGCTTGAGATAAACAACAAGATGTGGAAAGGCGTTCCTTTTTACCTAAGGACAGGAAAAAGATTAAAGGACAGGTCTACTGAAATAATTATAGTGTATCATAAAGTTCCTTTTAAATTGTTTTCAAAATCAGATCCTGAGAAAAACATGATGATAATAAGAGTGCAGCCTTATGAAGGGATAACTTTGCAGTTCAATGCAAAAGTTCCTGGCAAAAAAGTCATAATCGACAATGTAAACATGGATTTCTGCCACGAATGCAAATTCGGTCCTAACAGTCCTGAAGCTTATGAAAGACTGCTTTACGATGTCATGATCGGCGACCAGACACTGTTCACAAGATGGGATGAAGTAGAAAACGCATGGAAAATCTTTGACGTCTTGATTAACGCTCACAAAAACTCAAAGCCATCAAAATACGAATCAGGATCCTGGGGCCCAAAACAAGCAGACAAACTCATTGAAAAAGATGGAAGGGAATGGGTTCATCCGCAAAGGCCAAGTTACGCTGATCAGCTGGGAAAATAAAATCCATCATCTACTCACAACACTTTGGTACACTTTAGACAATTCTGCATACTGTTGCTTTATTTGGGGGTTTGAATTAAGATATTGTGTCCATTGGCTGCAACATTTCTTATCGCTATGACTAAATATTTCTTTCCCATTGACCATTCCTTCTAAGCTTTTCTGCTGAAACCTCATTATTGGCCCGCCACATTCCCTGCATGGGACAATTTCTACACCACCATCATGCATTTGCCCATTGGATTTAATAGTAACCTCGCCAGCATCCTTTCCAAACAAGGTCTTGTAAGACTTAAAGTTTAATTTTAGTTCATTTCCTGCCATTTTATTCACCTTGGATTATTACACGTATAACCGTTTTAAATAATATTTCGTTTAGTAGTCAAATTCTTTATTTAACCCTTTAAGATAACTTTATTTTATAAAAACGTATTGAACTGGAGATATTAGGTTAAATATGGGGAAAAAATTTTGGAGGTGATTAAAATGGTGAGTTATGAGAAAACTTCTACAGAAGCCTATTATGAAGACTTCTTAGGCAGATTCAGGCTTGGGGATGACTCAGACCTGATGGCTGAATTTGAAGACAAATGAAAAAAGCGGGTTCTTAGTTTTTTTGCATCCATACAAAAAACAAAAGTTATTAATATGGCAATTTTTATTCTTAGTTCAAATGAAAATCTACGATCTATCGCCGGAAATATCAGAGCAGATGGCAGTTTACAAGAACAAATCAGAGAAAAGGCCAAAAATAAAGGTGACAAGAACCCTGAAGGAAGGTACAAACGAGTCAAAGCTTGATATTGAATTGCATACCGGCTCTCATGTGGATGCCCCATACCATACTTTGAAATTCGGGAATACAATTGAAAAATTAAGCCTGGACAAATTTATGGGAAATTCAATTGTACTGGATCTTACTAAAGTAAAAGACTCCATCAGGCAAAGCAATTTAAGCAAATTAAGAATCAAGAAAAATGACATTGTATTGTTAAAAACCAAAAACAATCCAGATAAAAATTTCAATCCGGATTTCACCTATCTTCATAAAAGCGGTGCAGCTTATCTTGCTTCAAAAAAAATAAAGGCAGTTGGTATTGATTCGTTAGGAATTGAACGAAACGATCCAAGCCATGAAACACACAACATATTGCTGAGAAAAAACATCCCGATATTTGAAGGCCTTGACTTAAGCAAAGTAAAGCAGGGAAATTATTTCTTCCACGGATTGCCGCTGAAAATCAAGAATGGCGATGCTAGTCCGGTTAGGGCTGTGCTCGTCCGCTAGAATAAACAAATCTTGTATATTCTGCAAGCCTCCCCTCAAAATCATAATTTGCCCTGACCATTCCCACAGCATCATTGCGACCTTGCACTAGCAAATCAAGTACTGGAACTGCTTTAACTTGGTCTATTGCATGAAACCTTTTTAGTAATTTGGGTTTATCACGGCATATATTCCCTAATAAATTTATTGCGTGGTCTAATTCGTCTAAAGAGTCCCCTGTAACATACATAGTCTCTTGGTCAATTTCTACAATAGCAGCAAATCCGGAATCCCATATTTCCCTAGGGATATGGCCATGAAAATCTATATGGCGCGTTCTATGAGATCTTCCTTGATATGAAGGTGCACTTCCTCTTCCAATTCGTCCGTGAGGTGTATTTGCCATACACCATAAGACCATTTGCCCATTTAAAAAACTTTCCATTTTTAACTACTTTAAAGAAACAACAAGATTTAAAACAATAATTATTTAAACATAAAATAAATCAAAAATTCTCAGAGGTGTAATGAATGGCTAGTAAAAATGTTAAGAAAAATGTATCAGCAGCAAAAAAGAAGTTAAGGGCTGAATTTAAGAGATCAAGGGCAAAGTTAATCAAATCTGAAAAGGAAGTTGCTCGTTTTATTGAGAAAAATCCCGGGAAAGCAATTACAATTGCAGCAGGGATTGGAGCGACAATTGCAGCAGGCATAGCAGCAGCCGTGATAAAACACAAAAAGAAAGGAAGATAATTTTCAATGAAAATCGGATTTATCGGCTTGGGAAGAATGGGTTTCTTCATGGTCGAAAGACTATTGCAGCACAAGATAGAAGTCGTTGCGCACAACCGAAGTCCGGAAAAAGTTGATGAGATTGCAAAAAAAGGGGCAATTCCAGCCCATAGTGTTGACGAATTGCTTCAAAAACTTGAAGGCAGAAAAATAATCTGGCTCATGCTACCGGCAGGCAAGGCAACTGATGAAGTGATGAAAAAAATTCTTCCAAAATTAAGCAAAAACGACATTTTAATTGATGGCGCTAATGATTTCTACGGCAATGCTGAAAGGCACAGCAAGGAATGCAGCAAATATGGTGTTAATTTCTTTGATTGCGGAGTTTCTGGAGGAATATGGGGCTTGAAAAACGGCTACACATTAATGGTAGGCGGCCCAAAAGATTTGTTTAAGGAAATAGAACCACTTTGCAAGGCTTTGTCTCCAAAAGAAAGTTATGGTTATTTCGGAGAAGCTGGTGCTGGTCACTTTGTAAAAAGCGTGCACAACATTGTTGAGTATGTTTATCTTCAGGGAATTGCCGAAGGCGTAGAAATATTAAGCAAGTTCAAGCAGGAAATTGACATCAACAAAGCAGTCCATATCTGGCGTCCTGCTTCTGTTGTAAGAAGCTGGCTCATGGATCTGACAGATAATGCACTTGGCAGTCCTGATTTCAAGGACATATTGCCTGTAAATAACAGCGTTACAATCAACGAGCTTCGCGAGACTTCAAAATCAGTAAACGCTTATGCTCCTGCTTTTGAAATTGCAGCAAACATCAGGGAAGACAAAAGCGATAAGTTTGTTCTTGGCAAAAGGACAATAGCCGCTGTCCGAAACCAATTCGGCGGCCATAAAGTTGAGAAGAAATAAAAACTAAGGAGGGTAACAAAATGAAAAGCTTGAAATGCAGTGATTTGGGAGCGTCTGATTGCACCTTTGAGGCAACAGGCGAGTCAGATGAAGAAATTATCCAAAAGATGTTTGCTCATGCAGCAGAAGTCCACAAGGACAAGCTCGCAGGCATGACAGACGAACAAAAGAAAGTCATGATGGACAAGATGGGTGAATTGCTTAGTAAGCAGGAGTGATTTTTTTGGTTTTTATTACATAAATCTATTTACAAGGAATTCGCCTAATTGTTCGCTAATTGCATCTATTGAGAATAATTCTTGGCTGCGCATTGAAATATTACGTTGGGTCTCAAGTCTTATGTTCAAATCTCCTCGAGCATCTTCTCTAATGAAGGATGTAACTAGCTCTGCAAGTGATGTTTCAGTGTCCTTTAGAGTTTCACTCCCACTATGAAACCCATTATTATTCACATAATGGCGAGCACTCAATGCCACATAACTTCGGGGATCAAATGTTGATATGGGTATAATGTGGCCAAAACCAAGCTGTGAACATACTTGTTCAAGTGGTGGTGTTTGAGAGACAATCGGAATGGAACCTAATGAGCAACCTTCATTTAGTGCATTAGCAAAGACTTCTGCAATACTAAGGAACAGATGATAATCTGATCCTGATAACAATTTTGCAATATCCGCATGATCTAAATGATTCCCGACAATGGTTACTCGCATTGGAAAAGTGCTTGATAGCTCTTCAGCTCTCTTGGAGTAAGATTCTCTCTCAGAATCTGATACATATGCACTGTTTCCCACCAATATTAGTTGTGTCTCAGGATTGTCTTCAAGAACTCTAAAAGCAGATTCAAGCACAGCAAATGAACATTTTTGGTAATTGTCTACACGATTTATGCTGGTCAGGAGAATCTTCGAAGAATCTTCATGCAGCCCATACCTTGCTTGTAAAGCAAGTTTATTTTTCATTTTAAAAGCACGAAAATCGTCGATCGAAAATGATCTTAGCTGAGTCCATGGCTGGCCCCTTAATGCTGCACTTGAGCGTGGGTCAAAATCCGACATTACTGGTTGATGTAATTGAATTACATTTCCCCCTCTTTGTCGCATTAGGAACATCTCTCGAATTGGTTTGTAGACTTGGTCGGGGATTCTTGGATCATATGACCCGGGATCTCCATAAAGAGCACCCATACCAGGACCACAAATTATTGCATCTGCATCACGATATGCACATTCATTTATATTGATTCCATCTATATTGCCGGGGGGTAACATTGAGTCTGGCAAGTGACTCCCATCAATAAAGGGCATAAGGATTGATCCGTTTCGATATAAAATTCTAAATTGATTTTGGGCGATTTTCGAGAGACGTGAGACATTAATTGCAGTTGGTGAATTCATTGCCATTACAAGGTCTCTTTGCTGAGGTGAAGCATCTGTTAATTCAGAAGGGGTTTTAGCTATTTTTCTTGATAAGTAGGAAGCTATTGCTTCTGAAAGTCTTAAATTATAATATCTTAAAGGGTGCTTTGGTGGTGTGTCAAGTGCTTCATCATTATGAAGCCCTATATAATCTATGCCTTGGTTGGATCCAAATTGAAGTCTAAATACACGAACTGAAAATGCCCTTGCTGGCTCAAAAGGATCCTGTATTACAAGAGGTTCCTGCTCTTCAACTATGTTATCCTTTAATGCTGTAAGTTGATCATGATTAATATAGCTTAAGACCGAGGTACCATATCCTATTTGGTTAAGCATTCTTGCAGAGATTGTCGAAGAGGTTGCCATTCCTGCCACTGCACCAATCTCTTGGGATTGTGTTGTTATGATTATTGCATTTCTTCTATATGTCTGTAATCCATTCATAATAACCCCTCCTGATATTGTAGCCCGAGCAACCTCCTTTCACTTATACTAGGGTCTGGTTGGAAATCTTGCATCTCTATTCCCAAAAAAATCTCTAGCAAGAATTATTGGTTTACCACAATATCCTCCAAAATCGACGAATTTCATTTTCGTAAACCATCCGCAACTATTGCCCTATATCTCATTGATCCAGGAAAACCAGATTTTTCTACACCAGTTAAGTATCCAAAATCAATTAGATCGCCGTACTGTGGTGCGGGCAGTTGAATCCAATTTTTTCTATTGTGGTAAGTGTATGTGAAAATAGTGATCCTGCACTCCCTAAACAATGCTTGCATGCATCCAGAGGAGTATCCCTACTCAGAAAATCACGTATTTGTTGGGGCGTAGTTTTAGGATCAAGTAATGATACTCCCTCTGTTTTCACTTCTGGCTGGACACGGGGGATAAATAAGGATTGAGGGCAAAGATATAAAATTCCTTCATCTAAGGTATAGCATTTCCAATTATGAGCAACTTCACAAGCTTTAAACACCCTTTCAGTTAGAGCTTCATCAGCACTGGGATTTTGTGAAAATGTCTCGCGAAATTGTGGATAACTTGCAACTCTAAGTGCGATTTGATTTTCTTCTGCAATTTCTCGAAAAAGTTGGATTTTCTCTTCTGATAACTTCGCCTGACCATATAAAGATACATATACTTCATCAACATTTTTCCAAACATCGCCAGTTATTCTAGATACAGGCAATCCGTTTGTGACAACACGAACATGCTTGCTAATTCCGCTATTAGCACAAGCTTCCACCACATCAGCCAAATCAGGGTGGAGTAGCGGCTCTCCACCGATTAGACATAAAGTTCCAATGGATATTAAGTCTGAAGATTGTTCTAGTTCATGAGATAATTTTTCTGCATCAACAAAATGCTTGTCCATAACTGGTGAGAGCACCCTTTACAAGTTAAGTTGCAATGGTAGACTATATTAACTTCAACTTCATCAAGGTGAACTTTTTCTTTTTGGTGTTCCTGATTCATTTTTCTGTATAGGGGTTGGTGGATGAATCAACCCAGTTATTTTAAATTGACGGGTTAAAATTATTTCTGCACCAGATCGTTAATTACTTTTAAGTAAGTAATAATTATTTTTAAGTTTTTCTATTCTAAATGCTATTTCAATAAAAAGGACCAAAACAAAACGTCTCTCTCACCCTTCGGAACAAACCCAAACCTTTATATAGACCCAATACTTACCTTTTCTTACTATTTTTAATAACGTGGAGGAAAACTAAATGGCTAACCAAGTACAACCGATATTCATACTGCCAGAAGGCACACAGAGAAGCGTTGGTAGAGACGCTCAGAGAAATAACATAATGGCTGCAAAGGCAGTTGCAGAAACAGTCAGAACCACATTAGGTCCAAAGGGGATGGATAAGATGATTGTTGATTCTTTAGGCGATGTTACTGTTACAAATGATGGTGTCACAATTCTTGAAGAGATGCAGATTGAGCATCCATCAGCAAAGATGATTGTTGAAGTTGCAAAAACCCAGGAATCCGAAGTGGGAGATGGAACAACAACAGCTGTTGTGATTGCAGGCGAATTGATGAAAAACGCAGAATCACTTCTTGACCAGGATGTTCATTCAGCAGTTATAGCAAGAGGATACAGGTTGGCAGCTGACAAGGCATTGGAAGTTCTGGATAATATGTCAGAAAAGATCACTCCAAAAGATGAAAATATTCTAAAACAGATTGCAATGACTGCAATGACGGGCAAAGGCGCAGAATATGCAAAGGAAAAATTAAGCGAACTGGCAGTCAAATCAGTAAAATTGATTGCTGAAGATAACAATTCAGTTGACATGGACAACATAAAGATAGAAAAAAGAACAGGAGGCTCAGTTGAAGATTCTGAATTAATCAAGGGAATTGTGTTTGACAAAGAAAAGGTGCATGCATCAATGCCAAGACTTGTCAAAAACGCAAAAATAGCATTGGTTGACAAGGAGATTGAAATAAAGAAAACAGAAGTTGATGCAAAGATAGAGATTACTTCTCCGGATCAACTGCAGGCATTCCTTGACCAAGAAGAAAAGATGCTGAAAGACATGGTTGAAAAGATTTCAGCTTCAGGCGCAAGTGTTTTAATCTGCCAAAAAGGGATTGATGATGTTGCCCAGCACTTCCTTGCAAAAAAAGGAATCTATGCTGTAAGAAGAGTTTCTGATTCAGACATGAAAAAGATTTCAAAGGCAACAAGCGGAAATGTTGTAAGTAACTTACACGATCTCAAAAAGAATGACTTGGGATCAGCAGGCACTGTTGAAGAAAGAAAATTTGGAGATGATGAATTTACATTCATAACAGAATGCAAAAACCCAAAAGCAGTTACAATTTTAGTAAGAGGCGGAACAGAGCATGTCACAAATGAAATTGAAAGGGCCTTAACAGATGCTGTTGGCGATGTTTCAGCTGCAATAAAGGAAGGAAAAGTAGTTGCAGGCGCAGGAGCACCGGAAGTTGAGCTTTCAATTGCATTGAGAAAATACGCAGAGTCATTAAGCGGAAGAGAACAACTAGCTGTTCATGCTTTTGCAAACTCAATGGAAATAATTCCAAGGACTTTGATTGAAAACGCCGGACTTGATCCGATTGACATAATGACAGACTTGAAAGCAGCTCATGCAAAAAAGCAGAGATGGGCTGGCGTTGACGTATTCACAGGAAAGATTACAGATTCATGGAAGAAAGGCGTTCTTGAACCGCTAAAAATCAAGACGCAGGCAATAAGCTCAGCTTCAGAAGTTGCAGTAATGATCTTGAGAATCGATGATGTAATCGCTTCTGCAGGCTCAAAGGACAAAGGACCTGCAATGCCGCCGGACATGGGCGGAATGGGTGGCATGCCTGGAATGGGTATGTAATTTTTTTATTTTTCTAAGTTATTGTTATATTTCGAGGCGAAAATTTCTTGACACTAAAAAGTTTCAACAAGGGTGAAAACTGAGTGCAGAGGGAAAATCCGTTACGAAGTGTCGAAAATCAAAGATTTTCGAGCATGATCGGAAATGCAAAGCATTTACCGACATTCGGATTTTTCCTTTGCGAATAGGATTTTGACAAACAAAATCCGTGTTTGAGCCCATTGTTGTTGAAATTTTTACATAATTTGCTAACCAAAACATTTAAATTACCTTAACAATCAACTTCGCACTATATAAAATGTGGGAAATTAACAGGCACATAAGGGAAAAGGAAAAAGTAATTTACGAGGGAACGCCTGAATATGTTAGCTATTTTTGGCTGTTTGTTATAGCCTTAGTCTTGATATTCACTATAATCGTGCCATTGCTGATTATTCTATTTGTATTTCTCACCAAGATGTCGACAAAATATGTCATCACAGACAAAAGAGTCGGAACAAGACGCGGTATCGTGACAGAAGACTTCAAGTCAGCTACATTCAAGTTCATAACTGCCACTCAAGTCAGGCAGGGAATTATAGGCAGGCTGTTCAATTACGGAAGCGTGATCATTGACACAGCAGGCACCGGGATTGGAGTCAGCACCATATGGGGCGGTGTTAAGGATCCAATCAAGGTAAAGAACATGATAGAAAAAAAGATTGATCATAACTAAACTATCTTTCCCATTCAACAACAATATCATCAGTCCTTTCATAAGGATGAATGTCAATATCTTTCTCTTTTTTATTCTGCTGCAGAATGCCAAGCCAACCTATCATCAAGCCATTATCAACTAAAACTTCATTCGGCGGAACAAAGAATTTAGCACCTCTCTCCCGGCACATTATCCTGCACATTTCCTGAAGTCTCTTGTTGCATGCAACCCCGCCACCTAAAACTAATTCTTCTTTGCCGCAATGCGCCATTGCTCTTTCTGAAACTTCAACAAGCATTGCAAAGATTGTTTCCTGCAATGAATGCGCCAAATCTTCTTTTGAAAATTTTCCAGAATCAAATTTTTGTTTTAAATTTGTCAAAATACCTGAAAAGCTTACATCCATTCCCTTTACAACATAAGGCAATTCTATATATTTTGATCCGTTCAAAGCTATTTTCTCGATTTTCGGTCCGCCTGGAAACCCTAATCCAATGTATCTTGCAAAATGGTCGATGAAATTTCCAACACCCTGGTCTAAAGTTTCTCCAAAAACACGATATTTGCCGCCGTCATAGGCAATGACTTGCGTATTTGCTCCAGAAGCATACAATAAAACAGGATCTTTTGCTTTTGTCATCAGTTTTCCGATTTCAAGATGAGCAATGCAGTGATTGACACCAACTAACGGAACATTAATTTCCTTAGAAAGCTCTTTTGCTTTTCTCATCCCAACCAATAAGCATGGTGCAATTCCTGGTCCTTGTGAAAAAGAAACCATATCAATGTCTTTTAATTTTAAATTCGCAATGTTTAATGCTTTTTGAATCACTTTATCCTTGACATTTTCATGGTGTTTTTTTGCCTCTGTAGGATGGATGCCGCCTTTTTCTGTTGTATACGCATCCGTAACATTGGCATATATTTTTCCTTTACTGTCAATTATCCCGCAACCGAATGTATGCGCTGTTGATTCTATTCCTAGGCATATTAGATTATTTTTCCTCATTTCTGAATTTAGTAAAGAATTTCTTTTTTATCTCAAATCTTGATTCAATATTTTCCATAAAGCCAAAGAGCTTGGCCATTAGTTTGTCTAATTTTCCAAACAATAACTTATATTCTCCTTTTGTAATGTAGTTTAGGTCCTTAGACATAGATAATAGGACATCAATTTCTTTTGCAGAACCATATGCATAACTCAAGAAATTAAGAAACTCACGAGGAGATTTTTTAACACTTCCTTCTGCGATATTTAATGGAATTGAAGTTGCAGCCCGCCTCATCTGGGATATAATGTTATCTTTTTCCTTTTCAGGAAATCTGTCAAGCAATCGGCTAATTTCTAATGAAAGTTCATAACTTAATTTGAATATTTCCATATTTTTATAATTTCTCGACATAAAAATCAAAGATGCCGGTGTTCATAAATAGTTTTCTATTTAGAGCTGGGTTCAGAACAATAGAGCTAAGACTACCAGTTAATGGAATTAAAAATAAGAAAAAATAAAATGAAAACCATGCATAGGCTTTTGAATTATGAACTATTGGGGAGCGCATGCTGAATACGTCGCCGAAGCTTCGTACTTACACACCGCTTCCATTAAACTTCTGTTTTTGAAGTGTTCTAAGATGTCTCTTTTCAAGGGGGGTTTCGTGCTTAGATGCATTCAGCACTTATCCCTTAGCGCGTAGCTGCCCTGCTTACCTTGCTAGATAACAGGTGGACCAGAGGCGCCGAACTTCCGTTCCTCTCGTACTAAGAAGTCCTTCCTTTCTGACATCAACATCTCCAGTAGATATTAAACAAACTGCCTCACAGCGTTCTGAACCCAGCTCATGATCCCTTTTAATCGGTGAACACCCGCACCCTTGGCTGCTTCTGCACAGCCAGGATAGGAAAAGCCGACATCGATGTAGCAAGCCCCGCCGTCGATATGTTCTGAGGAAAAAATAAATTTTTCCATCTGTGAACTCTCGGGCGGGACGACTCTGTTATCCCCGGAGTAACTTTTCGGTCATCTCTAGCCCCCATCAAGGAGGACATAGAGGTTCGCTAGGCCAGTATTTCTACTCAGGATGCCCTCATATAAGTCATCCTGTCAGGCTGGCTTTTGCCCTTGCACTCTACAGTGGATTACTGACCCACTTGAGCCAACCATTGGGCCCTGCTGATATCTTTTCAGCAGGGTGCCACCCCAGCCAAACTGTCTACCTACTGCTGTCCTCATTGCTGAGTTAGCAACGTAAGTCTCGAAGAGTGGTGTTTCATTGTCGTTTATTCAATCTTGCGATTGGTAAACTACCACCTACACTACACAATAAGACCCACGTCGCAACAATAAGCTACAGTAAAGTTTCACGGGGTCTTCACTTCCCACTGGAGATCCCTGGCCTCTGCACCAGGATAGAGAGTTCGGAGGGGGCCAATTGGGGACAGCGGGAACCTCGTTACGCCACTCCTGCAAGTCGACATTCAATCGACAAGGTATTACGGTACCTTAAGAGAGTTATAGTTACCCCCGCCGTTTACCAGCTCTTAGCTCAGTTGAAACCGAGTTTGAAGTACTGGCACTGGGCAGGCGTCACTGGCTATACACACCCTTACGGGCTGGCAGCCAGTTAAGTTTTTGTTAAACAGTCGGGCTCCCTTTGTTATTGCACCCTGCTGTCACAACTTGCGTAACAACAGCAGGGACTCCTTATACCGAAGGTACGGAGCTAATTTGCCGAATTCCCTCATTTGGATTATCCCTTTACACTTTAGGCTTCTCACCTAGGGGCACCTGTGCTGGTTCTGGGTATGGTTATCTAAGATTTGCTTCTGTTCCTTTTTCATGGGTTCCAGATATCAACTAAATACTCCAAAGAAGTACTCATCCCATCTTTAATCAAGTTCTCATCATTAAGATACTCCCTTGATTTATGGTGGTTGACACAAATGGCTATCTGTGTTAATCTACTCCGAAACGTCAGAAACAGAAATTGCGTTGCCGCACATACTTAGATAGTAGAGGAATATTAACCTCTTGCCCTTTCCTGCGACTCAATTTATGAGTTTGGTTAGGACCAACTAACCCTTGGCTGATCTGCATTGCCAAGGAACCCTTGCCCTTTCAGTGGAAGAGATTCTAACTCATCTATGATCCTACTACTGCCAGGATTCTTATTTCTATGAGGTCTATACCAACTCTCGAAGGTACTTCTGTCCTCACAGAACACCTACCTATTACTTGCTCGTTGAGCAGTCTGTAGTATCGGTAATCGACTTAGCCCCGTCCATTTTCAGGGCCCATTGTCTTGACGAGTAAGCTGTTACGCACTTTTTAAAGGGTGGCTGCTTCTGAGCCAACCTCCTCGCTGTCTCTGACAATGGACGCCTTTCACCCGTTAACACTTAGTCGATATTTTGGGACCTTAACTACAGTCTGGGTTGTTCCCCTCTCGGAAGTGAGGCTTACCCCAACACTCCCCGTCTCTTAGGTTCTTTGATATTAGATTATTCGGAGTTGGGCAAAGGGCCGATCTCTTTCGAGACCTAAGCCCCTAATCCGTAGCTCTACCCTTCTAATCATCTCGCCTAAGGCTTGACTGCGGCCAATTTCGGTAGGAACCAGCTATCGCCAGACTCGATTGGCTTTTTACCCCTAGCCCTAAGTTAGAGGAACACTTGCTCGTAGAACCCCTACAGGCCTCCATTCCGTTTTACCGGAACTTCACCTTACTATGGGCTAGATCGTCTGGCTTCGGGTCATATCCAAGTGACTTCAGGCACTTTCGTACCTCGCTTCTCATAAATTGCAAGCCTGTTGCTTTCGCTTTGAATTCTTCCTTTTAAGAATTATCCTTGCCACTCGAATAAACTCCCTGGCACGTTATTCGAAACGTATGACACAACTCATCGCCGTGTCCGACTATTGCTATTAGGTTTCAGGTTCTTTTTACTTCCCGCTAAGGGTTCTTTTCAACTTTCCATCACTGTACGCTAGTTCGCTATCGGACTCAATATGTATTTAAGGTTAGAAGTTGATGCCTCCTAAATTCTTGTTAAGTATCCGGTTAACAATACTCAAGTTACCATGCTAGCTCCTTCCCAGTTACGTCTACGTGGCTATCACACTTTATCGCGCGCCTTTCCAGGCAACTTTGACTTTCCAAGTTAGGAATTTAACACATGGACTATAACACCACATCTCCTTTGCCTTTCAACAAAGGATTCAGTTTGCCTTATGCTGTTTTCGCTCGCTGTTACTCACAGCATCTCAATTGATTTCTTTTCCTGCAGGTACTAAGACGTTTCAATTCCCTGCGTTCCCCATCCTTACGGATTTGATGCTGAAGTCGCATTAGGGCATCTCTGGATCAAAGCTTACGTGCAGCTCCCCAGAGCATATCGTCGCTTGTCACGCCCTTCATCAGCAATTGAGCCTAGTCATCCACCTAATAGCATTTTTATTAGCTTTATTGTGCTAATGACAAAAGCCTATGCATGGTTTCATGAATTTCAACCTTTACCGTCCTGAGCGATCAGTCTTTGCCTCAGGAAGGCACTTCATTAATTTTTTTATTATTCAAAGATGCCTGAGCATCTTCAACGATTAATGACGATGAATTGTTTGATTTTATTTTTTGAATAATTATTTTTTTATGATTGATTTTTATTTTTTAATGTTTGAATTTTTTATTGTACTTTCTCTTTTGCTAAATATAAATGGACCCGTCGGGACTTTCATCTTAAACCCGTGAGTTAAATTTTGAACCCGAAGCCTCTGCCTTTCATTGAAATACAAAACTTCGTGCAAGGGCAGCGCTCTGCGGTTGAGCTACGGGCCCAATTGTGTATGAATATTATCAATTTTTTAAGTTGATAATTTTCGAATTTTATTCAATAATATTTATGATAATCTATGATTATAAAAAATAAAAAAGGAGGTGATCCAGCCGCAGGTTCCCCTACGGCTACCTTGTGACGACTTAACCCTCCTCGCTGAGCTTAGATTCGAACCAATTAAAAATTGGACCTCATCTAAACCCTGCTCGGGTGGTTTGACGGGCGGTGTGTGCAAGGAGCAGGGACATATTCACCGGGCTCTAATAAAGCCTGATTACTAGGGATTCCAACGTCACGTGGATGAATTACAATCCACGATCTGAACTTGGATAGGTTTTCGAGGATTAGCTCCACCTTTCGGTGTTGCATCCCATTGTACCTACCATTGTTGCGCGCGTGTAGCCCAGAAGATTCGGAGCATACAGACCTATCGTTGCCTGCGCCTTCCTCCCCTTTTCAGAGGCAGTCCGCACAATGTGCTCAATCTTTTCTTGCGAAAATCGTTAGCAATTGTGTGCGCAGGTCTCGCTCGTTGCCTGACTTAACAGGACACCTTACGGCACGAGCTGACGACGGCCATGCACTACCTCTCGGCTCGTTAGGTAAGACCTTTAATCTGACCTTCATCCTGCCGTCGCTCCTGGTGAGATTTTCCGTGTTGAATTGGATTAAACCGCACGCCGCACCCCTTGTAGTGCTCCCCCGCCAATTCCTTTAAGTTTCAGCCTTGCGACCGTACTCCCCAGGCGGCGAGCTTAGCACCTTCGCTACGACACCACGCATTCCCTAAGAATACGCAACACCTAGCTCGCAGAGTTTACAGCTAGGACTACTCGGGTAATTAGCAACACTTCTTGCATAGAAGCTTGAAATTCATTTAACCACAGTAGAATTTTTGCAATCGTGGTTTGCGCCGAAGGCGCTTCATGAAATTTTTGGTCAAGCTTTTTGCGTTCGCAAAAAGGTTGTATCTAATCCGGATTGCTCCCCTAGCTTTCGTCCCTCACCGTCGGATCCGTTCTAGTTAGACGCCTTCGCCACTGGTGGTCCTTCGGGGATTATAGCATTTTACCGCTCCCCCCAAAATACCCCTAACTCCTCCCGGTCCCTAGTCTCGCAGTGTTTTCTGCCCGCCGTTACGTTAAGCGCAACGATTTCACAAAAAATTTACAAGACAGGCTACGGACGCTTTAGGCCCAATAAAAGCGGTTGCCACTTGTGGCTCCTGGGTTACCGCGGCGGCTGGCACAGGTATTGCCCACCACTTATTCGCTAAAGTATTTACCTTTAGCAAAAGATGATGCGTTGCACCATCACTTGGGGTTCCCTTATCACACTTTCGTGCATTGTAAAGGTTTCGCGCCTGCTGCACTCCGTGGAGCTAGGGCCAGTATCTCAGTGCCCTTCTCGAGGCTACCTCTCTCAAGGCCCCTACGGATATTCGGCTTGGTGAGCCTTTACCTCGCCAACAACCTAATCCGCCGCCGACTCATCCTTAGGCCTTACGTTTGAAGAAATTCACCTTCCAGTTAAATTTCTCTATCCGGTTTTACCCTCAGTTTTCCGAGGTTATTCCAGACCTAAGGGCAGATTATCGACGTGTTACTGAGCATTTCGCCTCTCTTGCGAGATGACTTGCATGGCTTAGTCGAACCCCAATAGCAGCAACCTCCCGCAGGATCAACGGGAATTATAATTGAATCATGGATTTTTAAATCCTTGATTAGCCGTTATTTATTTTAATGATCCTGAATATATAGTCGCTTCGTCACTAATTGGGCTGAAACTTAATTCCTACAAGTACTTAATGCACACATTAAGCACAAATTCATGTCTGTAATTAAAAAATTTCACAGCATGACACATCAACCTTCAATATGTTGCTTAGAATTTGAATATCTAAAAATATTGAACTGGAGGCGATGTATTAAAAAGTAAAAACGCTGCTGTTTATAAAGGTTTCTTTGATTTTAGAATAAAAAGTGCTTAATTTCTTTGTAAAGTTCAAATAAAATTTTTAAAGAAACCTTTTTAAAAATCTAAAATATTTTCTCCAAGAATGCAAAATGGTAGATCAATAATACTGGTTCTAGTCATATTAGCTAGCTCCATATTGTTTGTCAGTGCTGATTGGGAAACTTATCAGAGAGATTTGCAAAATACCGGTGTTTCAAACGGCACAGGAGACTTCGTTAATCGGTCAATTATCAATATCACTAATTCCAGCTTCGGCATGGATTACCAGCCACTTATAGCAGATATTGACAACAATGGAAAGAATGAAATTATCATTTTCTCAAACAGTTCTTTAAAAATTCTTAATAGCACCCTGGATTTGATTGATGAGAATACTGTTGGAGATTTACTGGGGCAGCCAACATTATTTAATTTTGATTCGGACTCATTACTGGAAGTAATGTTTATTTCAAATATTTCTTCCACGCATTATTTTCTTGCTTATGAATACAATAACTCTAATTTCATACAAGAGTTCAATTTTACTGTAACAAATGGCGGCGAGGGAAGTGGAATAAAGTGCTTAAATCTTAATGGAACTAATTCATGCGTATTCAAAGATAATTCAAATTACGTCCACATAGTAAATATGGGCTCAGAAACAAATATTTCCTATAATACGTCTATGCTAACCAACACGAAGGATACAGTTCCTGCCATAGCTGATATTGATGCTGATGGCAATGTTGAAGCTGTTTTCTGGCAGCCAAGTACTGATGGGAATAATTATGGTCTTTTGGCATTTGATTTAAATAACAGAAGCACCGATTGGAATGTTGATTTTTTGTTCAAGGCCTTTAGCACAAATTTTGTCTTGAAAGGTCATCCTGTTCTTGTTGATTTGAATAATGATGGTAAATTAGAGATTGCAGCCAGCGTTTTTTATGATGATTCAAGCAATGTTGATTCAAGAACTGACTGGTTTACTGAATTGTTTGTCTATAACAGCAGCGGCAACAAGTCATTTTCCAAATGCGAGGAAAGTGCCGCTTCTAACTGCAATGATGTCACCAGCGGCTCCACCAGGTGGGAAGGGACAAATCCATTTGTCCTGAATGTAAATGATAGTGGTACTGATGATATTTGTTTTATTAAAGATAAAAAAGTAAGTGGTCTTTTTACAAACATGACTATCAATTGCTACAATTATTCTGGCAATTTGATTTTGGATTCGGAAATATTGCCATCTACTGATACTGTAAAAACAGCAACAGTTGCAGATATGAACAATGATAGTGAAAAGGAAATTCTGACTGAAAATTATATTTATGCTCAAAACGGATCTCCTATTTTTTCATATGGATTTAATTTCAATTTCGCAATACCTGCAGACGTTGACGTAAATAATGTTTTGGATTTAATCTTATCAAAAGAAGGACAAACTAAAATATTCAAAGAAGATATAAGTACAACACAAGAAACTTTATTGGAAAAATATGCTCCTATCTTATACTTTCATCCCGATGAACAATTTTTCCCCACAACAATTGAGGCTATGTTGAACGAAAGTGATTTGAAAGAAAATGACCCAATTTTAGATGATTTGATACAGGAAATGCCAGTATCAGTAGAAAATCTGTCTGCATCTGGTGTTACAGATGAATATTTTTTAGATATGAGGAATGCTAGTGGTGGTTTGGCAATATTTACACTTCCTAACTCCAGTAGGTTTTTCAAATATAATAATAATGTATATGGTAGGCAATTTGAACCTAACGAAAATTATATAGTAATTCAATATTGGTTTTTCTATCCATACAATAATTGGAGAAATAATCACGAAGGAGATTGGGAAATGATACAAATTATTTTGAATAAAAGTATAAACGAACCCCAGCTAGCAACGTACTCATATCATCATGATGCTGAAACAGTTAATTGGACTCAAATAGAAAAGTTTGATAGTTCACACCCAAAAGTGTTTACAGCACAAGGTGGGCATGCAAGCTATTGGAATACTTCAGAAAGAAGATATAATGGGTTTTTAGAGAATTTATCCAATGGTGGTCCAGTATTATTTCCACAAAATAATTACACTTTAAACATAATCAACGATAATACTAGTTGGGTTGATTATCTTGGAATTTGGGGAGAAAAAAATAGTATTCTAGGAACATCTGGTCCACAGAGTCCAGCTAACTTAAGTTACGGGGATCAGCCAAACAGATGGAACAACCCTATAGAATTTGCTGAAGATGCAAAACCATCACAAACAATCGCAAACACAGGAAGTCCAGTTAACCTACATGCTTATGACGTTGAAGGAAACCATGTGGGACTAAACGAATCAGGGGGGATAGAAGCAGAAATTCCTGGAACTTACTTATACATTTCTTCAAACGATAGTTCAGAATTAATTGTTAAATCCAATATTTTAATCACCTTAGCAGGTACGCTGACGCTTCCGTAAATCTTGTGCATTGACACCTTCGCATAGACGACAAAAACAAAAAAGAGGAAATTGAAACTTCCTATAACATTGTCTATGCGGTTCACTTCGTTCTCCCAAATTTTCGCTAACATAAACTAAACGGGGGAGTTCTAAACTAAATAAAAACGAGA
>NZDH01000007.1 GCA_002688775.1 Candidatus Woesearchaeota archaeon
TACAAACCGGATATTCTAACAGGATATTTTTCTGACGGATTTGACTTGCCATATATCAAGACAAGAGCTGACAAGAATAAAATCAAGCTAGACATCGGCTTTGATTATTCTGAACTAAAATTGAAAAGCGGCCGTGAAACATCTGTCGCAATAAACGGAATTACCCATCTTGATATATTTAAATTCATAAAAAAAGTCATGGGAACAACTTTAGAGACATACACTTATGACCTGAATTCTGTTGCAACTGAATTGCTTGGCGAGAAAAAACAGGATGTTTCATTAGAGGAGCTTCCAATTGCATGGGACAAAAACCTAAATCTAGGAAAATTTTGTGAATATTGCCTGCACGATTCTTATCTGACTTATAACTTGGCATTAAAAATGCTCCCAACCATTGTAGAAATCGTAAAAATTGTCGGCATTCCGATTTATGACATCAACAGGATGGGTTTTTCGCAGTTAGTTGAATGGTACATAATGAAGCAGGCTCCTCAATTCAATGAGATTGCCCCAAATAAGCCGAATTATACTGAGATCCAGCAAAGAAGATTGAACACCTATCAAGGTGCTTTTGTTTACGAGCCAAAACCTGGATTTTACAAAGACATTGTTGTCTTTGACTTCAGAAGCCTGTATCCAACCATAATAGGCTCCCATAACATAGGGCTTGATACTCTCAATTGCGCTTGCTGCAAAGACACAGCCAAGACAATAGACGATGAAAACAACAAATATTGGTTTTGCGAAAAGAAAAAAGGGTTTATTCCAATATTAATAGAGGATGTAATCACAAGGAGAATGCGAATAAAGGATCTCATGAAAAATGAGCATGATGATAAGGCAAAATTTCTCCATGCGCGCCAGATCAGCCTGAAATTATTGGCGAATTCATTTTATGGCTACTTGGGTTTTTTTGGAGCAAGATGGTATTCTCTGGAATGCGCAAGAAGTGTTACTGCATGGGGCAGATCTCACATCCACACAGTCATTGACAAGGCACAAGCTCAGGGATTTATTGTACTTTATTCAGATACTGATTCTATTTTTATGACTTTGGATGGAAAAACAAGGAATGATGCAGAACAATTTGCAGAATTGATTAACAAGGAGCTGCCTGGTTTGATGGAATTAGAGTATGAAGGCCTTTATCCAACAGGAATTTTTGTTTCTGCAAAGATTGGCCCGTTTGGCGCAAAGAAAAAATATGCCTTGATGTCTGAGCAGGGCGTTTTAAAAATCAAAGGCTTTGAAACAGTAAGGCGAAACTGGTCTTTTATTGCAAAAGACGTTCAGGAAAAAGTGTTAGACATAGTTTTAAGGGAGAATAACACAGCAAAAGCCCTTGATTATGTCAAGAATGTTATTGGCGACTTAAGAAGCAAGAATATCCCAAAAGAAAAAGTAGTGATTCATACTCAATTGCAGAAAGAACTTCTGGATTATGCTGCAAAAGGCCCTCATGTTGCTGTTGCCCAAAGATTAAAAAACAAAGGCAGGAAAATCGGGCCAGGTTCAATAATAAAATATGTCGTAACCCAAGGCAGCGACATCATAAGAAACAGGGCAAAGTTTCCAGAAGAAGTCAAAGAAGGCAAGTATGATGCTAATTATTATATTGACAATCAAGTAATACCTGCAGTTGAACGAATCTTCAATGTTCTTGGATATAAAAAAGAAGATTTGCTGGAAACAAAAGAACAGACAAAGCTGGAAGGGTTTTTCTAAGTACTTTAAAGTAGTCAAATAGGAAAAAGTTTAAAAACAGATATTAATTCGAACAAAAATTAATAATGAAAACTCTTGCAGATGTATTAAAAAGTGCTCGCGCGCATGGTAGACCTACCATATTTGAATGGGAATTTGAAATTGTAGATGTAGTTACGCAAATTACAAACCTAGCAGATCAACAACAGCATGAGCCTGACACTCCAAGAGTTATTAGTCATAGGGAAGTTCTTAGTGGATTCCTACAAGGATTGGATGGCGATCATAATAATCAAAGATCTAGAGCAAGCGCTTCTAGGGCCCATTCAGCTGGCTACCAAATGGGTAAGGGATATAATGCTCAAATAGGTGGGAAATATGATGCTGCTGGATATAGGGCATTGACTAGGCGATTACGTCAAGCCATCGGTATGGTAGATAAAGAATTAGGAAGAATCAATGAAAATGGAATGGGTTTAATAAGATCTGTGTTACTAGGTGGAGATGGAAAATCTTCGGTTGATCAAGGCATTTATGCAATTCTTAGTGAATATCCTAAGTTTGTATCGCAAATTACTCTACAAGGCGGAACTCGTGGAATACGTACTATAGATCCTGTAACGCAAATTAATGATGATCCATATTTTCCAAAATATGGAATTGATCCAAGAAATATTTTTGATCTCCATATGCAAGAAGGCATAGTTGATTTATTTCGTTCAAGCACACATGGTGTGAATTATAGCTGGAGTGAAGCAGAGAGGCTGTTAAGGGAAGAAAGTGAAGTACTGGCAGGACCACGTTATACTATGCTAAGAAACGCTTTGGAAAATGTCAAAACAGGAGAATTAGCTGTTAGGTCCTTTTCCCCTGTAGTTCAAAAACTTTCTGAGGCTCCCAGGAGTTCTCATGTGAAATTAAGACCCGGTGTCTTGACTTTTTATTGATTAAGCTTAATCATTTCTCTCCAAAATGTTTAAATAATAATCAAAAATCTATTCAATAATGATAGATAAATACGACGCAACTAAGCTAGAGCCTGAAATATTGGATTTTTGGAAGCAAAACAATATTTACGGCAAGGCAAAAGAGAAAAACAAGGGAAAAAAGAAATTTTACTTCTTAGACGGTCCGCCTTACACTTCTGGAAAAGTCCATCTTGGAACTGCGTGGAACAAATCATTGAAGGACAGTGTCCTAAGATACAAGAGAATGCAGGGCTTTGATGTCTGGGACAGGGCTGGCTATGATATGCATGGACTGCCGACAGAACAGGCAGTTGAAAAAAAGCTTAAGCTGAA
Source organism: Candidatus Woesearchaeota archaeon (assembly GCA_002688775.1). GTDB lineage: Archaea > Nanobdellota > Nanobdellia > Woesearchaeales > GW2011-AR4. The sequence goes on from NZDH01000007.1 coordinate 3,009, forward strand.
AAACAAAGATGAAATTCCAAACTTTGGAGTTGCTAACTTCGTGAATGAATGCAGGGAATTCGCAATATCCAACATGCTTTCTATGAACAAGGATTTCAGGCGCATAGGCGTCTGGATGGACTTTGACAATCCATATCAATCCATTGAAAATACTTACATGGAAGGCGAATGGTGGCTCATAAAAAAAGCATTTGAAAACAAAAGGCTTTACGAAGGGGAAAAAACAATGCATTGGTGCGCAAGCTGCGCAACTTCTCTGGCAAAACATGAGTTAGTTTATGAAAAAGTAAAAGATGACTCTATTTTTGTCAAATTTCCTGTAAAAGACAAGGAAAATGAGTTCCTGATAATCTGGACAACAACACCATGGACAATCCCATTCAATTTGGGTGTGATGGTCAATCCGAATTTAGATTATGTAAAAGCAAAAGTTGACAATGAAGTCTGGATTGTTGCTAAAGCCTTGACTGCAAACTTAATCACAGACATTGTGGAAAAACAATTCACAATTTTGGAAGAGATAAAAGGCTCCAAACTGGAAGGAATTGAATACACACATCCATTTGAAAATGATCTGGCGCAATATAAAGAATTAAAGGAAAAAAACCCTAAAGTCCACACTGTTGTCCTTAGTGAAGAATATGTTGACACAAGTTCAGGATCCGGATTAGTCCATATGGCGCCAGGATGCGGCCCTGAAGACTATGAAATTGGCCGTAGAAATGACATCCCCCCTTTCAATACTTTAACTGAACAGGGAATTTTCAATGAACAAAGTGGATTTTTGAAGGGATTTAAAGCAAAAACAGACGATTCAAAAATAACAGAGGAGATAAAGAAAAAAGGAGCTTTAGCTGCACAAACAAAAATAGAGCATGACTATGCTCATTGCTGGCGCTGCAAAAATCCGATAATTTACAGGACAACAACCCAGTGGTTCTTCAGGATTGAGGACTTAAAGGAAAAAATGAGGGAATTAAATAAAGATATAAAATGGGTTCCCGATTTTGCAGGCTCAAAAAATTTTGACAATTGGCTGTTAAATTTAAGAGACAATGGCATCACAAGGCAAAGATATTGGGGTACACCATTGCCGATTTGGAAATGCAGGCAATGCAACGACTTTGTTGTTGTTGGCTCTATTGATGAGCTAAAAAAGCTTGCAGGCCATATCCCAGAAGATTTGCATAAACCTTGGATTGATGAAGTAAAAATAAAGTGTAAATGCGGAAATGATAAAGAAAGAATTCCTGATATCTTGGATGTCTGGATAGATGCCGGATCTGCTTCATGGAATTGCTTGGATTATCCAAGAAAAAAAGACCTGTTTGAAAAACTATATCCTGCTGATTTCATTTTGGAGGGCACAGATCAAATTAGAGGATGGTTTAACCTTTTGTTTGTTGCTTCAATGGTTGCAATGGACAATGCTTCATTCAAATCAGCCTACATGCACGGCTTTATTAATGACGCCCAGGGAAGAAAGATGAGCAAATCTTTGGGAAACTATATCCTGCCTCACGAAGTCATCATGGATTACGGAGCAGACACTCTAAGATTCTACATGATAGGCGGCACAGCTCCCGGTATTGACATAAACTATAACTTTGATGATATGAAGGTCAAGCACAAAAACCTGACAGTGCTTTGGAATCTTCACAAATACGTGATTGAGATGGGCAAAAATCTCAAGATTGATCCTGCAGGTTTTGATCTGGAAAAATACAGCCTTGATATTGAAGAACGATACATATTCTCAAAATTAAACTCAACAATAAAATCAACTACAAGTTTATTTGATGATTACAGGCTGAACGAGATACCATGGAAAATAGAGGAATTGTTCCTGGCTTTAAGCAGGACCTACATCCAATTGACAAGGGACAAGGCTTCAATGGGCAGCGATGATGACAAAAAGATTGTCTTCTATACTGTCTTCAATGTTCTTCTTGAACTGACAAAACTTTTTGCCACAATAGCGCCTTTCATAGCAGAAAGGATATACCAAAACCTGAAAAATGAGTTCAAGCTTAAGGAGGAAAGCATCCACTTTTACAGCTGGCCAAAGCACAGCAATGAATTGGTTGATAAGGAACTTGAATCATCAATGAGCACAATAAGTGATATTGTCCAAAGCTCCCTTGCATTGAGGGAAAAGATCCAGCTTGGCGTCAGATGGCCTGTAAAAGAGCTTGTGATAGCTGTAAAGGACAATGAAGTGAACAACGCTGTTGAAAAATTAGCTGAAATAATAAAAAAACAAGTGAATGTAAAAGGAATTAAGCTTGTTGAGGTAATGCCAAACATAAAAGTGAACATAAAAGCTGATTACTCCAAAATAGGGCCTGATTTTGGAGACAAGGCCCCTAAAATAATTGCTCACCTCACAATAAACAGCCCTGAAACAGTCCTTAACAGTATAAAAGAAAAAGGAAAGTATTCCTTTAAAGTTGATAATGAAGAAGTTAGCATAGTAAAAGAGCACTTGATTGTCACAAGAGAAGTCCCATTGCCATATGAAGAAGGCACTTTCAAAAAAGGCTCAATTTACATCAACAGGGAGATGACTGATGAGCTTGAAGCAGAAGGTTTTGCCCGCGAAATAATGCGAAGAGTTCAATCATTAAGAAAAAAAGCCGGTTTGCAAAAATCTGACAGTATTTCCCTGTTCATCAGAACAGATGATGATCTAAAAGCAATGCTCAAAGACTGGAATTTGGTCATTAAGGAGAAAGTCGGTGCTTCCCAATTCAGAGTTTCTGAATTACAACCAAGCAAAATGCATGCTTTTTCAAGCAAAGAAAAGGTAAAAGGCAAAGAGTTTGAATTGTATTTGGAAAAGATTTAGAAGATTGAGCACTTAAACTATAATAATTCTATTCCGAAGGATGAAACACCATAATGAATTGAGCAGGTTCGCCATATAAAAAGATTTGATTTCTTAAAACAGAATTGCCATTATTAAATCTATAGTCATATCTAACATTAGGAAATCCATAGTCCCTTAGTAACTGTTCTTTATTCCCTCTGCTTAATGGTTCACTAAGAACAATTTGATATTTAGTTATTCTTGCAGCGCTTTTTATTTGAAAAAGTAGAACTCTAGAATCGTTGTCTGCCATTTCTTCTAATCTTCCAATTGGACCTTCATCAACTGCAAAAGCCCTTGTTCTCCCACCCATAACTCAAAGAAACATATAATTACTTTTAAACTTTATCCCAGAACTCCTAACAAGTACTCTTATTACGCCTTACCAATATATAGACACCAACAATAAGCAAAACCAAGGGCCAAAACGGAAGATCTTTAGGGATGTACCCCAAATGAGAACCCAGAAAATACAAACCTATGACCACAAAGAACCATCCCCAAAAGGATGAGCCGCAGCCACAACAGCACCATGAATGAGCTGTTTCAGTTTGTTTTTTCATAGTTTTAGTTATTATAATGATAATATTTAAAGGTTTGGGTTTATAAACCTATAAAGCACTCACTAGTGTAAACTCCCTCTAAAACCGAAAGCTTTATATACCCCCTCCCACTACTTCTTTATAAATCTTATCACATTTATCGACACTGAGCGATAATTCATTTTCACAGTTTTCAATAAGGGGGTAAAAGGGGTTTTCAAATTAGACATATTAATAGGTGAACAAAATGGCAGACTTAGTAAAGAAATGCCCGGAATGTGGCGGAATTAATCTTTCTTGGAATAGAGATAGAGGCGAGATTATTTGCAGGGATTGCGGCCTAGTTATTGAAGAAAAAATGGTTGACTTCTCACAGGAATGGAGGGAATTTGACAGTGCAGAAGGCGAAAAAAGGAGACGTTCAGGCGCTCCAATGACTTATACTCAGTATGATCAAGGTTTAGGCACAGAAGTTGGCCAGAAAGCTGATTTGTTAAAGCTTGGTGGAAAAGACAGAAACAAATTCTTCAGGTTAAGGAAATGGCAGTACAGGATTTCAACTGCAATTGAAAGAAACCTTAAGCTAGCCTTGGCTGAACTTAAAAGAGTCAGCTCTTACTTAAAACTGCCAAAATCAGTTGAAGAAGAAAGCGCTAGGATTTACACTCTAGCAGTCCAAAGAGGCCTTGTAAGAGGAAGAAGTATGGAATCTGTTGTTGCAGGCGCATTATATGCAGCTTGCAGAAGGCATGATGTTCCAAGAACTCTGGATGAATTAAGCGAAGCTTCTGGAATTGAAAAGAAAGAAGTTGGAAGAACTTACAGGTTCGTTACAAGAGAATTAGGAATTACAATTTTACCATCAAATCCGGCAGACTATATTGCTAGATTTGCATCTGCTCTTAAATTAAGCGCAGAAACCCAAAGCAAATCAATTGAGATTCTTGAACAGGCGCAAAAAGCTGAATTGACTTCAGGAAGAGGTCCGACAGGAATTGCAGCTGCTGCTTTGTATGTCTCAGCCTTGATACATGGCGAGAAAAGAACTCAAAGAGAAGTTGCAGATGTAGCTGGCGTAACAGAAGTTACGATCAGAAACAGGTACAAAGAATTACTTGATGAGCTTGACTTAGAAGACGATATCAAGAAAACAAAGAAAAAGAAGAAAAGATAATTTTCTTTATTTTAAATATTTTGATTTCTAGGAAAAAAGTTTGGTGATGATTTAAGTACAATAAGAGATATATAATGACATACACTAGCCAACATTCAGAATTAGCAGGGGTAGCATCTTGGCCAGATCCAACTTCTATAACAATATTAGATAAGCTTACTTTAGATAGGTGGTTTAGTGTACCTGGAAATTATAGCGGACTTGTTAGGTTTATTAGTTTTAGGCCACATGATCATGTTTCAAGAGATGCTCAAGAGGTATCACATGATTTTTATGTCCATATGGGTGAAAAAATTGAAGGTAGAGATGATCCTTTGTTTGTTAAAGGTACAGTGCAGCAGTATCTTTACAGTTGCGCAACAAATTGGTTAAGAGATAGATATAAATACCAAGAGAGAAGAAGAGACGTGAATGAAGCATTGCCCAATGATGACATTGACCACACCGAATCAGTACAATCCAGTTCAGTTGATGCAGTTATAGCAATATTAGATACAGAATCTAATCTAAGAGTATTAGAAGCATGGGCAAATTTACCAGAAAATCCAATGAGATATGTTCATGCAAGGGCAAAGGGATTAACAAATAGGGAAATTGCTAATTGGTACGGGATTTCAGAAGGGGGAGTAAAAAGTCAAGTATCAAAAGCTCTCACTAGATTAAGGAAAGCTATTGAGTAGCGCAATAGACAATAAAAATATTTCTCACAATATAAATTATAATTAATAGAATTCAAAATTAAGTATTAGGCATTTACTCTTTCAAAATCAACAACTTTATCACCTTTAATCTTAATCCCTTCATTTCTCAACATCCTTATTTTCTTCTTGACTTCTCTGCTGTTTGGGCTTAATTTACCAGAAAAACCCCCAATCCTTCCATCTGAGCTGACACACCGATGGCATGGGACTTTAGGGGCATAGGGATTGTTTCTCATTGCCCGGCCTACAGCCCTGTATGCTTTTGTCCCAATCTTTTTAGCCAAAGCTTTGTAAGTCGTAACTTTTCCTTTTGGAACTTTTTTTAGTTCAGAGTAGATTTTTTCGTTGAACGATTTGTTCATCTCTTACCTTTCTTTTTATGGCTCCTTTCGACTCTCCTTTTAGAATGTCTCTTTGCTTTCTTTTTAAGATGCCTTCTTGCCTTCTTTTTAGCATGCTTTTTTGGTTTCTTATGGGTAGCCTTCTTGACTTTCTTAGCTGCAGGCTTTGGCATTGAATCGTTAGAAAGTTTTTCTAAATTAGAAAATATCGCCCTGCCTTCCACATGTTTTTTTTGTGTCAATTCAACTTTTTCTTCTATCTCGTCTATTTGCTCTTGTATTAATTTTTTGTCCCTTTTTTTAAAAAGATTTGAAAAAAATCCCATTTTAAAACCTCCTTTTTGTATTGCCTTCTTAAAACACATATTTAAATGTTTTGGTAGAGTTGCAAATAAGAATAAAAAATGCTCCCGCCGGGACTTTCGACAAAGTTTTTAGTAAACGTTTGTTTCGAACCCAGGTCACGGCCGCGAGAGGGCCGTATGATTGTCCGGATTATGCAGCTGTGCAAATCACTTGACAAGCTTCTACACTACAGGAGCACAATAGACAGGCATATCCGTTTTTTTATAAATTTAGTTATTTCACAGCCAGTAATCCAAAATGATTTTATAATATTAGAAGTCTAATTTATTGACCCAATCCGGTATTTTTCCATCATCAACTTTATCATATTGCGGCCAATAGGGTTTGATGTCAATAACTGGAGTGCCATCCAAAATATCCAAACCTTTTACTTTTATCTTATTCCCTTCATGTCCTATCAGCCTTACAGTTGTTATTGCAATTGGATTTGGTCTTTGAGGGCAGCGGCAGGAAAAAATACCAACAACAGGAACTTCTGGCTTGCCTTGCGGACGATGGGTTATGACATGCTCTTTAACTTTATCCATCCAATAAACAATAATTATATGAGAATAATCATCTATGCCATTTAACGCTTCTGTAAATTTCTCGTCCACTATTATTTCAGATATTTCATCAGCAAAATTTCCAAATCTAGGCTCTTTAACATCATTTTTCACAAATCCTATTGGTTTTAAATTAATTTCTTCCATACTACAATAATGCTTATTTTTCTTTTGCTCCTTCCCAGTCTTTATAGAATTTTTCCATCCACGCTTTTTGTTTTTCTTCAGTCCCGTTTTTCATGATGTCAGCGTGTTTTGACATATAATGCGGCTGAAGAAGATTTAACATTTCTTCTGATGTTTCACTCTCGAAGACTTCGTCACAATCGGGACATTTGAATTTTTTCATAATTATCACCGAATATAAGCAATTAGATAGGATATTTAAATATGTCTATCAAATTATGGGAAAGATAAAAAAGTACGCCGGGACTGGGACTTTCAAGCAGAATCCTTGTTAGATGTGTAAGACAATGAGCTAGGCTCTGTGTCTAATCAAGTGAGGATATGCTGCTTTTGAACCCAGACATCCTTGCGGAAACAGCCTTTCCAGGGCTGCGCTAAGTTTTTACTTATCTGCGCACTGCCAGATTATGCGTTCGGGAAAAATTATCCCGGCAAACTGGTTTGCTGCCCGGCAAAGATCTAATCTTACTATGCTATTTATAAATTTAATGCTTGTATCAGCTTTTTTTGCTTAAGAATGTGACTAAAACCTATTTCTTTAAAATATTTGTATCTCGAAGATTTCTTGTTTATGAATATTATATGGTTTGGGCTCCATTTGATGTTCTTGGGTATATACACATATTTTTTTGATTCAATTCCGAACTCTTCTAGCAATCTTTTCATCTGCCCCATCCCTTTTTCATTCACAGTTTGAATTTTTATGTGGTTTTTACCTACATATGCTTCTGCATCGAAAAATGCTCTTAGCCATTCCTTCTTTGATCGTTTATCTTTGAGAAATATTATAGGAACTTCCCAATTAAATAATCCAAAACTGGCTGATGATGTCATATTCAACACAACAATTTTAGAATCTACAGTAACACAATATTTATTGGATAATGGTTTTATTATTGGAGTTTTGTTATAAACTTTAGAAAAGGCTTCACAATATGGTTTTAGCAGCGATGAGTGATCTGGGAAAAATCTGATACTATGATGCCGGTTTTTGCTAGTTTTCCCAATATAAATATTCCCGTCACCGGCTAGGTATCCCAGTATTCTTGCTTTCAAATGTTGATAATGCTTTCCCGTACATTCGATATACTCTTGTTCATTGTACTGGAGTTTTTTCCAACGCGAAATTACATTTAATTTGTTTCTTGTTTTTATATCCATTTTACCATGCACAAAGTAAGAGAAATTTAGTTTAAATATCTTACGCAAGCAGATGTCCAGTGGTAGTTTAAATACTAAATTATTATCTTTAAGAAAAATGCCATCCCGGCTTAAGAATTTGTTTTGGTTTTTGGTTTATAAATGTTTGTTGGCATCTATCCCTTTCCCTTTAGCATAACTCCCTAAAACTTTCAAAAGCGTACATGCTGCTTCCATCTCGCTTAATGCCAACTTGACTTTTTGGCTGTTTGTACCGCCTTCAAAATCAGCATAGAAAATATACTCCCATGGATTTTCCGGAACTGGCCTTGATTCTAGCTTTGTTAGATTTAGGCCGTGCTTTGCCAATCTTTGGAGGCAATTAATCAGCGCCCCTGGATAATGTTTTGTTTTGAAAGAGATACTGGTTTTTTCTTTTTTAATATTTTTAGGTACTTTATCGCTCTTTACAAAAACAAAGAATTTTGTTGAATTGCTCTTATTAGTTTCAATATCCTTCTCGATTATATCCAATCCATAAATTTCTGCACAAAATTCAGAGGTGATTGCAGCTTCCCCCACATTATTTCTTTCCTTGACGATTTTTGCTGCGCCTGCAGTATCATATTCTGGAACAGCCTTCAATTTATTCTTTTTAATAAATTCCCTGCATTGCTCAAGAGCATGTGGATGGGAATAAACTGATTTCAGATTATCCAGCTTGCTTCCCTTATGTGACAGGAGATTGTGCTTTATTTGAAAAAATACTTCAGCAATTAGTGACACGTCATTATTTAACAATAAGTCATAGTTTACGACTACACTGCCGGCTATGGTATTCTCAAAAGGCAATAATCCAAAATCAACTTTATTATTTAATACAGCGTCGAATACTTCTTCTGACAGATCGTAACCGATCGCTTCAGCATCCTTGCCAAAATGCTTGTATATTGCTGATTCGCTGTACGCCCCTTTGATGCCCTGAAATGCTACTTTCATTTTTCCAACTCCTTGTTGATATCATTTATAGATCTGATAAAATCTTCCCTAACATTTTTAGCATATTTATTGTAATGATTCATATCCTCGAAAAGCTGCAAAGTATCATTCTTAGCTGTATTCAAAATTCTCAATAAATTTTTGTATCCTTCTGTATCTATATCAAGATTAGACTTTTTCAAATCAATTAAAGCTCTCCCGATAAAATGAGTAAGTAGTAAGGATTTTGCAATTTCTTTGTCATGTTCTTCTGGAGTTATTTCTAATATAATAAGATTTTTTTTCTTCAAATAATCCTTTATTTTATTGTACATAGTATCTAGAACATTCACTCTGCATATTACGACTTTCTTTCCATCTAAAGAATCTTTAACTGAATCTGGACCAAACAATGGATGTGTAGCTAAAATCTGTGTTTTCTTAGGTAGGATTTCATTCATTAGCTTGACCGGGTATTCTTTAACAGAGCACACATCAATTACAGTTGAATTTTCTTTTAAAATATCCTTAATTTGGACTAAAACTTTCTCAAATTCCGATATTGGAACTGCCAATACAACAACATCTTTTTTGCATACTTCTTCAAGAGAAGCTGGCACTGCATTCTTTTCCTTAATTTTATCGCTCTTATCAGATCTGCCATATACATAAACCCTGCAATCTTTTGATAAGTGTCCAGTTAAAAATTCTCCAAACCTTCCAAAACCTATTACTCCTATCTCCACGATGTTCAGCTCCCTGATTCTTCCTTTTCTTGCTCTAATTTGGAATTCTCTAGTATAATTTTGAAGATTGCAGCAACAAAATTCTCTTCCAACCCATATTCCTTGGCTTTTTTCCTTAGTCTGTTGAGAATTTCGGTTTCTCTTTTTTCATCAAATACAGGAGTATTCATTTCTTTTTTAATAGTAGATAGCTCTTTAACAAGATCCTTTCTTTTGATTAAATTATTCAGAATTTCATCATCCAATTCATCGACTTGCTTCCTTATTTCTTCAATTTCCATTTTCACCGCATTGAGCTCTAAATCTTAAGTAGTGATCGCACAAGACCAAAGCAGCCATGCCCTCAACAATTGGAACTGCTCTTGGTAAAACACAAGGATCATGTCTGCCTTTTGCTTCCAATTCAATCTCTTTCCCTTTAGAATCAACACTTTGCTGATTTTTCTGTATTGTTGATGTTGGCTTGAAGGCAACTCTAAAAACAATAGGCATGCCGTTTGATATTCCCCCTTGCACGCCTCCGGAATTGTTCGTTTTTGTCAAGATTTTCTTGCCTTTGATGTAAAACGGATCATTGTGCTGGCTCCCATACAATTTAACTCCTTCAAATCCTGAACCTATTTCAAAGCCCTTTGTTGCATTAATTGCCATCATTGCTTTTGCTAAGTCAGCATCTAATTTATCAAAAATAGGTTCTCCTAGCCCAGCTGGTACGTTCTTAGCTATACATTCTATGACTCCACCAAGAGAATCACCGTCTGCCTGCGCTTTCTTGATTAAATTTATCATTTGATCAGCTATTTTATTGTTTGGGCATCTGACAATATTGGATTCTACACCCCTTTTGCTTACAGAATCTGGATCAATATCAATCTCAATGTCTTTTATTTTTTTAACATAAGCGATTATATCTGTACCAAACTTATTTTTCAGGATTTTTTTAGCAATAGCGCCTGCAGCCACATTTCCAGCTGTTAATCTGGCTGATGCTCTTCCGCCTCCAAATGGATCCCTGATGCCATATTTCTTTTCATATGTAAAATCAGAATGGCTTGGCCTGAAAATTTTCGATATTTCCTTATAATCCTCTTTCTTGAAATCTTTATTGAAAATTATAAGTGAAATAGGCGCTCCTGTTGTTCTTCCATTAAACACTCCGGATAAAATTTCTACTTTATCTAATTCTTTTCTTGGAGTTGTAACTTCGCTTTGGCCAGGCAGTCTTCTGTCTAAATCAAACTGGATGTCTTTTTCACTTAGTTCAAACAACGGCGGGCAGCCCTCTATTACAACACCTATTGCCTTCCCGTGGCTTTCGCCCCAGTTGCTTATTTTAAACAATTTTCCCAATGAGTCTCCTGACATTTTTATCACCTAATTGCTACAATGTTAATTTTAGTTTAGATTCCATTAATTTAAATTTTGGATCTTGACCTGTCCACAGCCTGAACTGTTTTATAGCTTGATGTAAAAGCATTCTGTTACCACTTATCACTTGACATCCTGCACTTTTGGCAATTTTTAGCAGTTTTGTATTGGGCGGAATAGGTACTATGTCCATCACAATCTTACCTGAAACGAATTCGTCTTCTTTTATAATACTTTCATTTATATTTGGCACCATTCCAACACTAGTGGTGTTAACAATAATGTCGTTATCTATGACTAATTTTTTCATATTGTTAATTTCACTGAATTTTACATCAAAATCGCTGGCTAACTTTTCTGCTTTTTCTTTGGTCCTATTTACAATAGTAATGCCAGCACCTTCCTTTTTTAATCCATAAATTACAGCTCTTGCTGCGCCTCCGGCGCCTAATACAAGCGCTTTCTTATTATTCAAGGGTGTTTTTTCCTTAAGAGCTTCAATAGCGCCGTAGTAATCTGTGTTATATCCCATCAGTTTATCGTTTTTGTTAACTATAGTGTTAGTCGCACCAATTTTTTGAGCAGTTTCATCTATTTCATCTATCATCTTAATAATTTTCAACTTATGGGGGATTGTCACCGAAGCTCCAGCAAATTCAAATTGCCTGAAGTTTTTCATGAAAGCTGGAAGTTCATCTGTTGTCAATTTAAAGGTTAAATAGACGAAATTTAGTTTTAAGTCTTTAAAGCTTGGATTCATAATAGACTTGGACTTTGAATGTTCAGCATGCTCTCCAATTAGGCCGATAACCATAGTTTCTTCATTGATTAAAGAAAAATTGTAAACATTGTCCATTTCATTTATATCAATTTGACCAGGTGCAGAAACCTTTTCTTCATTCAATGAAGCAAATGTGATGCAAGAACCATATTTTGGAGCTAAAATCCTAGAAATTTCCCCTCTTAAACCCATACAAAATGAAATCAAGTCATTTTTATCCTTTAGCAGCTTAAAGATTTCAAAATTATCATTGATCGAACCTGCAAAAGTTACTATCTTAATCAAATCAGGATTTAATTTCTTGATATCATTGTAAATATTAGCTAATTGCTCTAATTTAGGTGTTTCTTTAAAATTATGATAAGATACAATTATTTTAGTATTTTTTTTGTTTTGTATAATATCTCCAATTAATCCATTATCAGAGTCGGATTCTATATCGACAAACTCTGCATTCAATTCTATTGATTTTTTTAATAAATTAATTCGCTCTTTCTCATTCCCAATAAAATTTCCATTAAGGCTTTTTGGCCTGCATGTTACAATTACTTCTTTTGTTTTATTTTTCAACAAAATCTCCAACTTGCCAATGTCAATATTTTTTATAAAATCTATTCTTAGCTCTACTAAATCCGTAAATTTCTCTGCTTGTTTCAGGTCAACAATAGCTTGATCTACTGTATCTGCTGTTACAGGTACGCATATTCTAGTTTTCATTTTTAATTAAGTTTAAAATATCTTTTGAAACTTCCTCAACTGTTTTATTGTCTGAATCAACTTCATGATCAGCTGCTTTGCTGTACAAAGGCAATCTCCTTGTCAAGACTTCATCGACTTCATCAATAAATGATTTAGTTCCTGTAAGTGAAGGCCTGTCTCTACCCCCTTTTATTCTTTCAATAATTTTTTGAGGGCTGGTTTTCAGCCAAATTATTATGCCGTTTTGCTTTAGATGTGCAATGTTTTCTTCCCTTTCAATAAAACCCCCACCACAATCAACAATAGTATTGCCTGAATTGATTTTCGCAATAACACTGCTTTCGATGTCTCTAAACGCTTTCCAGCCATTCTTACTTACAAATTCATTAATTGAACCTACTCTTTTGACTATTTCATTATCAGTGCTTATCACAGGCCAATTGAGTTTTTTTGCTATATTTGCTGCTACTGATGTCTTTCCAGAACCCCTATAGCCCATCAAAACAATATTTTTTGGCATTCTAATCCCCAATATTCCTTAAAGTGTCCCAAAATTTAGGAAATGATTTATTCACACACTCAGGATTCTCTATTTTAATCCCAGAAACTTTTAATCCAATCAAGGCAAAGCTCATGGCCATTCTATGATCATTGTGTGGATCTATGGTATTTGGCTTTAGTTCACTCTTTTTTATTACAAGTTTATCAGCTTCTACGTTAATATCTGCGTTCAATTTCTTCAGCTCTTTGGCTGTGTCGTTTATTCTGTCAGATTCTTTGTATTTTAGGTGGCCTACGTTTGTTATTTTTGTTGTTCCTTCTGCAAACAAAGCAACAACAGCTAAAGTTTGGACTGAATCCGGCATAGAAGACATATCTGCTTCAATTCCCCTGAGTGTTGATGGGCCAATTAATTCTAACGATTCATTATTTTTATTTATTTTGCACCCCATACTTTCCAAAATTTCCACAAACTTCGCTTCAGGCTGAGTTAATTCCGCATCTAAATTCTTTATTTTCACTTTGCCTGGAACAATTGCTGCAGCTGCGAAGAAATAATTAGCAGAGCTAAAGTCAGCAGGAACGTTAAATTCCATTGCCCTGTATTTTTGTCCTGCCTTGACCTTGAATTGCCTGTAATCTTGTCTCTCGACGTTAACTCCAAATTTTTTCATCAAGTCTATGGTTAAATCTACATATCCTTTTGACACTAAATCTGTCTCAACAATTATCTCAACATCATTTTGAGCATAAGGGGCAACTAATAGCAGAGAACTGATGAATTGACTGCTCTTTTCACCGCTAATTTTTGTAGTGCCGCCTTTAAAATTTCCACCTTCAATAACAACTGGAGGACATTCTCCATTCAAGGATCTACTTTTGACTCCAAGATCATTCAAACTTTTCAATAAATCTATTATTGGCCTTTCCTTGATTCTTTTACTTCCTGTAATATTTACATTTCCATTGACAAGAGAAGCAAAACCTGTTATAAATCTCAATAGTGTTCCAGAATCACCAACATTAATCTCATTATTTGGAGATATTAACTTGTTTCCATGAATGGTTAATTCATCATTATTTTTTTTTATTTCCACTCCAAAATTACTTAATGCAGCAATTGCATTGTTTATATCATCATTTTCAGGCATGTTTCTTAGCACAGAAGTGCCATCTGCTAATGCGCAAATTATCAATAACCGATTTGCAACATACTTGCTTCCAGGGACAATAATTTCAGCATCCAAATTTTTTATAGAATTCAATTCAATCATTTTTACATAAATCTATAGATTTTCTGATCACTTCTCCTTCCACTTCAAACGAAAATTTATTTTCTTTGGATATCACACTGCCTATCCTGTCAACACTGACAAATCTAGGTACCTGACTCTTATTTTTCTTGTCTATCCTCATAATTTCCAGTAGTTTGTCAATATCAATTTTATTTTCAATTTCTGTAGGAAGTCCATATGATCCCAGTAAAGAGATTATTTCTTTTTCTTCATCAGCATTTAAATGCCCCATCAGTACTGATATTTTTGATTCAACAGCTATGCCCTGGCTGACACAAAAGCCGTGTTTAATTTTGAAATCAGAATATGTCTCAAGAGCATGCCCAAAAGTATGGCCAAAATTAAGTATTTGCCTCAATCCAGTTTCTTTTTCATCTGCCTCAGCAATTCTTCGCTTCAATTCAACGCTCTGCTTAACAACGTATAGCAGTGTATCCTTGTCCTTATTCAATATTTTGCTGTGATTTTTCTTCAAGAAATTAAATAATCCCTTATCTTTGATGATTGAGATTTTTATAGTCTCAACTAAACCGCTTAAAAATTCATCATTTGGCAATGTGTCTAAAAAATCCAGATCTGCAAATACTGCACATGGCTGGTAAAATGTCCCTATTAAATTCTTGCCATGTTTAGTGTTGACAGATGTTTTTCCGCCTATAGAAGAATCAACCATTGAAAGCAAGGTTGTTGGTATTTGAACATAAGGAATCCCCCTGTTGTAAGTAGATGCAACAAATCCTGCTAAATCCCCTATTACCCCTCCACCCAATGCAATTACTACAGTGTCTCTGCCAAATCCCTTGTCTAACAGCTTGTCTTCTATTTCTTCCTTTACTTTTCTTGACTTGCTTGACTCTCCGGCTGCAATTGACACAATAAAAGGATTTAGGATTTTCAGTACACTCAGAATTTTATTTTTGTGCAGCTCATTAACTGTGTTGTCAGTTATGATTACTGCCTTATAACCACCATGGTTGTCCCTAATGAAGTTAGGTATTTTTGCAATTATAGAACTTCCAATAAATACAGGATAAGTTACATCCTTAGTTTTTATTTCAACCTTGATTTCTTCCATAGTATTTAATGCAGTAACAATTTTTTGCCTACAGCTTCACATACTGGTTTCAAGCCTTTAAGCAATTCATCCAGCTGCTCTGGATAAAGTGATTGAGCAGCATCACTTAATGCTTTTTCTGGATTTGGATGGGCTTCTACCAGCAATCCATCAGCTCCTGCAGCTACTGCAGCCCTGCTTAATGGAGGAATCAGCTCTCTGTTCCCAGCAGCATGGCTTGGATCGACAATTACTGGCAGGTGTGTCAGTTTTTTTAATAGGGCTACTGCTCCAAGATCAAGTGTATTTCTATAAGAATTCTCAAATGTTCTTATTCCCCTCTCACAAAATATGACATTTTTATTGCCGTGATAGAGTAGATATTCTGCTGCCATGATGAATTCATTTATCGTTGCTGAAATCCCTCTTTTCAGTATTACTGGCTTTTTTACTTTTCCTAACTCCTTTAATAAGTCATAATTCTGCATGTTTCTTGCTCCAACTCTCAATAAATCAACATACTCTGCTGCTATTGGAACATCTCTTACATCCATTACCTCTGTTTCGACCAAAAGTCCTGTCTTAGCCCTTACTTTCTTCAGCAGCTTAAGCCCCTCAATACCTAGTCCCTGGAAATCATATGGAGATGTCCTTGGCTTAAAAGCAGAAGCTCTCATGATCTTAACTCCTAATTTCTTCAGCATTTCAGCTGCTTCCATAATTTGAGATTCACTCTCAACAGAACAAGGGCCAGCTATTACAATAAAATCACTGTTGCCGATTGAAACATCGCCGACTTTAACAATAGTTGTGTGCGAATGATGTTCTCTGCTCGCAAGCTTATAAGGCCTGACTATTCGTACTACTTTTTCCACGCATCTTATAGATTTAAAATGCGCTTCAGTGTCATTCCTGACTTCACCCAAAACATGGATTACAGTTCTCTCTTCTCCTTCGAATTCTACTGGATTTAATCCTACTTCTTTTATATTATCAATCAGTTTTGTAAGTTCTTCTTTGCTTGTTTTTGGTTTTACTACGATTATCATTTTTGTCCCTCCAATGTCAATTTATTTTTGATTTAAACGATAAAAATAATATTTAGCTATTAAGTGAGCAATTATAAATGTATGGTATGAAATAGTAGGCTGCTTACCAGCCAAAATAGAAAAAGCTGTAGCTAAAAGAAATATTCTTATTTAAACTTGAATTAACTGATTTCATATTAGTTTTTATTAACGGCTTTTCCTTTATAAAGCTTTCGGGTTTTAAATTAAAGTAGATTTTTTCAATTCACCAACATAATTTTGTACTTTGGACAGCATTTCTTCCTTATTATCTAAATTCTTGGCAATCAAATCCACAATAGCACTCCCAATAATAGCCCCATCTGCCCCTGCTTTGATAATATCACTTACCTGGGATGGTTTGCTCAATCCAAAACCAACGCAAACAGGATTACTTGTAAGATTTCTGATATTTTTCACCATAGTTAATGTTGACTCTTCTAAACTTGATTGAGCTCCTGTAACTCCTAGTCTTGCAACAGCGTAAATAAAGCCTGTTGTTTTCTCTGCAATTTTTTTTATTCTATCATCATCTGTTAATTGGCTTATCATGAATACTGTATCAACTTTATTTTCTTTTGAATACTTAGAAATAATTTCAGATTCTTCAATTGGCAAATCAGAGATTAAAATACTGTTAACTCCAACTTCTTTAGCATCACTATAAAACTTATTTATTCCTCTTTGATAAACTAAATTGTAATAAGTTAAAATTCCAACTGGAATGTCTGAATAATTTCTAATCTCCTTTACAAAATCAAAGGCTTTATCAGTATTGATTCCATTATTCAATGCTCTTAAATTCGCTGATTGTATAGTTGGTCCGTCTGCAATCGGATCAGAAAAAGGCAGTCCAAGTTCAAGTATATCTGCGCCTGCATCAATTATCTTTTTTACTATTTCCAAACTTGTTTTATAGTTAGGATCTCCAATTACAGTAAACGCTATTAAAGCTCCTTGCTTTTTGCTTTTTAGTTTCTTGAAAACTTCTTTGTAACTTTTCATTTTATTTGATTATATGTTCCATTTGATCTAGATCCTTGTCCCCTCTTCCGCTTAGATTAATAACTATAATATCATCTTTTTTCAGGGTCTTTGCTGCTTTTATAACATAAGCGACAGCATGTGCTGATTCGAGAGCAGGAATTATTCCTTCTTCTTTGCTTAATGCCTTAAATGCTTCAATAGTTTCTTTGTCTGTTGCATATGTATAGGTTACCCTTTTAGATTGTCTCAAAAGGCTATGCTCAGGCCCTACTGCACAATAATCTAGACCAGCAGCAATGGAATAGGTATTGGAAATTTGCCCAAATTTGTCTTGCAGAACATAAGTTTTAGTTCCATGTATGATTCCAACTCTGCCAAGTAGATTATCGCTGAATCTAGATGCATGGCTTCCACTCTTAATTCCTGCACCACCTGCTTCAACACCAATTAATCTGACCGTTTTATCTTTGATGAACTCATCAAATATCCCTATTGCATTGCTCCCCCCACCTACACATGCAACTATTAAGTCTGGCTGCCTATTTTCAACTTCTAAAATCTGCTTCTTTGTTTCTTTTCCAATGATGCTCTGAAAAAACTTGATCATGCTTGGATACGGATGTGGCCCTAGCACAGAACCCAACAAGTAATGTGTAGTATTCACGTTTGCAGTCCAGTCTCTAAGTGCTTCGTTTATAGCATCCTTCAATGTCTTAGATCCGCTGTTAACGGGCTTGACACTTGCTCCCAATAATTTCATCCTTAAAACATTCAGCTTTTGTCTTTCTATGTCTTTTGATCCCATATAGATTTCAGTTTGAAGATCAAGTTTGGCGCCAGCAGTAGCAACTGCAACTCCATGTTGTCCTGCCCCTGTTTCTGCAATTAATCTCTTCTTTCCAAGATATTTAGCCAGCAAAGCTTGCCCTAAAGCATTGTTGATTTTATGTGCACCTGTATGCAACAAGTCTTCCCGCTTTAGGTATATCTTACAACACAGTTTCCTGCTCAAATTTTCACAAAAAGTCAGAGGAGTTGGCCGCCCAGCGTATTTTTCCA
The DNA here is from genome assembly GCA_002688775.1 of Candidatus Woesearchaeota archaeon. GTDB lineage: Archaea > Nanobdellota > Nanobdellia > Woesearchaeales > GW2011-AR4. The sequence continues at coordinate 21,408 of NZDH01000007.1, forward strand.
ATAATTGCATTAACTCAGAATTAAACTTTTTATCAGTTTTTAGTTTTAAAAGAGTTTCTTCTAACTCTTCCAAAGCTGGCATCAAAGTCTCAGGTACAAAAATTCCTCCAAATTCATCAAATTTCCCTAGAGATTTCATTTTATAACCTCAATAAACTCTTTCATTTTTTTGTGGTCCTTTTTTCCATAATATTTTTCTATACCGCTGCACACATCAACAGCATAGGGATTGACATAATCAACAGCTTTTTTAACATTGGATTTGTTCAAACCTCCTGATAAAAATAATTTTTTTGCATTAGCATATTTGGCAATTTGCAAATCAAAACTTTTACCTGTCCCCCCATAAACACCTTTTTTAAAAGTATCAAGCAAGATATAGTTGGTTTTGAATTTCTTAATTGTATTTACATCCTTTTTGTTCCTTACTCCGATAGACTTAATCACTTTTTTGTTTAGATTTTTTCTTAGTTTTTCAGCAAATTCAGGACTTTCATCACCAGACAATTGAATAATATCTATGCCGCAAAACTTAACTATTTTCTTTATTTCGTGCATATCCATATTCACAAACACGCCAACACTCATTATATCATTTTGAATTTTTTTAATAATATTTCTTGCTTTTTCCTTTCCAACAAACCTTGGACTATGCTTGTAAAAATTAAAGCCGAGATAATCTGCGCCTAAATTTACTGCGTCAATAGCATCTTTGTGATTCGTTATTCCGCAAATCTTTATTTTAGTCATTGTATTAGTGAAACTATTTCTTTTTCTGGATTTGTTGAATTCATGAACAAAGTTCCTACAAGAACAGCACTAACCTTGCCTGACAATTGCTTTATGTAAGTATTTGATGAAATTCCACTTTCGCTGACAACAACTTTATTCTTAGGTATTTTGTCTAAAAGTTTGAGCGTCGTATTAGTGTCGATATTTAATGTGTCTAGATTTCTATTGTTTATTCCTATTATCTCAGCTCCAGTATCCATTACTTTGATCAATTCTTCTTCAGTATGAACTTCCACCAAGCAATCCATATTGTAGTTTCTTGCTATTCTACTAAAGAAACTTATCTGATTTTTAGATAAAACTGAAGCAATTAATAGGATTGCATCAGCACCATAAAATCTGGATTCATAAATTTGATATTCATCAATAATAAAGTCTTTTCTCAATATTGGCAGATTTGTCAAATCTCGAACTTTTTTTATATCATTCAAATTGCCATCAAAAAATTTACTGTCAGTTAATACAGATATAGCATCTGCATGCTTATTATAAACATCAATAATTCTCTCAAAATTAAATTCTTTATTCTGTATGTTATTTGATGGAGATTTCTTTTTTATTTCCGCAATTAAATTCATTTTGTTTTTAGATATAGCTTGTTTGAAATCTCTTTTGGAATTTCCCAATTTATATTTCAAAATATCCAAAGGTAAAACTTTCTTGTTATTCTCTACTTCTTTCTTTTTATTATCAATTATTTTGGATATCATTTTTTGTTTGTAAAATTGACTAGATCTTTTAATTTTTTAAGAGCATTTCCAGAATCTATAGAATTTGCTGCAAGTTCTATGCCCTCTTTATAGTTTTTAACCACTTCAGCTGTTAATAAAGCTGCAGCAGCATTTAACAAAACAATATCCCTTTTAGGCCCTTTAGCTCCGCTAAGGACATCATTTATTATCTTTGCATTTTCACTGGGAGATTCTCCTTTTAGTTCATTCAAGCTCGTTAACTTAAACCCAAATTCTTCTGGATTAATCTCGTAAGTTTCTATCTTGCCATTTCTTAATTCGCAAACTTTTGTTTTTCCAGTTAAGGTTATTTCATCTAAACCATTGCCATGGACAATCATAGCATGCTCGCTTCCCAAATTCTTCAAAACTTCTGCAAAAGTTACCAGTAAACCAGAATCAAAAACCCCAATCAACTGTGATTTCGCATGAGCAGGATTTAATAATGGCCCTAGTATGTTGAAAATAGTTCTAACACCAAGTTCTTTTCTTGCTTTTGCCACATTTTTCATAGCTGGATGAAATATTGGAGCAAACATGAAACCTATTCCAACCTCTTCAATGCATTTTTCTACTTTATCTGGTCCAAGTTCTACTTTAACACCTAATTCCCTCAAAACATCTGCGCTTCCGCATTTAGAACTAACAGATCTGTTGCCGTGTTTTGCCACTGCCACACCAGCTCCGCTAGCCACGAAAGCAGCTGCAGTTGAAATATTAAAAGTACCAGAATGATCACCACCAGTTCCGCACGTATCTACTAAATTTTTTACTTTTGGATTTATTTTTACTGCTTTTTCCCTCATTAATCCTGCGCAGGTTGTTATGTCATCAATTGTTTCTCCTTTAAGTCTGAGAGCTACCAAAAAACCTGCTATTTGTACATCAGTTGCTTTGCCTTCCATTATTTCATTAAACACTGACTCCACCTCTTCTTGTGTTATATTTCCCTTTCCCACTAATTTTGAAATTATGTCAGTTATCATTTAACAACCTCCAATAAATTTTGAAGTATCAAACTTCCAGATGGTGTTAATATGCTTTCCGGATGAAATTGAACACTTTCAATAGGATATTTTTTGTGTCTTACTCCCATTACAATGCCATTATCAGTTTTTGCACTTACACTAAGTTCCTCCGGTATTTTTACAGCAGACAATGAATGGTATCTACCAGCTTGAAATGGGTTTTCAATCTTTTGATAAATATTTTTATCATCATGGTTTATTTTAGATTGTTTTCCATGAAATATCTCTGATGCTTTGTCAACAACACCGCCAAATGCTTCAATTATACATTGATGTCCTAAACAAACACCAAATATTGGTATCTTTCCTGCATAATGTTTTATTACATCTATTGAAATACCTGCACTTTTTGGGTTTGAAGGGCCTGGTGAAATAACTATTAATTTTGGTTTAATTTTGTCAACTATTTGATGAAAATTATCTAAAGTGATGTTATTCCTATATACATGAACCTTGCAATTTTTTTTCTCAAACTCATCGACCAGGTTGTATGTGAATGAATCAAAGTTATCAACTAATAAAATGTTCATTTCAATCACTCCATTGCCCTCAGGCATGCATAAGCTTTCCTTTCAGTTTCCAAAAACTCATTTTCGGGATCACTGTCATAAACAATTCCAGCCCCAACCCTTAGGTAAATCTTATTTTCTTTTACTTTCATAGATCTAATTACTATTGCAGTGTCTAAATCTCCGCTTGGAGTTATATATCCGACTGACCCACCATAAAAACCTCTTTTTGTTTTCTCATATTGCCTCAATAGTTTCATAGCTTCTACTTTCGGTGCCCCAGTCAAGGTTCCCATATTCATAGTTGCAACGTATGCATGCAATGCATCTAAATTAGCCTTTAGAATCCCTTTAACATTTGTTACAAGATGCTGTACATGGGAGTATTTTTCAACAACTAAAGGTTCATCCACATATCTTGTACCTGGCTTGCATATTCTTGCAACATCATTTCTTGCTAAATCTACAAGCATAGTATGCTCAGAAATCTCTTTTTTGTCTATTTTTAGCTCTGTTTCATATCTTGAATCAAGATCCAAGTCTAGTTTGTTATTTACCAATCCTCTTGGCTTTGTTCCGGCGATTGGCCTTATTTCAACAGTTTTTTGTTCATCTCCTTGCACCTTAATGTTCATCTCTGGTGACGCACCAAGTAAAATATCATCTCCGCTGTTTATGTAGAACATATAAGGACTTGGATTGATATCCTTTAGTTTCTTGTAAATATCTAGAGGTTTCTTATTGCAATCTGCAATAATAGTTCGTGAAGGCACAGCCTGATAAACATCACCTAATTTTATATGATCCTTGATTTTGTTTACCATCGATTTAAATTCATCCTTAGTTGTATCACTCTTCACTTCAAATTCTTTGTTTGTTTTTGTTTGTTCAAATTTTATTTTCTTATTCATTACTTGCTTATATTCTTCAATTTTAGACAAACATTCATCAAAAATATTATCATTTTCATTTGTGATTAAGGCGTTAGCAACAAAATAAGTCTTTTTTTCTTCATGATTAATGAGAAACAGATTATCAAGAAAATAAAAAACATAATCAGGTTCATTTGTTAGATTTACTTTATTTTTTGGAAGATCCTCAAATTGATCTATGAAATCATAAGATATACTGCCAAAAAGTCCACCATATGGGATAAAAGGCTTTTCAGTTGGTTTAAATTTGAACACAATTTTTCTTAGGATGTCCATATGATTTGTTAATTTTAATCTTTCTTCTTCACTAACCATCCCCCTTTTAGGTTTTAATTTACCAATAATCATATCTTTTTTGTAGGTTACATCGTCACAAAAATCAAAATCTCCTTTTAGAAATTCCAATAGTTTTATACCAAGCTCATTTAATGCTAAAATCTCAAAATTTTCATTTTTACCAGTTATCCTTAGACATGCATCAACACTTCCTAAACTTTTTTCTCCATATTTTGGAACAATGTCTGCAGATTCAAATAGAATGCAATTTTTTTTAGTTCCATAATCTGATAGCTTTGCAAAGTAATCAACTGGGTCCAACGCATAGGGTAAAGTTTCCACTACAGGAACTATACTTCCAATTTTTGCATTTTTTATTAAATTTTGAGTTTGTTGCATTTTATTTCTATAGCTTATCGGCAATTGAATTTTGTTAACACCCTTTAGATTTAGAACTAGTACCAAGAATAAAATTCGCTATTTCCTGTGTATTTCATATCACCTAGTAGTTGACCTAACTATATAAAGTTTGTGACATAAAATAGTTAAATTTATAAATAAAGACTCACCTATGTCTTTTATGACACAAAATAGCATATCAGATAGAGTGAATTCCTTTTTAGAGAGTAATTTTGTGATTCGCAAGTGCCTAATTATGAATATAGTAAGTTTAAGGGCCTTATCCAGGCACATTATCAAAAAGCTGGAACTGAAAGAAAAAAACTTGGATGCTGTAATCAGCTCAATAAGAAGATACAAAAAAGCAGAAAAACAAATAGACGAAAACAAACTAAGGAGATTTTTTTCTAAAGTTGTTGTAAAAACCCGAGGAAATATTGTTGATATCAGAGTTCAAAAAAACAAAAGAAGCGTTGAAAGCATAAGCAAGCTTAACTCTGTAGTAGACATTGAAAAAGGCGAGATTATCAGGATCATCCAAGCAGAGCAGAGCATAACGATAATAATTGATGACAAAAACCTAGATAAGTTTCACAATATTTTTAATAAATCAGATTGTATATCAATAGATAAAAAATTGGTTGAAATAAATCTACAATTCACAGAAGAAGCACAAGATGTAAAAGGTATTGTTGCAATGGTAACATCAAGCTTAAACGCTGAAGGAATCAATCTAGTTGAAATAATGAGTTGCGCTCCAGAATTGCTTGTAATCGTGAGTAAAGAAGAGTTATTAAAATCGTTAAATATTGTTGATAACTTACAATCGTTGGTTTAGAATAAGATAATACCAGAATTATTCCAACATCTCGATCTCAATATTCAATCCCTCTGGGATCGGAACCCTCATCACCAATCTTAAGGCTCGTTCATCAAGACCTAAATCAATAAGCCTTTTATGAACNCTCATCTCGTATCTTTCCCAGGTTGCTGTGCCTTCGCCGTCTGGACTTTTCCTTGTTGTTACCTTCAATCTTTTTGTCGGCAACGGGATCGGTCCGCGCATGTCAACTCCGGTTTTGTCAGCTATGTCTTTTATGTAACTGCAAACATCATTAATTTTGTTAATATCAATACTTGCCAGTTTTATTCTTGCTTTTTGCATTTTAATACCTTATAGCTGAACAAAAGCAACCTAGTGCTTCATGGTAATTTTTAGTTCACCATGATCCTTGAATCAAGGATTGGTTAAACGAAATTATTTCTTGACCAGATCAATACACATTCCAGCTGCTACTGTAACGCCTGAATCTCTGACAGCAAATCTTGCCATTTGTGGTATTTCTGCTTGTTTTTCAATGCACAATGGCTGTATTGGCTTGATCTTGACAATTGCCGCATCACCATTCTTTATGAAATCAGGCTTTTCTTCTTTTGTTTCACCAGTTGCTGGATCAAGTTTCTTGACAATCTCTGTTACTTGACATGCAACTTGTGCTGTGTGAACGTGGAAAACCGGAGTGTAGCCAACAGTTATGACAGTTGGATGGTTCAAAACAACCATTTGTGCTGTGAATTCTGTTGCAACATTCGGAACTTTGTCTGGATGTCCAAGAACATCTCCTCTTGCTATGTCCTTTTTATCAATGCCCCTGACGTTGAACCCGATATTGTCTCCTGGTTCTGCAGATTGCAATTGCTCATGGTGCATCTCGATTGTCTTAACTTCGCAAGTTACACCTTTGCCTTCTCTTGCAGGTACAACGGTAACTTTGTCATTGACTTTCATCACACCTGTAACAACTTTTCCAACTGGAACAACTCCTATGCCGGTAATGTTGTATACATCCTGGATTGGTAATCTCAATGGTAAATCAGTTGGCTTTTGAGGTTCCTTAAATTTGTCTAATGCCTCCAATAAAGTTCCGCCTTTAAACCAAGACAGATTATCTGTATTCTTAACGACATTGTCTCCTGGGAAAGAAGCTCCTGCAATAAATGGAACATCCTCAACTTTATAACCAACCATCTTTAGTTGTTTTGAAACTTCTTCTTTAACTTCATTGAATCTCTTCTCATCATATTTTGCCATATCCATCTTGTTGATGTAGACAATCAATTGGGTAACTCCAAGAGTTCTTGCCAAGAAAATGTGCTCCTTTGTTTGAGCCTGTACACCATCTGATGGGTTTCCTGAAACAACCAGGATGCCAGCATCTGCCTGAGCAGCGCCTGTAATCATGTTCTTGATGAAATCCTTGTGTCCTGGCGCATCAATAATTGTAAAGTAATATTTCTGTGTCTCAAACTTCTTATGGCTCAAGTCAATTGTAACTCCCCTTTCTCTTTCTTCTTTTAGATTGTCCATGACGAAAGCGAACTCAAAACCTGATTTTCCTAATTCTTTAGCCTGATCCTTTAGCTTTCTCATAGTCTGCTCATCAACACCGCCAGAATCGAATAGTAATCTTCCTACTGTAGTTGATTTTCCGTGGTCTACGTGACCGATAAACACGATGTTCATGTGTGGTTTTCCTTTAGCCATTTTGATTATTAACCTCCATAATTTGTTATTATTTTCGCCTTCTTGGGAATTCTGGAGTATATATAAAGGTTATGGTTATTACGAGTGAGTTTTAATGTTTATAAATGGTTTAAAAGAGATTTATAAGAAATTTAAAAAGAGTTTTACGAATAATGGGCCCGGCCAGATTTGAACTGGCGACTCCCACCATGTCGAGGTGATGTCATACCGGACTAGACCACGGGCCCCCATCTCGGCATTTGCAATTCGCTATTTATATCTTTCTGATAGAATCAAAATCCGAAAACCACAGTTCTAAGCGGACTGAAATAGAACAAAAAGAAAGCTGTACCTAATCCAAAAATTGCCAATATTATTTCTTGAACAATTTGATGAAGCCTTGTAAAATCCCTTGTTGCTTCAACAATGTCTGTTTCAGTTATCAATCCAACTAAATCTCCATTTTCAACAACAGGGAATCTTTGGATATTTTTTCCCCTTAGGGATTTGCTGATCGCAGAAAATGTTGTTGCTGGAGAAATGTTCATGAAATTCTTGCTCATAATATCTTTGACTTTTGATTTTTTGGCAATAACGCCTTTGATAATGTCTCTCTCGCTTATCACAGCAATTGGCTTGTTTTTATCAACAACCACCAGACTGCTCACTGATTTGGATTTTATTTTGTTTGCAGCTTCCATAACAGTAGAACTTGGTGAAACTGTTACAACGTTTTTTGTCATAATGGATTTTACTTTTATCATGTTCTTAACCTAAAGCTGGCTATAGGATAGTATTGAATGCAAAAACAAACAGCTCAAATAAAACAAAAATTATCAATACGGCATTTTGTATATTTCGATGAAATTTCATTTCATCGCTCATAGCATGAACAACATCATTTTTAGTTACTAAGCCAACTAATTTATTATTTTCAACAACTGGATATTTCCTGTATCTTTTTGTATCGATTATCTTCAACGCTTCATCTAGTTTAGTTTTAGGTGTCATAGAATTTACTGGAGAAGACATTATCTTTGTCACAGGCCCTTTCAGGCTTTTGCCAGAAGTCAGATTTCTTACATAATCGAGCTCTGTTACAATCCCAACAGGAGCTCCATTTTCGACGATAACAACACAGCCATTTTCAGTTGAAGTCAGCAATTTAGCTGCTTCCTCAATTTTCGCCTCTTTTTTCAATGTTGGCACTTTAGTTAACATTACCTTCTTAACTCTTGCCATCAAGAACTTCATTAAAATGGATATATAAAAAGTTTTCTAATAGAAAAATAAGCCTCTGGGGAGATTTGCACTCCCGACCTTTGCCTTATTGTATTAATACCAAGGCAACGCAATGGCTGCTATGCTACAGAGGCGTTAAGAACTTCAAAAGAAAATAGTTTTCTATATAAAAGTTATGAAACAAATTATATTATTGTTGCAGTAATGATCATGAGTAACAAAGCAGCCGTATATACCATCCTGGATTATAACCTGCGCAGCCATATCCACCAGCCCCGGCATCATAGGAAGTTCCGCCTCCACCTGTTAGTGTAAGTCCGTCCCATGTGCTCCAATAGTTATCACAACCGGCACAGTCACAAGTTGAGTGAATTGAGCATTCAAGATTCGTGCAGGAATTGACAAGGGGTTGGCCGCATTGCTTATGCCAATATCCCTTGGAATCTGATGCACCAATGTATCCTAGGTCCTGGCAAAGCTGATCAGCAGTCTTGGGTGTATTGCCGCAATTAACATTGGCTTCCTTGTAATGGGAACAACCGGATGTTCCTGTTCCACAATAGGTTCCGCAATCAGAATAAAAGGCAACGCCACAGGAATAGCTGCTCGCAGCTGGACAAGTAGGATCACAGCAGGCTTGTGTATTGCAGCTCTGAGTTTCTGTCTCAGTGGAAGAGCCCGAACATTCGGCACCGCCGCACGATGGTGAAGGATTGGTGCAAGTCCTGGTGCGAGTTCTAGTCTGTGTACCGCCACCGCAGGAAGCGGAACAGGTGTTCCATCCACTCCAACTACCCCAACCACTCCACCCTCCATTGATTGGGCAGCATTGTGTGTTACAACTCTGCGTCTCCTCAACTTGCCCACCGCATTGGTTAATATTAGTCCTTGTCTGAGTTCCTCCTCCGCAGGATACTGAGCAAGCGCTCCATTCTCCATAAGTTGCAATTGTCCCTGAATCACATGGAGTTGCACTTGCTTCATTGCTAAATCCACTTTCCCCTACTAAATTTACAGCTGATACTTGGTAATAATAAGGCTGCGCATTGGCAACTCCTGAATCAAGATAAGAAAGAAGATTTCCAATTGTAGTCAAAAGAGCTTCTGAACCTGATGAAGTACCACGATAAATTTTGTAATTGGTTATTGCTACACCTCCGTCAGAAGAGGGTGCAGACCAGCTCAATGATATCTGCGAATTTCCTGCTAAAGCTGAAAGACTTTCCGGTGCAGATGGAGTGGTTATTAGTGCTGGATTGCCAGCTTCGATCTTATCAACAAGTCTTCCTAAATTTTTGTGTGTAAATCCAGTTTCGCTAAGAAAAGTCAAATTTATATTTCCGATGAATTTTTTTTCTGCAGTATTGGTGCAGCCAGATATTACAAAAGTGCTCTGCCTCCCATTCTTTAATTCGCCTGATGCAGTGCCTGTACAGTTTCCAACTTTAACGCTGTTGATATTGATATCCTCCCCCCTCCCATTTCTTAACACCAAAGTCACTGTGCTTTCATCTATCCTGAAATCCATGCAGCCGATTCCTGGCTCCAATGCACATCTTTTTGGAACAAATTTGTCAGGGCTTAATACTCCAAAATAACTCAAAGCTCCAATTGCCAATACGGCCACCATTATAGCCCAGCCATAAGTCATTAAGAATTCCATAGCTGCTTGAGAACGAAAGTTAGACCAGTAATTACCTGAATATTCCCCTCTTTTTTGCATATTACTGAATTTTTTTTACTTATATTAAAATTTTACTATTTTATTTTTTAAAAATAATGCGGGGGGAGGGACTTGCATGCGCAAGCATGCTCGCTTGCGTCAATTTGAACCCCCGGACACACTAAGTGACAGGATATCCCATTTACAATTGGGTGTCATTTATCTTAAGTCCTGCGCGTTTGGCCAGGCTTCGCTACCCCCGCATTAAAAGTTTTGTTTTAGAAAACTCTATTTAAATGTTATGATAAAATTAGTAAATGAAATCACCCCTCGCAATGCGAACGAGTTCTTCTAATAGATGCCGAGCCCAGCGAATTGGGGCGAGGCGTAAATATTAGAAGGATTAATTTTTTATTAGTGGTTAGTACAATTAAATTTTGTTCACAAATTCTTAAATAATTATTTGTGCTATAGTTTGTTTTACTTTTACTTAATTTGTTGATAACAATAAAAAATAATTTAAAAATTAAAAAAATCACTGAAACTTATATTTCTGCAGGTTGAAGAATGAAGAAATTCTCTTGAACAATTCCCGGCCGTCAGAATCTACGGCTGCATTGTATTTATCCGACCAGAAATTGTAGATAAATCTGTCGATCAAAGCCCTGAAAAAATATAATACGGGCTTGATTTGAAAAAAACTTCCATGGATATGCGATTCAATAAATCCGTCTATGTTTATGAAAACACTTCCCTTGTTTATCCTGATTTTTTTGCCCTTTTTTTTGATTACGATTTCTTTTACGTTATCAAGCAAAGCTCTCAGAACTATAACACCGTGATGAAGGTCATCTAAATGGATATGGACCTCAATTACCCATTGCATCTTTTTGCCTGTTTTTGTAACTTGCTCTACCTTTCTTTTTGGTTCCTTATCATAGCCTTTTTCCTTGATCCAATTGTCAACCTCAGCATAGAAATCCTCAACTACAAAAGGTCCATTATATGAAGTTCTCAAATCATAAAGCACTTGTTTTTTTTCTGACATTGAAACACCTATAAACCGCGTGATCTGGTTGTATAATGCCTGTGAAGGTTCAAAAGTTTTTCTATATTGTCATGAAGGTGGTTTACATCATGCACGAGTCTCTGCTCAAATCGTTCTGTATAAGCCTTGAACACAAATTTGTCATAGATTGTCCTTAAAAAATGCAAAATTGGCTTGTCATCCCAATAAGAATCATAGTCATACTCAACCATGCCATCCATAGTGATTACTAATCTTCCACTGTCGATTTTTGTTTTTTTTCTGCCGGTATTGGCATCGGTCTTTACGATATCATAGCCTACGATTCGAACTCTTATGATATATCTTACATAATCTGTTACTCTTTTCCATGGTGAAATTTCCCATTCAATAAATTTTCCATGTGGTTTGTTAATCTCAAAGTCTTTGTCCTGCTTAAAGTCAAATCCTTTCTCAAAAATAAAATTACTTATCATCCTAAACAAATCGTTTGCATCAAAAGGGCCATTGTATTCAAACCTGTCGTGATCCACAACTATTTTCATATGTCCCATAAAACCTCTTTAATGCGTTCTTGAGAAATGCCTGTGCTCAAACACTTCTGTTGTCATCTTCAAACGTTCTTTTATTACTGCATGAAGCCTCAATACAATGTTATAATACAGCTCATCCCACCAAACTCCTTCATACCTTTTCCTCATAACGTATTTGTTGTAAAAGCTTCTTAGCTTGGCTAAAAAAGCGCTTTTTTCCCATAACTTTTCATAGTCAGTTTCTACTTTGCCATAAAGCTGCACCCAAATTCTTCCTTTCGTCATCTTTCTTTTAGTGCCGTCTTTCAAGACAACTTCAACATCCTGCATATCAAATGTTTCTATATTAATAGTGACTACCCACTCATAATAATCCTCGACTTTTCTTGTCGCTTCAAACTGATGCAGTATTTCAGGGCCAAAAGGGCCTGGTCTTCTGTGTCTTTGCTGTTTTTCATAAAGCTTGAATTTCTTCTGAAGAAAAAAATTTGCAATAGACTCATAAAGGTCCTGCATGTCCATAACACCCTTGAATTTAAGATATACAGTATGTATTGGAGCCTCTGGGAAATGTATAATCTCTTCTGGTTTCATGAGTGAATTTTGAGGATAATAATATATAAAGGTTTCTATAAGAAAACATTTATATACAAGTAACTGAATTAAAATACAATCAAAAAGGGTGCATTCATGACGAAAATTAACAAATTCTTAATTTACATAGTTGGTATGTTTTTATTACTGAATATTGCTTATGCAGCGCCTTTTGATGTTGAAATTGTATCCATAAAGGATAAAATCGTTGTTGATGAGCTTGCTGAGTATGACGTTGTAATCACAAACAATCTCAACACAGATGAAGAATTTACTATTAAAAAAGCAGGCTATCCATTTTGGGATATGTACACCCAGCCTTTGCAAAGCCCAATTACTTTGGAAGTGCCTGCTTCAAGCACCGCATCCTTAAGGCTTTTAGTTGATCCGATATATATCACGGTAGTTGACACTTACACCCTTAGTATCGGCGTAGTCAATGAAAGAACAGGTCAAGAGCAAAAAGCTCCGATTACTGTTGGAATAAAATCAACTGAACCCTTGATTGGCGGCTATATACCTACAGTTCTGGGAAGCGCAAGTATTTCTCCTCAAAAGATAGATCCAAGAGATGAATTCACAATAAAAATCGTATTGAATAATCAGAATGTAATAAATTACACAAAATTGACTTTGAAGATTGATAGTAATCTTGTGCAGGAAGAGATGGACTTCCCTCTGGGCCCAAAAGAAGACAAAACGATTGAAATTTCTAAAAAATTGGATGACATGACTGTGCCTCAAGATGACAAACTGGTAATTGCTATTTTTCTGGATGAAAGGATTATTGTAAATCCGATTGTAAAAGAATTTGAAGTTGTCGGATATGTAAGCTCTGAAAAAATTCCACAAGAGCAGTCATTTTTAAAAATAAGGAGTGGGGTGGAATTAGTAACCAACAATCCTGGCAGCACTGAAAAAGTAAAAGTTGAGACTTCACTATTAAAAAATTTATTCTCGTCAACAAGCCCAAGAGCGGAAACAGTCAAAGAAGATGGAAAGTACTTCCTTGTATGGGAAGTGGACTTCAGCGACAGCAGAACAGTGACTGTCCGTGTAGTTCAGAATTACAGGCCGCTGGTTGTAATCATTGTGCTTGCAATCATTGCAATCGTGCTTTACTTTGTTTTCAGGAGCCCAATTGTCGTGAGAAAGGGCATAGCAAATGTCCGTATGAGCCATGGAGGGGTTTCAGATGCAAAAGTTGTAGTAAGGGTGAAGAACAGAAGCCAAAATCAAATAACAGATATTGAAGTTACTGATTATGTTCCACATATTGCTCATGTCGAAAAGGAAATCTCAATTGGGTCGATGCAACCTCATGCTATTTTAAAGCACCCGAAAAGGGGAATAATGCTGAAATGGAATGTAGATACAATAGAACCTGGCGATGAAAGAGTGATGTCCTACAGGATGATATCAAAACTCCCAATCCTTGGTGAGTTCAATCTGCCATCTGCTTCTGCAAGAGCCAAAGTCGGCACTAAGATGATAATCACCAACTCAAACAGGGTCACTGTTGGTGGATAGATAATTCAAAATTTCTATGTATTTGTTATTTATTTAATTTTTTAAATCCTTATCATAGATAGGCCTCGCCATTACGCTCGGCAGTCATTGGTATGCAAACGTTTAGAACCTCGCCTCATTAGGGCGAGTAGTTAATATAATCCATACGCAATCTTTATAAATTAATAACTTAATCTGAATCTTATCCCCGCTTAGCTCAACGGCAGAGTGTTCGGCTGTAGAAAGTGTTTGACAAAGCAATCATTGCTGTGGATGAAAAGCACTCAGCTGATCCCGAAAGGTTGCTGGTTCAAATCCGGCAGCGGGGATATATTCTTAGAATAGATAAAATACCTTCTCTCAACTCAAGAACTTAGCTGCTGTCTTTGTAGAATCAATATGCTCAAGAATTATCTTGATTATTGAAGTCAAAGGTATTGCCAGCAGCATCCCTACGATGCCCCATATCCAGCCCCACAACANCAGACCAAGAAGAATCACTATGGGTGATAATTTTAATTTAGTACCTGATATCTTTGGCTCAAGTATGTTTCCAAAGACAATCTGGACTAAAACAAGCAAGACAGTCAGCCACAGTAAGGCAATTGTCAAACCGCTTGTCAAAGCATAAAGTATCACTGCAATTGCAACAGCGACAAAAGACCCGATATTTGGGATGAAATTCAGTATAAAAAATAAAAACGCGAGTAAAAAAACAGATTCTGACTTAAACAATACAAGTATGATTGCACTAACAACAGCCGTGCCTAGGCTGATCATGGACTTAGTAAGAAGATAGTCCTTGATGCTCTGCTCTATCTTAAAAAGGACTGACTTGAACTTTCTGCCTTTTGAAACATTAAGTGTCTTCTCTATATTCTTTATCAAAATCCTGTGTGATGGAATCAAAAATATCAGGAACAATAAGACCAAAAAGAACTCGGCAAAAAAAGCCCCTGTTGTGCTTAGGCTCTTGCTGATTCCTGAAGCTATCATCTGGCTTGCCCTTTCAGAATTGATGAATTTCTTAAGGTCTAGCCCGAATTTAGAACCAAAATCATTGATACTTTCTATCCCCTTGCCGAACTTTGCCTCTTGCGCTGGGTCATTTATCTGCGACCCCCTTTCCTGGACTAAGTACCCGACTAAACCTATCAGAACAACGAATATCAGTAAAATTCCAATGACACTGACTGAAAAAGGTATTTTCTTTTTCTGGGACTGGCGTATAAGCGGCATAAAGAGAAAAGTAAGGATTATAGCAATGACAAAAGGCCTTAGAAATGACTCAAGAGTCTTAAGAACAATGACTAATACTACAATTGCAATAAAGATTACAGAGTAATTTACTAGTTTGGAGTCTGACATTATGGAGTATAATATAGAGTTACTTTAAGAAATTTTCTATTACTCTAGGCAAATTATTTCATTAATTTAGCCTTAATTTTACTCTTTAGTGTAGGCTCTCCGGCTATTAACCCAGCACCAACCAATACAATTATGATTGTCCATCCACTGGTATTACCTATTACGTTAAGCCCTATATCCCTAAGAAAGAATAAAACACCTACAATCAAGACAACTAATCCCGTAAGTCTATAAGTCGCATTCAAATCAATCACCTCTTATTAATATTCATACCATTTTAAAAGTAGTATTTAAATCTTTGTATTACAAAAACTCATTCAGTCCAGCTTGCTTAACTTTGGGAATTACATCTTCTTGAATGGGCATCTTCTCTTTCCCATCAAACATAGGAATCCCATAAACACCATCATAGCCGGGCTTGAAAGGTATTTTCTGGTTTCTGTTTTTTATAATATTGGCTGCAATCTTTTCATCTGTTATTTTGGTTAGCTTATTTTCATCAACATTTAGTATAATGTCCATTTCATTTCCAAATTCATTTATCAATTTATAATATTCTGCCCATACTTGTTTTGATGCTACTGCTGACTTTATTGTTCCAGCAATAACTTCAGATAAAGGAATTATGTTCCTGAAAGGCACTGCATCTTTTGGCTTAAAGCCCTCTTCTCTGTCAGCAAGCATCTCAACTCTTTGCGCAACGCCGACTGTCATCTTATTTCCGCATTTTGGGCATATGTCTTTTAATTTTAATGATNCCTTAGGGGATAAACAAACATTGCAGTTTCTGTGGCCTGTAAAATGGTACTTGCCTTCATGAGGCCAAAATTCAATTGTCTCAGTTAAACCCCTTTTTGTCCTGATTGCTTTGATCAAATCATCATAGCTTAAATCAATATCAAAAATATTGCATTCCCTTCCTAAACGCCATGGCCAAAATGAATGTGCATCAGAACTGCTCAATAAAGTATATTTATCCAGTTTAGAAATTCGCCAGTTCATTGCCGGATCTGAACTTAAACCTGTTTCAATTGCGTGGATATGTTTTGCCTGATCCTTAAAGCATTCTTCAACACTATCAAACCCACTCATGCTACCAAAAATACCATACCAAGGCGTCCATGCATGGGCAGGAATTATTTCAATATCATCAGAAACGGATTTCATCATTTCAACCAGTTCGATAGAAGAAAATCCAAAAATTGGCCTGCCGTCATAATCTAATCTGCCTTTTTTTAACAATGCTTCATTGATCTGCTCGACAGTTTCAAAATCTTTAGCGTGCAATAGATGATGGATTCTCCTGCCTTTGCCATCTTGGGTATAAATCAGTGATATCTCTCCCTGCAGTGTAAATTTAAATCCAGATTTAGAAGTCAAAATGCCGCTTCCATCTTCCTTTAATTCACTTTTCAGCTCAGCAAGCCATTTCGGATGCGTAAAATCCCCTGTTCCCAGAAGATTGACTCCCTTGATTCTCGCAAATTTTTCAAGATTTGGAAGTGTGATGCTTTTGCTTGTTGCCCTGCTGAATCTTGAGTGGATCTGCAGGTCTGCGATTAGTTTCATAATAATATGGAAGAAATCAGTTTATTTAAAGTTTTCATAATAACTTGATTGATCATTCAAATAATTCATCAGGACTCATGCCGGTCTCCAATCCAATACCAGCCAAAATTTTTTTCAGTTTTTTTAGAGATTTTCTTCCAAAACCCTTAATAAATAACAATTGTTCATCAGTATTTTGAACTAATTCCAAAATAGTTCTAATTTTTGCATTTGTTAGGGCAGTGTATTGTCTATCATCCAATGGCAACTCGTCTATTGGCCTCTCCAAAATCAAACGAGATTCTTCTATTTTAGGTTTTGTTTGGCCTATGTACTCTCTTCGTAACGCTCTAAGATATTCACCCTCCGGTGTACCTGCTAATATACTAGCATACTTACCATAAAGTTGATTAACCCTATCTGCAATAAGGCCGCGATGTAATTCTCTTGTTCTTGGATTTAAATCCGTGCCAGAATATGCCTGCTCTAATTCCCTAACACTAGCGGCTTCTGACAAAAATTCTATACCAGCTGATAATTTATTATCATACATCATTATAAGTTGATAGAAATAAATTCCCAGATTTAAATGTTTCTATTATTTAGTGGTAAATTTCCAGTCATTAACAAATTCTACATTTTTAATTAAAACTCCCTTCACAAACATTTAAATAATACTATTTATAAGTTTAAAATATGGCTAACGGAGATATTCTATCAGGACTTAATCAATCTGACATTAATCATTTCAGGAAAGATTTCATTCAAATGATGAAAGTAGGTGTAGAAATAGACAGGTGCTATGGAAAAGCCGACACGGAACTTGATGACTGCATTCCAAACTACAAGGAATTGATTGAGAAATTTAATAAAAAATATAAAGGAATAAGAATAAAACCTAAAATAACAATTGAGCATTTCCATATACGAATATTTGTCAAGGCAAAAAGCCTGAAAAGTTTCTTTGAAAATGCTGCTTCAAGAATACCTGGCTTGAAATCAGTCGGAAGAACAAATTTTAACCAAGTTGATGTAACTGATGTTGAAAGATTTGCCAGTTTTGTTGCTTCTTTGCAAAAAAAAGTATATCTCTCCTACATAGATCCGGAAAGCGGTACAAGCACATTGACAGCCTCTCTTGATAAAAAAGAAAAAATTGTGGAAATAATTTACAATGCAGATGAAATAATAAATGAAAATTCTGCTGCATTCAAGATCTGCGCATTTTACGCAGCAAAGCAAAGCATAAACAAGAAAATAGAGATTTATGGCGATGCATCAACATTCGGTTTCTCTAATTTGCTCGATGAAGTTGAACAAAGAGAGTGGCATGACAAGTATGATCCTAAGTATTTGGAGTGAATTACCCCCCTGTAGGAAACTTCCCGCCAAACTTCTTCATCATTTTGGTCATATCGCCTTTGCTGCCCTTGAACATCTTGACCATCTTCTTTGATTGCTTGTGCTGTTTCACCAATTCCCTTATTTCGCTTGTCGGGATTCCGGATCCTTTTGAAATTCTTTCAAGCCTGGAGCCGTCCAATATTTCAGGTTCTTCAAGCTCTTCTTTTGTCATTGAATTCATTGCAATTTTCCATTTCTTCAGCTTGCCTTCCTGAACTTTAAGCATTTCCTTAGGCAGTTTCAATGATGAAAAGCCAGGGATCATGTCAACAATCTTGTTCAAAGGCCCCATCTTGCTCATTGCTTCCATCTGTTCGTACAAATCAATCAGATTAAATTCTCCTTTCAAAAATCTCTTTCCAAGATCTTCTGCATCCTCAACTTTTATCACTTCTTTTGCTTTTTCAAGCAACGCTTCCAGATCACCCATTCCGAGAATCCTTCCGACAAAACCAGGAGGATTAAACTGCTCAAGATCATCAATCTTTTCACCTATCCCGATGAATATGATTGGAGCTCCAGAAACAGCGCATGCTGTCAAAGCACCTCCGCCCCTTGCAGTTCCATCCATCTTGGAAACAATAACTCCTGTAATTCCGCAGCTTTTATGGAACTGTTCTGCCTGTTTCTGGGCTGCCTGCCCGATATCAGCAGAAATGACAAGTAAATTTTCATTTGGTTTAACTGTCCTGTTCACTTCTTCAATTTCAAGAATCAGATCTTTTGACAAAGCGTCTCTTCCGGAAGTGTCTATTATTANAACATCGAATTTATTGAATTCAATTTCATATTTTTTCCATATTTCAACAGCTTCTTTTATTTTTTTATCCGAGAAAACTTTTACATCTGCATTTTTCCCGACCTGCTCAATCTGGTCCATTGCAGCTGGCCTGTGGACATCCAAGCCGACCAAGGCAACTTTATGCCCTCTTTTTGTAAAATACTTTGCTAATTTCCCAGCAGTTGTTGTTTTTCCGCTTCCAAACAAACCAACAAGCATTATCTTGAAAGGTTTTTGCGTCACATCTATTTTACGGGCTTCCTTTCCAAGAAAATCAACTAATTCATCATAGACAATGTTTATTAATTGCTCTTTTTTTGTCAAGCCCTTTGGCGCTTCTTCATTCAACGCCCTGTCTTTTATCTTTTCAGTTAAATCAAAAACAAGTTTTACATTAACATCCGAATGCAGCAAAGCCTTTTGAATGTCTTTTATCAATTCATTGATCAGCTTTTCATCTACAAAGATTGATTTAGCTATCTTAGATAAAGTGTTTTTCAGCGAATCGCTAAGTTTGTCCAGGACCATAGGAAAGAGTTAGAAAGATTTTGTTTAAAAAGGTTTGGACTAAGAAGCTCTAGACGCCGCCATGATTTCTGGTTGGAAAACTAACAGTGCTTGAAGAAGATTATAGGTTTTATCACCAGGTATTGGCACCTTAGTTGCATTATCCCAAGTAGATTCATATTGTCTAAATTTTGATTCAGGAAATTGTGGACCTACAATTGTTGCAATTGTTGCTTGATCAACAAACAAATCGTGGGTTCTAAGTAAAGTCCTGCCATTTCCAGCAAGCCATTCTAACTCACTGTCACCCATTGTTACAAATGATGCTGTACCGGCAGGAAATCTTGGTTTAGTTTTATAAGTTAATGTGTGCAATCCAATTCTTCTAAGTGTTTGTTCTATCTCTAATTCATCAAAATCCCCATCGTTGGTGTTAAATCACCCTTTGTATTGTAATTAAGAGCTAAATAAAGTCTAGCAACATCATCAGGATGGAATTCTAATATTGATTCATGACTACGTCTCCCCCCTACCCTTCTTTTTTTTGATCTTAAGTATTCTGCATCCATATATTGGAGTTTTACATCACGACCATCTACATATACTACATTAAGTTTCAAACCTCTTGATGCTAGATCAGCTTGAGACGTCCAAGGCCTTTTATCAACAACCAGAGGTGGTGGAGCTGGTCTTGGAACTGGTGGGGGAACTGGTCTTGGAGGTGGTGGTGATGGAGGTTTTGTTTCTGCAGTTCTTAATAATTTCCTAACATGAGTATATCTTGGATCTATTTCTCTAGGATATAAAACATCAAATAATTTAGCAGCATTAAATTTTTCGCCGCTGCTTGCACTGTTAATTGGAGTTAGATATTCTAACCCTATCAACCGATCTACTTCACCAGAGTTTAATAAAAATTCTTTAGTTATATCTTCACGTGTAAATCTTACTCTGCCATCCGGACGTCTATAAACTCTAATAGCTTCATAACCAGTCATAGTACCATCAATCCAACCTTCACAAATCAGTCTGCGGTTGGTTATTAATCCGTAAACATAGTTATCATCACGTCGAATAGCATCTCTAAAAACAATTACTGGATATGTTTCGTCTGGAAGAAATTCAGTATTACCTATTTTCAAATTTTTTCTAATTTCCGTATGGAACCTTAAGGTGAGACCATCTAAAAAAGTTGAACCATCTCCGCCTGAATCAGTTTGAACTGAAGTTGTAGCTTCTAAACTCAAATTTATCCCCACATTTGGAAAGTTTTTTTATTTTCTTTCAGAACTTCTTTAAATATGTTCCTATTTCAAAGTAGTATAGGTTATTTTTACAGAAATCTTTAGATTAAATTTATTTAAAAGAATATATTATGACCTTTATAACTCAACCTTTATCTTCTTCTCTTCAATATTCTTCATTACTTTTCCAAGAAAATCATCTAATTTGACGCCAAAATGAATTTTGTTATCAATAGTCCTTACAGCAACAGTTCCGTTTTTCTCTTCTTTTTCTCCGACAGTCAATATCAACGGTATTTTCTGGGCCTGCGCTTCTCTAACTTTATAAGAAATGCTTTCAGTTCTTGAATCAACTTCACTTCTTAAATTATTTTTCAGAAATTCTTCATTTATTTTTCTGGCGTATTTTTCAAATTTGTCAGAAACTGATAATATTCTGATCTGAACAGGACTTAGCCATAATGGAAATTTGCCTGCATATTCTTCTATCAAAAAAGCGATAAATCTTTCATGCGTCGACAAAGGAGCCCTATGTATGACATAAACTTCATTGTTTTCCTTGTTGTCTTTGTCTGCATATTTCAATCCGAATTTTTTCTTTGCTATAAAGTCCAATTGGATCGTAGACATGCTCTCTTCTCTGCCAGTAACTGTCTTGAATTGAATGTCGACTTTTGGGCCGTAAAATGCAGCTTCACCCATCACCTCTTCGAACTTTACATTATTTTTCTTTAAGACACCCCTGATTATTTCTTGGGTAGATTCCCAGTTCTCAGGTTCATTGATATATTTCTCTCTATTGTTTGGATCCCATAAAGACAATCTAAAATAATAGTTTTCAAATCCAAAAGTTTTGTAATAATCAACAATCATTTTTATTACATCCCCAAATTCTTTTTCAATCTGGTCCTTTTTGCAGTAGATATGTGCATCGTTCATGCTCAGCATCCGGACTCTTAACAATCCTGATAAAGTTCCGGACAGCTCAAATCTATGGCAAAGGCCGTATTCGGAAATTCTTAACGGAAGGTCCCTGTAGCTTCTTGTCTTGTGATTAAAAATCAAGTGATGATACGGGCAATTCATCGCCTTTAGATAATAGGCTCCATCATCCAGCACCATTTCCGGAAACATCGATTCCTGGAAATAGGGGATGTGGCCTGATTTTATGAAAAGCTCTTTTTTTGCCAGGACAGGTGTAGAAACTCTCTGATAGCCTGCTTTTTTCTCTGTCTCAATCGCAAAATTCTCAATCTCTCTCTTGATTGTCTCGCCTTTTGGAAGCCAAATTGGTAATCCTTTGCCTACTAATTCTGAAGTCGTGTACAGGTCCAATTCCCTTCCAAGCTTTTTATGATCTCTCTTCTTGGCTTCCTCCACCATCTTAAGGTATGCATCCAATTCTTTCTTTGTTGGAAATGCAACAGCATAAATTCTGGTTAATTGTGGATTTTTCTCGCTTCCTCGCCAATAAGCTCCTGCTAAGTGGGTTAATTTGAAAGAATCAGGTTGAACAGATTTCATGCTGGATACATGACCGCCCCGGCATAAATCAGAATAATTTCCGGATT
This sequence comes from Candidatus Woesearchaeota archaeon, assembly GCA_002688775.1. Taxonomy (GTDB): domain Archaea; phylum Nanobdellota; class Nanobdellia; order Woesearchaeales; family GW2011-AR4. The sequence continues at coordinate 43,590 of NZDH01000007.1, forward strand.
TGTAAAAAGTGAGTTTCTTTCCGTCTTTTGAAAACTCATCAATCAACTCATGCTTGAATTGATTATTAGGATATTCTTTTTTTGCTTCAGCAGCAGTTGCTTCACTTCTTTCAAACTTATCCCATTTTGGCAATATCTCCCTCATTTTTTTCTCGATTTTAGGCAGATCGTCTTCAGAAATGGGATTAGAAAACTCAAAATCATAATAAAATCCGTTTTCAATCGGCGGCCCTATTGTTCTTTTAGTATCCGGCCATAATTCCATCACTGCAGCAGCTAGTAAATGCGCAAGAGAATGCCTAAACCCATCCAAACCTTCTTTATCTTGAATAGTTATAATTTGCAGAGCTGAATCTTCCTTTATTTGTATTGATAAATCCTTAATATTTCCATTAATCTTAGCTAAAACAGCATCTTGGCCTAGTCTTCTTCCTATGTCAAACGCAATCTCCCCTGCAGTAATTCCCTTTGCATACTCCTTTATGCTTCCATCCGGAAGGGTTATTTTGATTTTGGTCATCTTCGTCAATAGATTTTAAGTTTATTTATATACTTTATTATTGCTTCCAAAACCAAAACATTTATATATATTAATTTTAATAATTCTATTAAAAATATTAATTTTAATAATGAAGCCTAAATTCATAGGAAAAGCAAAGCTGACGAAAACAGGCCAGCTGACATTGCCTCAGGAAGCTAGGAAAGACTTAAAAATAGATATAAATTCTGAAGTCTACTGGTACGAGTTAAATAAATCCCTGATCCTGGTTAAAGACTTGGTTTGTCTGGACGAACTAGTCAAGGTAATATATAAGAAAAGAAAAAGGGGCAAGAAAAATGATTAGATTAATTAGCAGTGGTGTGGTTTTTTATTTTTTAAAAAATATTTTTTTATTTGTTATTAGGAGCCCAGTACAATACAGAAGAAAAGAGTGCACAAATAATTCATAAAGTAGATGTGAGCCAATAGTTATTGTATCTGTGGCTAATCTCCAATGACTAAAATCCATTAAATAATTAAAAATAATAAAAATCCAATCAAAAAATTAAAAATAGAAAAAATAAATCAAAAAAGAAACAAAAAACAACATAAAAAAAGATGGTGAGCTTACCTTTTACAAGACCTTTAGGATTGATAGCATTATTGGGAGTTCTGGCATTCATATTGCTATATCTAAGGCGCCCAAAACCCCAGAATAAAGTAATTCCTTCCCTAATGTTCATCATCCAGGACAGGAAGAAATCAACAAAATATTCGTTTTTGCAGAAATTACTGACAAATTTATTATTTCTTATACAGCTTTTGGCAATTCTTGGCTTAGCGTTAGTTGTTGCAGCGCCTTTTATCAAGCTTAACTATGATGTTACTTTGGAAAATACTGTATTAATTTTAGACGTCAGCGCTTCAATGCAGGCGCAAGAAGGTGACATTTCAAGATTTGACCGGGCTGTTAAACAAGCAAAAAAGGTTTTGAGCGGCAGAAACAGCATTATCATGGCTGAAAACACGCCTTTGATTGTTCTTGAAAATGAAAACAGCGAATTGGCGCTTGATGTTCTGCTGAAAATAAAGCCAAGGGCAACAACAACAAATCTTGGCGATTCATTGCTGCTTGCAAAAGACATTTTAGGGGAAAGGCCAGGAAGGGTCATTGTTTTGAGTGATTTCCTTTCAACAGAAGGCCCTGACATAGAAGTTGTAAGGGCAACATTGGCATCAGAGGACAAGCTTGTTGATTTTTTCGACGTGTCAAACAAGGCTGAGAATGTCGGCATTGTAAATCTCGTTGTCACTAAATACAACACAAAAGTTTTCATCAAAAATTTCAATGACGAGCCAAAAAAGCGTACAATGAAAATTGTAAAAGACAAAAAAGTCATTTCGCAGACAGATGTGACAATAGCCCCTAACTCAATCGAAAATTTCATTTTTGACACTCCAGCCGGTGTTTCTCAGGTTGAACTTGATCCAAAAGATGATTTGGAGGTGGATGACATTGCTTATATCGCAACTCCTCCAAAAATAAAGAATACTGTGTTGTTGATAACAAATGAAAAAACAAGCAATCTTGAATTAGCACTTGAAGCAGCAAAGGACATAGAGCTGAACGTGGTAAACCCGCCTGTTCTTACTATCAACACAAGAAAAGAAAAAATAGCGCCATTCAAGCATGACTTGATAATTGTCTATAACATCAACAATGTCAATGAGCGGGACGGTATTGTCCCGGGAACTTTTGATGATCTTGAAAAATATGCAGAAAAAGGCGGCAATGTAATTATTGCTGCGCAGGAAGATTCAAAAGAATTCAAGATGAAAGGCTTGCCTCCTGTTGATTTAAGAAACATGATCAACAAGCCAACAAAAGCATGTGTTGAAACCATAAACCAGATAACAAAGCATTTTGAAAAGGAAAGGTGCTTTACAACAGCAGCATCTTATTTTGGGGCTGATGCAAAAAAAGGTGCTATAACATTTGCATCTGCTGATGATAAAAATCCATTGATAGTCTATAGCGAAAAGAAAAAAGGCAGGGTTGTCTATTACGGAATCTTGGATGACAGAAGCGATTTCAAGACATTACCTTCTTATCCAATTTTCTGGAATTTATTGATAAATTTCATGATAGGAACAGAAGACATCAGGGATTTCAACCACAAAACAGGAAAGATAGTTACAATAAGCAAGCAGAAAGTGAAAACCCCTTCCTCAACCATCATCACATCCAAACTTTTGATGGACGACGCAGGCATTTATGAATTTGATGACAAGAAGTTTGCCGTAAATCTTCTTGATGAGAAGGAATCTAACATAGGACTGCCGACAAAAGTCGGAAGCAGGGAAGAAAGGGAAAAATTGCTTGACAGGCAGAGCAAAGAGCATGATTTCAACCTGGAGCTCACGATTTTAATATTGGTTTTTGTGCTTTTATTGACTGAATTTATTTACATAAAGATGAGAGGTGACTTATGAGTTTTGTAATTCCGGATTACTCAAGCATTTATTGTGTTTCAAAATATTGCGTTAAGTATTCCTATGTATTGATAGCCATTGTTCCTGTCCTGTTGTTATTGTTTTGGCTGTCAATGAAAACTTTTGTTAAATTCGGCAATAGGTTTGAGCTTGAAGCTTTTCTAAAGGCGAAAAAAACCGAAAGAAAAATAATACTTGCTCTGAGAAGCTTTGCAGTTATTTTCCTGATGTTTGCAATTGCATCTCCGTTCATACTTGAAAGCAAAACCGTGCAGGGAGACCCAAGATTGACCATACTTGTTGACAACTCCAGCTCGATGGCATTATACGGTACAGAAATTGCATACGACCTTTACGATGAATTAGAAGGAACCATCTCAGTCCACATAAGGACAATTGCAAATGGCCAGCATTCAACAATCGGAAATGGGATACTGAATAGCATAGAAGGCAACGACAATGTCATGGTTATTACTGACGGTGTAAACAATGAAGGTAAATTGCTAGGGGATATAATGCTGTTTGCCTCAGGAATAAATTCTTCTGTAAGTACATTAAAGATGGAAGCCAAAAACAATGATGTTGGAGTTGTAATTGAAGGTCCCCCTGACCTTATTAAAGACACTTCAGGAGACTTTGTTGTAAAAGTCTCTGTTGTTGGGGACAGAATGCCTTACACATTGCAAGTCACTTATGACGATACAAACCTGGTATTTGAGGAATCAGCCAGCACATCAAAAGAATTCCAATTCTCAAGGAAATTTCCCGATGGAGAATACCACAAACTCAAAGCAGAGCTGATTAAAGTTCCAAAAAATGACCACTTTGAAAACAACAATGTTTTTCTTAAAAGCGTAAAAATAGTTCCAAGGCCAAAAGTGCTTTATGTCTCGCAAAAAAGCTCTCCTTTGGCCAAGGAGCTTGATAAGATATACAAACTTGATGTAAGAAGCACTGTGCCATCTGACATATCCGAATACATGGCTGTTATTTTCAATGATATAAGGGCATCAAAGATTAATTCTCATGTCGATAGGTTAAGCGATTATGTTTCAGATGGAAGTGGGTTGATCTTCATAGGCGGAGAAAACTCCTTTGAAAGGGGCGGCTATAAAGGCACGCTTCTTGAAACTCTATTGCCGATAAAAATTGGAGCTGGCGAAGAGCAGAACAAAAGCGACATAAACGTTGTCATTGTCATTGACATTTCATCAGGAACTGCTGACCACATTTCTGTTGAAAAAGCGCTTGCGCTTAGTGTCGTTGACAGCTTGAGCGAGAAAAATAATGTAGGGGCTGTTGCATTCTCAAGCCAGGCATTCCAGATCGCTGAAATCCAGCCGCTCGCTCAAAACAAAAAAGAGCTCAAAGAAAAAATATCAAGATTGAAATTCGACGGCCAGTCATTCTTTAATCTTGGAATTGAAGGCGGCTTTAGGATTCTAAGCGAAGTTGGCGGAAGCAAAAATATTATCTTTATCAGCGACGGCAAAACAACATACGGGAAATTAAGGGAAGACACTTTAGAAACTGTAAGAAGCGTCAATGCAAAGGGTGTCAAAGTGTTTGTTGTCGGAGTTGGCACCGAATCAGACAGCTTAGCAACTGAAAACAACCTGTTCTTAGGCAACATGGCTGCATTAGGGGAAGGAATTTATTACAAGGCAGATGCCTCAAACAAATTAAAAGTTGAATTCGGCGATCAAGATGAGACAAAAGGCGAGGAATTCTACAATACTCTTGTTCCAATCGACACAACACACTTCATTACACTAGGATTGGATGATATACACGCAACAGTTTCAGGCTACAATTATGCAGTTCCAAAACCAGCTGCAAGAACCCTTGTTACAACCCATAAAAACATCCCAATATTAGTTGTCTGGAGATTTGGACTGGGGAGGGTCGTAAGCATCACAACGGATGATGGCCTGAAATGGGCAGGAGATTTATTGAACAAAAAGAACTCAAAACTGTTGACTAGGGGCATAAACTGGGCTATTGGTGATTTGGGAAGGCAAAAATCTTACGATGTTACAATCAGGGACACTGTATTGGGAAAATCAACAAACGTCAATGTGATATCGAGAGAAATGCCTCAAAGCGAAGGCCTTTCTTTTGCCAAAATAGATACAAACTTATATTCCTCGGTTTATACTCCAACTGACACAGGCTACAAAGAAATCTTAGGGGCAACATTCGCAGTCAACAACAACGATGAATATGAAAAACTCGGCATAAACCCTGAATTCACAAACCTTGTTGAGAAAACAGGCGGCCAAATTTTTGACCCAAACGATATTGAAAAAATCATAGAATTCATCAGGGCAAAATCGAAAAGAATAAAAATCGACTCAACTGATTACAGATGGCCGTTCGCTATTATAGCCATGTTATTATTTTTGACAGAAATCGCAATAAGGCGATACAGAGAAAATTTGATAAAGTAGTTAAGTTAAATCAATGAATGTATAGGCGAGGCTGAGTCCAATGGCAGAAAGGACGAAGCCGAGCACTAGATATTGGCTGAGCGTAGCGAAGCCGGATTGAAAAATTAAATTTAACAAAAAAATCAATATAGCGCGAACGGGTTGAAAAATAAAACCCAGTACAATAAAAAATATCAACATTAAAAACAATAAGATAAATTCAAACATTAAAAAATAAAAAAATAATAAATAAAAATAAAAATTTAAAATGGCGGTAATGAAAAAAGACGTGAACCTAGGATTGCTTCTATTAATAGTCGCAGCTTTACTGATGTTTGCAGGCTTTACTGTTTATTACCAAACCACTTTCCAGAATGTTTCAAAAAGTTTTGAAATCAAGCTCAAAGAATTGGAAAAGATTGGCACCGAGCTTGACTCAAAAAGAACCCAGTTGAACCAGACAAACATACAGCTTGAGCTTAGAAAACAAAAGGAAGAGGATTTAAGTCTAAAATTCACTGATGTCAGAGATGAAAGAGACCAGCTGGAAACTGATAAGAAAACGCTTGAGTCTAATTTAGCCAGCACTAAAAGCCAGCTGCAATCTAAGATATCTGAACTTGACAGCACCAAAAACCAGTTGGCACAGCAGATCCAGCTTGCCCAGGATTTGAACAGAGAAGTCAATAATCTAAAGTCAGATGTGACATCCCTGAATAATGATGTTGACGATCTAAAAAAGAAAAATGATTGTTTGAAGCAAACTGCAGGAGCATCGGAGAGCTGCTAATATGAGACAATTTTCAAATGTTGTAAAGGAAATCAACAAAACCCTGAATGAGCTTATTCTATTCGAGAATATAGTAAATACAACTCTGGTTTTTCTGGCATTCTACTTTGTATTGTCCATCTTTGATTTCCATCCAATGTTTGCATTGATACCTGCTTCGATTTATCTTGGATATTACTCATACATCAGCTATACTTCCTCAAAACCATTGATTGTTGAGAGTAAATATGCCCCTCTAAAGGAAAAATTAAGGACTGCAGCAGACAACATAAACAGGGCAAACCCCGTCTTGGAGGAGCTTGAATACGACGTAACAAGCGAGATGAAAAATGTTGGCCTGTCGATGTTCATCAACCCAAAAACTCTGTCTTACAAGATACTTGCAGTCATGGTTCTTTCATTCATGATAATATTTGCAACAACATTGAACTTAAAGCTGATAGAATTTGCAAAACAAAAAGTGCTGCCGGACATTTTCGAAAGCCCAAAGGGTGTTGGTGATTTTGTAGCGACTGAGCTTGAATCAGATGATGATATTTACGGAGAAGATGATGTTGCGACTTTAGGAGACAAAGAATTAAATATAAGGATAAAACCAGTTGATTTTAAGGTAAACGTAAGGGAAGTGGGCGATACAAAGTTCCAAAAGTTTGACACTGTTTTCCCACAAGATGCAGTTGTAAAGGAAACAGTCGCTTACGAAGAAAACATCCCCCAGGAGCAGCAGGAACTGGTAAAAAATTATTTCAAAAAACTAGCTCAGGGATAAAAAAAATAATGTTAAAAAATTAAAATTAAACCCGTTGCCTTCGGCAACATAAAATAGTCTCGGCGAAATTTGTCCTGCCACTAAATTTCGCCTCGGATTGATTCAATAAAAAATTAATGAATGTATAGGCGAGCCCGAGCGATGTGGCAGAACAGCGAGGGCGAGCACAAATTGTTGTGAGCGCGATAAGCGCAAACGGATTGAAAAAAATATAAAAAAGAAAAATAATTACAAATTTTTAATAATTGAGGTGATTGTTTTATGAAGAATTATAAGCAGGTTTTTGATGAAATTAAAAAAGAAAGCAGCAAAATTATTGTTGGGCAAAACGAGATTATAGATCAGATCATAACAGCAATTTTGTGTGATGGCAATGCATTGCTGGAAGGTTACCCTGGACTGGCAAAAACACTTACAATCAGGACATTATCGGAATTGATGGATCTGAAATTCTCAAGAATACAAAACACTCCTGATTTGATGCCATCAGATATTACAGGAACTTATATCCTGGAAGAAGGTTCTGGCGGCAAGAGACAATTCAAATTCCAGCCTGGACCGATATTTGCAAATGTTGTGCTTGCAGACGAAATAAACAGGGCAACGCCAAAAACACAATCAGCCCTGCTGGAAGCGATGCAGGAAAAACAAGTAACTGTTGGAACAAACACTTTCAAGCTCGATCTTCCGTTTTTTGTGCTTGCAACACAAAACCCAATTGAGCAGGAAGGAACTTATCCATTGCCGGAAGCACAGGCAGACAGATTTTTGCTGAAAATCAAGGTTGGCTATCCTGCTTTTGATGAAGAGCTGCAGATCGTCGACAAATATGCGGCTGAATTAAAGCACCATAGGTTAAAGGTAATGCTGAACAAAAATCATCTGTTGACTCTGCAGGGTTTGACAAGACAAGTTCCGATTGCTAATGATATCAAGCAAAGAGCAGTAAAAATTGTTCTTGCAACAAGAACTCACAAGGAAATCATCCAGTACGGTGCATCCCCAAGAGCTTCAATCGGCTTGATTTTGGCTTCAAAAGCTCGAGCTTTGATACAGGGAAGAAATCACGTAAGCAATGACGACTTAAACACGCTTTCATTTCCGATATTAAGGCACCGTATAATACTGAACTTCGAGGCAGAAAGAAAAGGAATGTCTGTTGACGATGCAATCAAGAGCATAATTACTAAAGTTAAATAAAAGTTTGTTAGTGGTTTTTTAAAAAGAGGAAGGAAATTTTTATTTTTAAAAAAATATTATTTTTATTGTTATAAGGAGCCCAGTACAATACAGAAGAGATGAGTGAACATCCTAAAAAATCAAAGATTTTTGGGAACTTAAAAATTTTCAATTTTTAAGTAATAATTGATAAAGTGTATGTGAACCAATCGTTAATGTACTGGTAAACAATTTTCAATAATAAAAAATTAAAAATAAATTAACTAAAAACTAATCAAACTTAAAAATCCAATCAAAAAAATAAGTTAAATGATAAACACCCAATTTCTTGACCAACTGAGAAGATTTAATCTTGTTATTAACAAAAGAGTTACTTCTAACATCAGCGGTCCAAGAAAATCAACGGCTGGCGGTCATGGTTTGACTTTCAAGGATTACAGAATTTATGCTCCAGGAGATGACATAAGATTAATCGACTGGAAAGTTTATGCAAGAACTGACAATTTATACCTCAAAGTCCATGAAGAGGAAAAAAATCTTACAGTCCATGTCATAATAGATGCAAGCAATTCAATGGATTTTGGAAGGCCGATAAGCAAATTTGATTATGCCTCGATGATTGGTGTCGGCTTTGCATATCTTGCATTGAAGGAGAATGAAAGATTTCAGTTTGCGACATTTGCCGATGCGCTTGACATTTTCCAGCCGAAAAGAGGAATGTCTCATCTCGCAGCAATGGTCCAGCACCTGAATTCAATAAAGCCAAAAGGCAGTTCAAAATTTCTTGACACTGTGCGCCAATACAAGAAAATCATCGGAAGCAAATCAATCGTGATCTTGATTTCAGATTTCCTTTTCAATATCGAGGAGATAAGGGAATCATTGTATACTTTAGGGAAACACGACATAAAAATAATCCAGGTCCTTGACAGGGTTGAAAAAGAGCTGAAGATGGAAGGCGACATGAAGCTTGTTGACAGCGAAACAAAAGGAATTTTCAGGACTTTCATCAGCCAAAGAATGAGAATGAATTACCAGCAGCAGCTTGACGACCACTGCTCAAANATAGAAGAAGTCTGCAACAAACTAAACGTCGATTATGACCTTGCAATAACTGACACGAGTATATTTGATACGTTTTATAAAATCCTTGAAGGTTGATCACCCACCATACTTAAAACTATAACCATAATTAGGACTGCTTGCAACGATCGCTTTCAATTGATTGATCCTTTCCTTGATTTTTTCCTTTTTTCTGTGGCCAAGCTCGACTGTTTTCAGATAGCTCTCAAGGGCCTTTTCAAAATCTCCTTTTTTGTCATAAGCAATTGCCAGATTATAATGCCCAATCACGTTGTTTGGATTAAGTTTAACCCCGATTTGAAGCATCTGGATTGCAGAATCATAGTTTCCGAGTCTTTCCTGCACAGCCCCGAGATTATTGTAAATAGTGTATTTATTTGGATTCAATAAAAGGGATTTTGTAAGATTTCTGTAAGCTTCTTTCAATTTGCCTTTTTTCAAAAAGCAAACACCTAAATTTTGAAAAACTTCGCTGCTTTCTTTTATCCTCAGTGATTCTGTATAATTTTTTATTGCTTTGTCATAATCTTGCTGATGCTCGTAAATAACCCCGATTTCAAAAAATGACATGCTGTGCTTTGGATTTAATTGAATTGCTTTTTTGAAAGATTTGATCGCATCATCAAGTTTATTGTTTTCCCTGTACAAAATTCCCAATTCATGATAAGATGATGCATTTGGTTTTTGTTTTACCTTTTTCTTGCAAAGCTCAAGATAAAATTGTCTTTTTTTCTTGATAACAGAAGAATCAGAATTTCCATAATGATGGACAAAAACATTTGTTGCAGCGATTTTTCCTTTTTTATTTTCTATCGACGGCTCAACTAATTCATGCACGGTCCCTTCAAACTTAAATCCTTTTTTATTTCTAAAAAGCCTGACGATAAAAGAGCCATACCATCCTGAAAAATTTTTATGTTTCTCAAGAACGAATCCTGCAACTGAATTGTCATTTGTATAATTTTTTTGTAAAAACAAAAATCCGTCATTTTCTTTGTCTTTAACAAAATCTTTTACGGTTTTCAATCCCTCCTCGTCTAGAATTTCGTCAGCGTCCAAAACCAAGATCCACTCTTTTGTTGCATGCTTCAGGCTTTCATTCCTGGCAGCGCTAAAATCATCAACCCACTTGAAATCAAAAATTTTTGCATTGAACTTTTTTGCAATCTCTTTTGTTTTATCATCACTTCCTGTATCAACAACAATTATCTCATCAACAATGCCTTTAACGCTGTTCAGACATTGCTCTAGGTATTTCTCTTCATTCTTTGTTATTAAACATAAGGATATTGATTGTTTCTCCATATTTTTGGTAAAATTACAGCCTATTTAAATACTTTTTAGAAATGTCTGTTATTATACATTGATATCCTGTCACCCTCTCCTGATTTGAACATACTTGCCATAATATATATAGCAAACTAAAATCAACGCAAAAATTATAAAATAAGCCCTGTTTTCATTTAATTTCCTATATAAGGCATAGGTAATAGCTATACTACAAAATATATATTTTAGTATGTAATAATACCAAAAGCTTTAAATATGGAGATTAATGTTTATGGTGACAAGAGTACTTCGCAAGAGGTTTCTCTGTATTAGTATAATATCTATCGACGATATTATGCAGTAAAAATAAAAAATCAAACACTTGGAGGTGTTTAAAAGATGAGATTTCAAAAAGCTATAAAGAGGATGATTGCATTAGGTACAGGAGTTGTTATGGTAAGCTCACTAGCAGCAGGGGCTGCAGATTTAGCTAATTACCCAGCACCATTTGTTTCTGATGGTAAATTTAGCGGAGTTCTAGTCGTAGGTGACAAAGCAGCAGCAGAAGACGTTATAGGAATTTCTGATATAATCGCAAGTCTACAATTTTCAGCAACAAAGAAAGTTTCAACCACATCAGGTGGATCTGAATCTGTTGAAGGAGATGCTTGGCTAGTTCAAACATCAGACCATTTTGAATTAAGTGAAGATTTAACAAATAGTGTTCAAAAAAGAGAAACAATAAGAAACGTGACACCATTCATAGACAAGAATGATTTGAATGCATTAGCATCAGGAGATGTAAACAACAACAAAGGAAATTCACCTTACAATCAGTACCTATACCTATTAGGTCCAGGAGCAGAATCTTCACTAGACTCGGGTTATGTACTTTACACAGAAGATGATGAAGATACAACAGCAGATTTCCTATATTTCAGATCAGGAAAGGAAATGTTCAGATATCTGTTGGAATTCACAACAGCTCTTGAAAGCGACGTTGATGACTCAGCTGGTTCATCAGACACAACTGGTTTGTTTTTGACAGACTTCCAGGATGTTGAACTTAATATGCTTGGAAAAGCATATACTATAGTAACTGCAAAAAGAACATCCACAGCAGGAGGTAGTGCTGATTTAATATTAATGGGTGGAGCAAACAAGGACACACTGGTTGAAGGACAAACAAAAACTTATACCATTGGTGGTAAAGACTTTGAAACAACTCTAAACTTCGTTGACGCAGATGAAGCACAATTCATAATAAATGGTCAGACTAGCAGAAAGCTAAAAGATGGAGACACTGACAAGCTAGCAGATGGTACAACAGTAGGTGTAACAGACATCCTGTACCAGGACTATGCTGGAGGTATCCATAGTGCAACATTCTTCCTTGGCGCAAACAAATTGCAACTGAAGGATACAACTGTGAATGGCACAATTACCATTCATTCAAACAGTCTTAAAGTTGATGACGAGACAATAGATGATGCAGTAGTAATTATCGAAGGTACTGACGACCATTCAACATTTAAGATAAGCAAGATTCACATCAACATGACTGCTGATGACAACTATTTCGTACCAGCAGGAGGCTCATTAAGTGAAGCTATAAAAGTTGCTGGCGGATCATCTGCAGAACCGGAAGTATTATTCACAGAAAACTGGGATGTTGAATACAGGGGATTAAAGAAAGTAGACTCAGAGAAGATTAAACTGAGAACAAGCGGAAACAGCCAGTATAACTTGGAATTTATTGATGGAAACGCCAATAAAGTAAACGTGCCAATCGCAAAAAGTCCAAGCGGAAGCGCATTGATATTTGGTGACACAGATAAAGACTTTATCAACAGGGAAAACGCTTCGATATCTAAAGATGACTACTTTATCGCAACTGATGGAGGCAGGAAAAGAGGAGAAAGGAAGACTTTCATCTTGCAGTATAAGGGTTCAGATAAAGTAACAGCAGACAACCCAGTACTTAAGTTTAAGGACTTAGGAACAGGAGACACTATAGAGCAGACATATACCAACGCATCACCATTGGCAACACTTAAAATTGGTGGTGCAGACTTTAGAGTATATGCATTCGGTGCAAGAGATGGAGCAACACCACAAGGTGGCGACTTATCCAATAATGACTTCGATATCCATGTAGATATGGATGCAAGTGGAGCACTATCAACAGTTCCAAACCAAACTGTTAATATAACCACTAGATATGGAGCAGAAATTGGTCTAACAAACGTATCTTCAGCCGATGTAGGCGTAGGAACTGTAGAAGGTATAATGTTGACTATTAAAGCACCAGACTCATTGTACGATGGCAATGCACGAGACTCTGTAGAAGATTTAAGAGCAACAGATCTTGTTATTAACATAACAGCGGCATCTGGAAAAGTACAGCACAGCACAGTTCCAGGTTGGTCAGACGGTCAGTCAGGTAACTCTCAGATAAACTTGAGAACACCAGATGGCGAAACAAATGTTGCTTATGGATACAACAGTTATGGGGCTTTCATCACAAGAGAGACACCAACAAATGATCCGGCTTCATTCGAAGTAGACTGGCCAGAATCTCAGAGACATCCGCAGGTTTACATTACAACCAAAGGAACATCTTTCAGTGAATCAGCAGCTACAACAACAGATGCTGTAATGGTTCAAAGAATTGCAGTAGGAGCAGCAAAGCTAGCATCAGAAGTTAGAGATGTAGCAGCTCAAAACACAATTCTTGTAGGTGGACCATGTGCTAACGCAGCAGCTGCAACAGTTATGGGCAACCCAGCTGATTGTACAGCAGGCTTTGAGCCAGGCGTTGGTAGAATAGAGTTGTTCGAATTCGAACAAACTGGTGGCAATGTTGCAATGCTAGTAGCAGGATTCGGAGCTGTAGACACAAGAAACGCAGCAGCAGTTGTTGCTAACTTCGGAGACTACACAGGCCAATTAAAAGGCACAAAAGTTGAAGTCAAGAAGGTAAACAACCAACTGACAGTAGCAGCACCAGCAGCAGCTACAACTGAAACAGCATAAAGGGATTAATCCCTTATATTTTTTCTTTTTTATTTATCTTTTTATTCTCTTCTAGATTATATACTCTTTTTAGATAGAATGAGTCTATTTTTGATGAATGTATACTAATCCAGCATCTCTCCCAAGAAAATATTATGTTTCGTTCTTTTAATCCTTAACTTTACCTTGGAACCTTCCTCTTTATAACAATTTGGCACAGAAATCAGCCTGTTCTTAGCCACAGCAAGCTTTTCACTGCCAATCCTGCCGGGCATGACTATCTCTGCCTCTACAGTCTGGTCCTTCTTAAATGGCTTTGGCAGTTCTGGTAAATCTTCAACGTCAAAAGCGGTTTTGTCAAAAATAAGCTTAAGATTATGCTTTTCTTCAAGCTCCTTCATCTTCTTGTAAAACATTTCCATTGGTGTTTCTTTGACTGGGTTCCTGCCAAACTTGTAATTAAGCATGTTTTGGATGCCAATTGGAGGGCAATGCTTGCCTGCGCCTATATCTTGAGCAAATTTAGCCAATTTAGGTATTTCTTCATCATTATAGCCAGGCATCCAGACAGGCACAATGATCAAATCCATCTTGGTTTTAGGAATATATCTTGCCATTTCAAGCACTTTGTTCAGATTATATGGATAACCAGCTAATTCTGTTGCCTTTTTAGGATCTAAAGCGTGCAATGAAAGATTGATCCTTGTAAGTCCTGCTTCTGCAAGCTCATCAATGTATTGTTTCGTTAATAATAACCCATTTGTATCGATTGAGCTTGTTTTTACACCCTTGATTGACATTATGTCTCTTACTAGATCCGCCATTTCTGTGTACAAAGTAGGCTCGCCTTGAGCATTTATGTGTGCATCGATGTTGTTGCTGTTCTTGAACTCAACAATTTTCCTGAATTCATCGACTAAATAATCTTTCTCGACGACAAAATCAACTTTTCTTCTTGATTTGGGACCTTCATCCACAGAGCAGAAGATGCAGCTGATATTGCAGCTTGTCAGTGGCTTTACCTCAATTATGTTTGATCCCCTGTCAACCAAACCAAAATAATTGGTACCGATCAAAGGAATTCCGGAAGTTTGATGGATATAGATTGTAGTTTTATTGTTCAGCTTGTTTTTTAAGTTCTTGAATGCATTAGCAAGCAGAAAATCAAACTTTTTCCTGGCATTATTTTCCGATAAAGTCTTGAAATTGATTGAATTCTTATTGATTTCATGCGGCCCAATCTTACTTAAGCTATTTTCATCTAAATAGAAATAGAATATCTTGAGAAAATTGACCTTAACTCTGTCTTTATCTTTCTCAAAGCTTAAGTCTTTGAAAGTAAGTTCTGCCATAATATATTGTATAGAAAAGAGTTTTAAAAAGGTATCGTTCAACAACAAACTATTTAAATCCCACATCATACTGTTCTATTGAGGGTGGAAATGGTTCAGGAAGTTGTTATAACATACGAAACTCTATTCGAGCTTCTAAAGAGGGAAAAAGAAAGAAATGATCTGCAGAAACTAGAGCCAACCTTTTACAGCGACACTATAAACTACATCAAGGACAAGAAGAAGATACTTGAAGCCAAAGGTGATTCTCCTTTTGCCTCTGATGAGCGCAAAAAAACAGAAAGGCAGCTGGAAAACATCTATAAAATCCTGAAAGAGCTGTATGAAAGAAGGGAAAAGAAGCTGATTACCCTGGCTCTTGACAAAAGCAGAACACAATCTAATCTGATAGACACAACTGCATTGCTAAAAGAGGAAAAAGTCTTCTATGACGCTACTACAAATCTCCTCGATACTTACAGAAATGCTATCCTGATCACTCTGCTGAATGAAAAAATGCCGTTTATGGAGCCGTTAAAAGATGAAAAGCCAAAAGAGGATTTTAAATCAGCGTTAGAAATAAAAAATCCTACAAAACTTGTCAGATTCATGTTCCAAGTACCGAAATTTGTAGGCCCTGAACTTGAAGAATACGGCCCTTTTGAAACAGAAGATATTGCTAACTTGCCGATGGAAATTGCAGATGTTCTGATAAACAAAGGCAAAGTTGAAGAGATCAAGGAAGAGTGATTCTTTAATTATTTTGTCGACGATAAGTATATGTTAGAAACCTTTTTAAACCACTCAAAAATTCTTTAGTATATGAAATTTCCAAAACACAAGAAAAGATATTGTCCTTATTGTAAAAAACATACAGAGCATAATGTTGCTGTCACAAAGAAGAAAAATCCAGGCAGCCTGACCTATGGTTCGAAGACAAGGGCGAGATTAAGGGGCAGGGCCAGAGGAAAAGGCAATCTTGGCCGTTATTCAAAACCTGCAATAAGCAAATTCAAGATGACAGGCAAGAAATCGACAAAAAAGACCGATTTGAGATATACCTGCAAGACCTGCAAAAAAACCCATGTTCAAAGAAAAGGTTTTAGGGCAAGAAAATTAGAGTTTAAGTGATCATTTGCAGCTATAAACCAGATAAATTCCTTCTATTTTATCATTAAACCCGCTCAAAAACTCGCAATTAATGTCCAAATAAGATCTTACATCAACAAATTCGGAAATTCCTTGTCTATCTCTTATTAAAAACAGCACATCTTTTCCTTTTAGCTCAGATAATGTACTATCCAAATCTATTACTCCAGAAACAAAAACTTGATTATTGGTATCTACAACATCATTTGCTATTCTTTTATTAGTAGACAAAGCCAGCAAAGGAACAACTGAGTCATCTCCAAAGAGTAAAGTATTTGACCTTGAATTTACGAATCCAATCAAATCTTTGCCTCTTTCAAAGCCTGTAAAACCTATTTTCTCCAAAAATAGCACATCAGATGCCAAATTCCAGGAAAACACTAAAAATAAAACAATCAAAATCAAAATTTTCCAATTTATCTTTAATTTAATTTTTTTATAAATGTTTACAAGCGCAAATCCACCGCAAATTGCCAGGAACGGAAAAGCAACAACAAAATAAAAGCCGAATATTTTCTTCAAAGTCATCAAAAATATCAGGTAAACTATAGAAATTACAGCAAACAGGCTAATTTGCTTCTTTTTAACAAAAATCAAGGAAATAAAAGACAAAAACAAGATCCAGTTCAGCTTTACAATATCAATATACTCCCTGAAGTTTTCCTCATTGCCAAAACTCTTCAATAAATGATATTTATACACCGGTGTTGAATAATCACTTCCAAAAAACAGCAAAAAGATGCTGTTAAACAGCAAAAAAATTATCAAAAATGTCGACGACAGCTTAAAAAATCTCTTTTTATTGGATACCAAAACCATAATAAGTATAACGAATATTGGAATTAAGGTAAGCAATCTTGTAATTCCAGCCAATCCAAAGAAAATCCCAGCTAAGATATAATTTTTTCTCAATAAGAAATGAACTCCAATAACCAAAAACATCGTTGCAACAGAAATTCCAAAGGAAAACACGGAATTGAACATTATGCCATAACTAAATAAAAACAATAATGATGCAATAACAGCTTCGGCATCAGAAAATTTATCTTTTGTAATCTTAAATATGAAAAATGCTGAAATCAAAGTTGAAATCAATGGAATTGACTTCAAAATAATGATATTGAACCCAAATATTTTGTATATGGAAGCAATCAGATAAACCTGCAAAGGAGGATGTGCAAAAAAGAAATCTTTGTAAGGAATTTTTCCTTCACTCACTAATTTCCCCATATAATAATAGGCATTTTCATCGCCTGGCTGAGGTGTTATAAGACCTTTAGAAACAATCAGTATAAAAGCAACTATGAATATAATAAACAGAGAATATGCTATTTTTCTTTGCATATTCATAATTTCTCTTAAATTGTATATAATATTTATCATTCAACAAAGAGAAACCTATTTAAATGCCCGAAAATTACTTTTAGTCTCTTAGGGGGTAAATAATGGTAAAAATAAAGAATCCTACAAGCAAATTCATCAAGATTCGATGCCCAAAATGCAAGAATGAGCAGATTACTTTTGGCAAGACTGCAACTAAAGTTGATTGCCTGGTCTGCGGCAAGATACTTGCAGAGCCAACAGGCGGAAAAAGCAGAGTCAGGGCAAGGGTTTTGGAAGTATTGGAATAAGTTCTAAAATGCTTTTTAAGAAACAAGGCTTTCCAGAGGAAGGAGACTTAGTTCTTTGTACAGTCACCAGTGTTCAATTTCATTCTGTGTTTGTCAATATTGAGGAATATGGGAGGTCAGGAATGATCCACATTTCAGAAGTTTCCCCGGGAAGGATCAGGAACATAAGGGATTTTGTAAAAGAAGGGAAAAAGATAGTATGCAAAGTTCTGAGGATCAACCAGGAAAAAGGCTATATTGACTTGTCTTTAAGAAGGGTAAATGAAGGCGAGAAAAGAAAAAAAATTGACAGCATAAAAAGAGAACAAAACTCAGAAAAGATAGTTGAATTGGCTGCAGGCAAGATTGGAAAGAAAACAGAAGAGTTATACAAGGAAATTTCAGAAAAAATATCAAAAAACTATGTTTCGTTCCATGATTTCTTTGAGGAAGCATCCAAAAATGAAAAAGTTTTGGAGAAATTAGGAATTGACAGGAAAAACCTGAAAATTATATCAGATACAATAAAGCAGAGAATCAAGCCGACTGAAGTTGAAATCAAGGGCAAGCTAAAAATAACAACTTATGCTCCGGATGGAATAGGGTTAATAAGGGAATCGTTGAAAAAGGCAGAGGAAGCCGGGAAAGGAAAGATAATCATAAATTATCTTGGCTCAGGATTATACAGGTTTATGATAAAAGCTCCAGACTACAAAGAAGCTGAGAAATTGATGAAAAATGCAACTGAAAAAGCAATAAACATTGTAGAAAAACAGGAAGGATTTGCAGAATTCAATCGTGAAGGATCATAATGAAACATATTCACAAATGCACTCATTGCAACAAATACACTATGAAGGAAGTGTGTGATTGCGGCAATAAAACCTTGCTTACAAGACCATTAAAATTCACTCCTGACGATAAATTCGGCTCTTACAGAAGAAAGGCAAAAATTGATGAATACTCTAAAAGAGGATTGCTATGAGAGACAATTACTGGAAATTTGAACAAATGGGAAAAATCCCAAAACTTAACAAACCGGTCTTTATAGAAGGCCTGCCAGGCATAGGAAATGTCGGAAAAGTTGCAGTTGATTTTCTTATCGACGAGCTTAAGGCAAAAAAGATGTATGAAATAACCTCCTATACATTTCCCCATTCAGTGTTTGTCAACGAAGACAACCTAGTTGAACTTCCAATTGTTGAGATTTTCTACATGAAATCAAAAGGCAAAAGAGACATTTTGCTTCTTGGCGGGGATGTTCAGCCTATTGATGAAGTAAGCTCATATGAATTTTCAGAAAAAGTTCTTGACCTGGCGCAAAAATACCATGTTGGTGAGCTGATAACCTTAGGTGGAATTGGATTGACAGACATTCCAAAAAAGCCAAAAGTTTATTGCACAGGCAATTCCAAAAAAATCATTGAAGATTATAAAATGGATTCAGTCAGCAACAAGCTTTACGGTGTTGTAGGGCCAATTGTTGGTGTTTCAGGATTATTGCTGGGCTTAGCTTCAAAAAGAAACATAAAGGCAATTTCATTCTTGGCAGAAACATACGGACATCCAATGTATTTGGGAATTAAAGGTGCAAAGGAAATATTAAGAATTCTTAACAAAAAATTAAGCCTTAACATAGACGTCAACAAACTCGATAAAGAGATTAAAAACATTGAAAGCGAGATTGTCAAGAAAACAGAGCAATTATCAGAAGTAACAAAACAAATTGCTATTAAAAAATTACAGAAAAAACTCGGCAAAGATGTTGATTATATAGGGTAATTTCAGCTGCATCCTTCAACAGAAACATCGTCTTCTGCTAATTCTTTACAGATTGCTTCAATCTGCGCTTTTAATCCATTTATTTGCTCGTTCTTGCTTTGAATAAGCCTGAATTGGGCAACAGGCCCGTCAATCTTGACTTCTTGATATTCAAGACTGGACTTCGCAAGAGTCAATTCTTTCTGAAGTTTCTCTTTTTCTTTATTCAGGACCTCAAACTGAACTAATAATTCGGAATATTTTTCTTCCAGCACTGCCTTGTCAATCAAAGCAAGCTCTTTTGATGAAACGGATTCATTTAATTTGTCCATTACAGCTCTTGCTGTGATTTCCCCCAGCAATTCATCATTTTGCTTTTTTTCATCCAGCAGGTTTCTTAAGTTACTTTCATAGTAAACAGTGAAAACAATGAAGAGTATCAGGAAAAAAGTTATCAATATCAGCAGATTCTTGTCCACATCCTTAGTCAGGAAGTTTAATTTCATGGTGGATAGATATATAGTTGCAATTTAAAAAACTTTGTTTATCCGAAACTTTTAAATATAGCTCATTTTTGTTTGCTTAGTCAGGGGTGCTGGTTTTGAGCTTTAAAATAACAAAGATAAAAGCAAGGGAAGTGCTGGATTCCAGAGGCAATCCGACTGTTGAGGTTGATTTACAAACAGAAACTTGTTGTGCGAAATCTATTGTGCCAAGCGGCGCTTCAACAGGCATTCATGAGGCTTTAGAATTAAGAGACAATGCCAAAAGATACAAAGGCAAAGGAGTTCTAAAAGCAGTAAGCAACGTAAACAGCAAAATAGCAAGGAAATTAATAGGACTAGACTGCAGAAACCAAAGGAAAATCGACAATGTCTTGATTGAACTTGATGGAACTGAAAACAAGGCAAATCTTGGCGCTAATGCCGTTCTTGGAGTTTCCATGGCAGCCTGCAAAGCAGGAGCATTCTGCTCCAATAAAAGATTATACGAGCATATTCAAAAAATATCAAATTCTAAAAAATTAACTTTGCCAATACCCCAGTTGAATGTAATAAACAGCGGAAAGCATGCTGGAGTTGACAATGACATACAAGAGCACATGCTAATGCCGATCAAATTCAGCAAATTCAGCGATGCTTTAAGAGCAGGAGTTGAAACTTATCACACTTTAAAGGGTATATTAAAGAAAAGATATGGCGCTAAGGCAATTCTTCTTGGCGATGAAGGGGGTTTTGCTCCGCCTATCAATAATGTCGAGGCAAGATTGGAATTATTGATGAAAGCAATCAGCGAAGCAGGCTATAAAGGCAGGATAAAGCTGGCCTTAGACAGTGCAGCATCAGAGTTTTACGACGAGAAAAATAAAAAATACACTATTCAAGATAAAAAATACGATTATGGTGGGTTAGTTGATTTTTATAAAAAATTGGTTGGAAAATTCCCAATTGCATCAATTGAAGATGGATTTTCAGAGGATGATTGGCATGGCTGGCACTATTTTAATGAAAAACTTGGAAAAAAAATCCAGATTGTCGGGGATGATCTGCTTGCCACAAACATGAGAAGGATGAAAAGGGCTATCAGCGTCAAGGCGTGCAATTCCTTGCTTCTCAAAGTAAATCAAATAGGAACTGTAACAGAATCCCTTGATGCGGCAAACTTGGCTTTTCAAAACAGATGGAAGGTTGTAGTAAGCCATAGATCCGGTGAAACAGAAGACAGCTTTATTTCTGATCTGGTTGTTGGAATTGGGTCAAACCAAAGCAAGTTTGGCGCTCCTGCTCGAAGTGAAAGAACTGCAAAGTACAACAGGCTTTTAAGAATAGAAGAATTAAGTAAAGCAAAGTTTGCTAGATTTTAAGATGATAAAATCCATACTGGTTGACTTAGGGGGAGTTTATTTCACTGATGGAACAAGAAGTGCCATAGAAAAAATTAGTAAAAAGTTTAATTTGGATCCAAATAAAGTCAAGGAGATTACAGACAATGATGTCAGTCATGCATATAGGAAAAGCCAGATAACATCTGAGGAGTATTGGAATCAATCAAAGAGGTTTCTGGGAATAAATGCTGATAACTCGGAATTGAATGATCTATGGATAGGCTCGTACGATCCCCAGGAGAAAGTGATTGGGATATTGCGAAAATTAAAGGCAAAAGGCATTAAGTTATTCTTTTTTTCAAACAACGTGAAAGAAAGGGCTGAATTTCTGGAAAGAAAGTACAAAATCAAAGAATTTTTCATTGACGGAATTTATTCCCACATAGTGCAAAAATCAAAAAGGGAAGGAAACGAAATATTTAAATTAGGCCTGGAAAAAACAGGTGACAAACCAGAAGAAGTAGTTGTGATTGATGACAAAGAGGAATACGCAAACAAAGCCAAACAATTAGGAATGCACGGTATTTGGTTCAGAAATCCAGAACAATTAGAAGAAGAACTCAATAAACTAATAAGATGAAAAAAATAATTTTGATTATATGTGATGGTATGGGGGATATACCTGAAAAAGAATTAGGCGATAAGACTCCCTTAGAAGCTGCTAATACTCCCAATTTAGATAGATTTGCTCGAGAAGGTTTAAATGGTGTGATGGAGGTTCTTGGAAAAGACATAAGGCCCAACAGCGATGAAGCCCATCTAACTTTATTCGGCTATGATCTGAAAAAGGACTACCCTGGTAGGGGTCCAATAGAGGCAGCTGGTGTGGGTATTGGGCTTAGACATGGTGATGTAGCAGTAAGAAGCAATTTAGCAACCGTTGACAAAGAATTGAGGGTTAAGGACCGACGCAGTGGAAGAATGCAGGACAATCACCCTTTCACAAAAGAATTAGATGGAATAAAAATAGAGGGTATTGAATTTATTGTTAAATCTGGAACTGGGCACAGAGTAATCATTGTGATGAGGGGGAAAGGTTTAAGCGATAAGATATCAAATTCTGATGTCCATTATGTAAGTGAAGAAAAGGTTGTTGAGGAATGGAAAGGTAGCAAAGTTAACAAAATAGAGCCAACTGATGATACTCCTGAAGCGAAGTTTACGGCAAAAGTATTGCAAAAGTTTTTGGAGATCTCACATGAAAGCTTTGAAAAAAATCCGGAAAATGAAAAAAGGGAAAAACAAGGAAAATTAAGGGGAAACTATCTTTTAACAAGAGGCCCGGGATATTATAAAAAATTGAAATCATTTGAAGAAAGGTATGGATTAAAATCTTGTTGCATTGCAGGTGCTGGTTTGTACAAAGGATTAGGAGCAATAAGTGGTATGGAAGTAATAAAAGTTGAGGGAGCAACCGGATTAATAAAAACTAATCTTAAAGCAAAAATTGACGCAGTCAAAGAACAGATAAAAAAATACGACTTTGCCTATGTTCATATGAAGGGCGCGGATATTTGTGGTGAAAACGGAGATTGCAAAGGAAAAAAGAATTTTATAGAAAAAATTGATCAAGCATTAGATGATTTAAAAGATTTTGAAGGAATAATAGCTGTAACAGCAGATCATTCAACACCATGCAGCCATAAAGATCATTCTGCAGATCCAGTTCCTGTATTAATTCATGGCGGCAATATTACACCCGAT
The DNA here is from genome assembly GCA_002688775.1 of Candidatus Woesearchaeota archaeon. GTDB lineage: Archaea > Nanobdellota > Nanobdellia > Woesearchaeales > GW2011-AR4. The sequence goes on from NZDH01000007.1 coordinate 66,538, forward strand.
AAAGTAGAAAAATTCAATGAGATTGAATGTGCAAAAGGCTCTTTAGGAACTTTACAAGGATCAGAATTAATGGCAAAAATTATGGAATTGGCTAAATAATTTGTTCTAATTCTTAAGTAGTTATTAAGGGAAATGTTTATAAAGAATTATTCAATTCTTGCAATGGGTGGTAATTAATGAAAACAATTCAAGGTGTTGTGGCAAAGGGTGGCTGGTCAAATGATTTTAAACCAGGATATAGAGAGGAAAAAATGCAAAGTCTTGCAGAAATAATTACTTCTTTTGCAGCTAGATATAATCTAGAAATAGTAACAAATACAGAAAGACTTCCAATGGGACAAGGAACTGGGGAAATATCATTCGGCAGGAATCAAAATGGCACTCCAGTTGAAGGTTCTCCAATTACAGGTGCTGTCAATTACATGCCTCCCGGCTCTGAAGGAAAAAAGAAAGCGCGAATTATGGCAATTATTCACGCTACTGATAGGCTTCCAGAAAATGCATATGGTGTTTTAGAGAGTCAAGTCAGACAGTGGGAAGTGTATTAATATTTTGTAAATAAACTCTTCACCTCCTATAAAACCTAGCAGCCTCTTCCGGCATGATAGAATTGATTGTCGCTTCTGTTGATATTTCAAAACCGCCCCATGTTGCTGTTCTTGGTGTCAGTTCTATATGAAAATGCAAATTCTCTTTTGCAGGGGAATAATGCAGATAGAAATTATAAGGTGCATTTAATTTCTTTAATTTTACAAGTAATTTTTTCAAAGCTAAAGCAATATCCTGTAATTCTGCTTCACTCAGTTCTTCCATCGTCCTTTTGTGCTTCTTCACAAATATCCATGCTTCATAATTAAACCTTGAAGCAAAAGGAGCAAAAGCAATCACGTTTTTTGTCTCAAATATCTTTCTTCTTGACCTGGATTCAGACTTGATTATTGAGCAATATGGGCATTTTTTGTATTTCTTGACAGCTTTAGCCTCTTCCATCACTAAAGTCGGGATTTCAGGCAAAGCAGCAAGCTGTGTATGGCTGTGGATCAATGAAGCACCAGCCTCTTTTCCATGATTCTTGAATATCTGGACATACTTTATGCCTTTAACCTTGCTTAATGTATTGATCCTTAGCTTGTATACCTCAAGCAATTCTCTAATTTGCTGCACAGGCAAATCTGCCAGTTGTGTTTTATGATGCTGGGTTTCAGCAATTATTTCGTGCACGCCATAAGTATTCCCTTCCACCAAGAATTTTTTTGATTTAATTTTAGAAGTTCCTTTTTTCTCAACAGCAGGGAACTTATTCAAGAACCATCTCATCTTCCAACTGCCCTTGTATTCAACTCTGCCAATTTCTTTTGGTGTTAATTCCTCATTTGAAGGGCAGAATAAGCATGCTTTTTTTGGATTAACAACTTCAACAGTCTTAAATTCCCTTGATCTGTTCTTCCTGGAAGTAGCGTAATAAATCCACCTCTCCAGAATATAGTCTTTTCTTAATATTCCCATATATCAACAACTCAAAATATAATTATTTAAACCTTTTGGATTGTCTTTTGATTAACCAGTATATAATGGAAGGGTTTGATATAATGCATTTTGCAACAAAGACGTGCCATATAAGATCCAAAAAATAATGCAGCAGCAATCCAATTAAAAAAATCAGCGCGAATTCATTAAAAAAAGACAGGATTACCATTAATAGCAGGAATTCTACTGTGTGAAAAACAAGCAATATGCCCTTTGCATCTGTAAAATCATTTTTGACCATCATCCCTGAAAAATATTTGTAGCAATTTACAATATTAAGATCCCTGAATCTAAAAACATTAGAGATATAATGATCAGAATCCGCAATAACTCCCCCAATTACAATAAGTATAACCTTCCACCCAAATACAGGATAGAGAACTGCAGCTAAAATTAAAGCGTAGAATAGATGAGTCAAAGGCTTCATAATTTCATTAATTTTTATTTGATTTATAAATTTTTTTATGCGTCTAAAGACGAAACCTTTTTAATAATAGATTTATAACTATAAACCATGTATAATTTAAAAGGAAAAACAGCATGGATAACAGGAGGAAAGAGAATAGGCCAAAATGTTGCAGAAGCATTGGCGCAGCACGGTGCTAATATTATTTTAACTTATAACAGATCAAAGAAAGAAGCAGAAGCAGCAATTGAAAAAGTAAAAAACATAATGTCAAGACACTTCTTGTTCAAGCTGATGTCTCTTCCCATGAAAGTGTTCTCAAAGCAGTACAGGAAATTAAAAAAAGTTTCAAACAAATTGATATTTTAGTCCTTATGGCATCTGTTTTTGACAAGATTGAAGATATTAAATCAATAACAGAAAAAGATTTCCAGGATAATTTCAATGTTCATGTCCTGGGCACATTTTGGCCTATACAGGCTAGCTTGGATATAATGCCGAAGGGAAGCCGTATAATCACAATTTCTGACAGGACTGTGATAGGAAATGTCTACAAAGATTATTTGCCCTATATTGTCACAAAAGGTGCAATAGCTGCATTAACAAGAGCTTTGGCTGTTGAGCTCGGCTCAAGGGGTTTATTTGTCAATTCAATCGCACCAGGCCCAATTTTAAAGCCAAAAGACCTTGATGAAGGATACTGGCAGGAGATAAGAAAAGCCTCAATTGTTGATTTTCCAATCACAGATGAAGAAGCGATCCAGGAATTCGCTAAATTGGTTTTATACTTGTCAACAGTGAGGTCAACTGGCTCGATATATTCATTGGATATGGGAAATTTGTAACAATATATTTAAAAACCTCAAAATAACTTTGTTTATGATGGAATTAAAATCAATAAAAAAGAGGATTCCGAAGGAATTGTATGACATTCTTGATAAAGAAATAAAAAATCTGAGGCCTGCGCAGGAAAAAGCAGTAAAAGAAGGTCTTCTGGAAGGCAATAATCTTTTGGTTTGCACTCCGACAGCATCTGGAAAGACTTTAATTGCTGAATTAGCGGCTTTGAGTTCAATTATCCAAAATAAAGGAAAAACAATTTACATTGTGCCATTAAAAGCGTTGGCAACAGAAAAATTCAGGGATTTCAAGAGAAAATATTCCAAAATTGCAAAAGTGGCTCTTTCTATAGGAGATAGAGACTCTTCAGATCCACATCTTGCAGAATATGACTTGATTGTCACGACCTCAGAAAAACTGGATTCTCTGATAAGGCACCATTCACCATGGATATCAAATATAGCAACGATCATTGTTGATGAAATTCATCTGCTTAATGATCACACTAGAGGTCCAACATTGGAAATTCTCCTTACAATACTAAAAAAATTATTAAAAAAAGCCCAGATAATTGCTTTGTCAGCAACAATAGGCAATGCAGAAGAACTCTCAGAATGGCTTGATGCAGATTTGGTTGTTGACGACTGGCGTCCTGTTAAACTTGATAAAGGGATTTATCTGGATGGTAAGATTGAGTTTTATTAAGCAAGTCCCAAATTCTTCATTATAACCTCAGAATTAAATGGTTCTAAATCCTTGTATTCCTGCCCCATTCCTAGATATAAGATTGGTTTTTTTGTAACATAAGAAACAGAAACAGCAGCGCCTCCTTTTTCATCAACATCAGCTTTGGCTAATATAATTCCGTCAATTCCGACGGCGTCATTGAATGTTTTTGCCTGCTCAACGCAGTCATTTCCGGTAATTGATTCACCGACAAATATTTTGAGGTCAGGCTTTGCAACTCTTATGATTTTTTTCATTTCTGAAATTAAATTTTCATTGCTGTGCATTCTCCCTGCAGTGTCAATCAAGACAACATCAACATTCTTTGCCTGCGCATGTTTTATCGCATCAAACGCAACAGCTGCTGGATCGCTTCCGTAACCATGCTTTATGATTTTAACGCCAAGTTTGTCAGCATGCAATTGCAGTTGCTCTATCGATGCTGCCCTGAAAGTGTCAGCTGCAGCTAAAACACAGGATATTTTCTTTTCATTCAGCAAATTAGCCAATTTTGCGATGCTTGTTGTCTTTCCGCTTCCGTTTATTCCAAAAAAAGTGATAATATATGGTTTTTCTCTTTTATTCTTGATTTCATTGATCAAATCTAAATCATTCGACTCAAATAATTCTTCAATAGAGCTCTTTAATGTGCTAAGAATAGTTACCTCGACTTTTGTCCTCCTGATTGGCTTTTCAACAAGCTCTTCTTTCAAGTCATTTTTTATTTTCCCAATAACTTCAACAGCAACATTGTTTTCCATCAAAACCAATTCCATTTCCCAGAATAATTTCTCAAATTGCTGTTGATTGATCTTAGTTGTTACTATTTTTTCCTTTATTGTCTGAAAAAATCCTTTTTTTTCAGGTTCTTCCTTAACCTCAATCTTAGGTTCATGTTTGTGTTCTTTTTTATGTTCTAATTTTTCTTCTGGTTTTTTTTCTATTGGTCTTATTTTTTCTTTCTTTGATTTTTTTTCTGTTTCGTGCTTTTTCTCTATTTTTTCTTCTTGTACAGGCGTTTTTTCTTCTATGTCTTTTTCCTCTTTTATTTCCGGCTTTGATTCTTCAACAACTTCTTTGCCGGCAAATTTATCCTTGATCTTTGCAAAAAACCCTTTTTCTACGGTTTTCTCTACTATTTTCTCTTCTACTTTGCCTTCTTTCTCAACGCCTTCAGAAATCTTTGATATAGCGCCCTTCAGCTTATCTTTTAAAAATTTAAACATTTTAAATAAGAATTGTCATTATTTTGAAGCTAAACTCTGCAATTCCATCTCTATCTGTGCAGCTTGCTGGGCCATTTTCTCCAGGTCATTTGTGATTCTTTTCTGGATTTTGGTAAGCTCTTCAATCTGGGTGTGTATAAGCTTTTTTGTTGATGGGACATCTTTCTGGACAGCAACATTTGCACCAACATTGACAAGCAGTTTTGATTTATCTTTAACACTTGCCTTGGCAAATATCCCGGAACTTAATGGAACAAATATCTCATTGTCGTCATTGATTTTCTTGAATTCTTCCAAGCCATTGCTTGTTACACTTAATTCCATCAGCTGATTTGTCACTACCTCCAATTGCTTTTGCAGCTGCTTGATATGTTGATCAAGTGCTTGATATTCCACGTACATTTCATGAGCTTTTTTTTCTTTGTCGTCCATTTTCAAGACCTTAATTTCTTTTCAAGTTTTTTATACATATTTTCATAAACCAAGCCCATTGGAAGTCCTTCGTGAGTTCTTTTGATAGTTTCTGCCAATAAAGGCCCTACTGAAAGTATTTTAATCTTTTTTAAAATTTTTTCCTTTGGAATTGCAATTGTATTTGAAACAACCACTTCCTTAATTCCAGATTTCTTTATTCTTTCTGTTGCCGGATCAGACAAAACACCGTGGGTTGCTAAAACATACACTTCTTTTGCCCCATGCTTGATTAAGATATTAGCTGCTCCAGTTATTGACCCCGCTGTGTCTATTAAATCATCTATCATGACAGCAATTTTACCTTGAACATCCCCGATTACATGCTGCACTTCAGCAACATTCGGCTCAGGCCTTCTTTTGTCTATAATTGCGATCGGAACATGAAGCACTTTAGCAAACGACCTTGCTCTTGCAGCTCCACCAGCATCTGGACTTACTATAACAATGTGTTTTAACTTCTTTTTTATTATATAATCAGCCAAATCAGGTATTAAATCGAGATTATCAGTTGGAATGTCAAAAAAGCCTTGAACTTGTGCAACATGCAGATCAAACATTATAACCCTGTTAACACCAGCAGCTTGGATCATATTAGCAACAAGCTTAGCTGTAATTGGTTCTCTAGGCTTAGTTTTCTTATCTTGCCTGCAATAACCAAAATAAGGGATAACAGCTGTTATTTTCTCAGGAGAAGACCTCCTTAATGCATCAACCATGATCAATAACTCCATCAGATTAAGGCTTGCATCAGGAGAAGTTGGCTGGATTATGTACACATCACACCCCCTTACACTCTCAAGAACTCTGCAATATATCTCTCCATCATGAAATCTCTTGATTTCAACAGGTGTTAAGGGTATCTTTAGAGTTTTGGATATTTCCTCAGCAAGCTTCCTATTCGCAGTTCCAGATATTAGCTTAACATTAGACATTTAACCCCCTAATTGTGTATTTTAGAACGATTACCCCTTTAAAAAGATTTGGGTTTTGAAATGTTATTACTTTAAAATAAGAAGATTTAAAAATGAATTATTGCTACCCCTGCATATGCCTATAGATTGATACATTAGTACATTAAAGCATAGATTAGAAATAGCTGAAAGGGTACAATCAAATCTGAAATTAACAAAGAATCCTGGTCCACTAAGAGCTGTTAATGGTCATCAAGATAGATTTATGGATATGTCTGAAAATTGTACTGATCCAGTATGGTTAAAATTAAAATCTCACTATTCTGATGGTTACTATAAAATTCCTTTAGTTGATCATTTAATAATTAAAATGGTAGACAGAACTATGACTGAGCGAGAGTATAATATGATCTTAAATGATGAATATCCAGACCTAATTGCGAAAACTGATCAAGAAGTAAGTCATAATCTAGAAATATTGGCGGACATTGATTAAAATATTATTAAATTAACGTTAAGCAACAGTTTCTTTCTCCTCTTTTTTCCCTTCTTCCTTCTTCTTCAGCAGGATCTGTATTTCGCCAAAAGGAGCTTGCTGCAGGATATCTATCTTATCCTGCTGTGCCAGATGCAGCAAAGGAATAAAAGTATGAACTTTGTCTTCTTTTGATTCAGAAGGGAGCAGTTTTTTGAATGTCAATTTACCCTTAAATGCGCCCATGAAAAATGTTTTTATATTTCCATAAACTTCCCTTATGATTACAGTTATATCCTTCTTCCTTTTTGGAACTTCTAGATTAAGAGGCGGTATTGAATGCAATAATCTTCTTTTTTTAACTTCTAAAGCCCTTTCCAAAGCATCAACTAAATCATAAATTGAAACTTTTCTTTTTCTGGGCTGTGGTGTTCTTGGAATTAATTTTGGAATTTCATTCAGCTTTGGAATTTCAGTTGTCTCATCAAAGCTAAGCTCTTCCATTTCTTCTTCAACACCGATTAACAACCTATCTAACTCACTTAAATCTTCCCCAACAAGCTTATGAGACTTCATCTTGAGCAGGATGGCAGCTGCAAGCAAAACCTTGCCGGAAACTCTGAAATCATGCTTTTTAAGAGACTTAAGCATTTCAATATATTTTTGTGTTATGATGCTTACATCAACATCCCAGGGGTCCATCTGTTCGCTTTTGACAAGCTCATAGATTACACTCTGCCACGTAATCTCATCAGATTTTGAGAATATAATGTCAAAAATACGGTCGTGAGGGTTGATTTGCTCCATTATATGCTAATTCTGGAACTTTTTGTATATAAATTTATTCATTAAATTAGGGATTGGAAAGAATAAAAAAATATCTCAAATTAGATAATGCAAAGAGCTTTTTCTATTGTGGTAATTCTAAAATATTGGTAACTGTATAATTCAAAACCTTTTTATACAATATAAAAATTCAAATCCTATTTTGGGCCCGTGGTCTAGTCCGGTACACGCGGAAACAAAGTTCCCGCTGGGTTTTCCGTGCTGCGGAAAATGACAACACCCTTACAAGGTAATCCTTTGAAAGGTGTAAGTCACCAGTTCAAATCTGGTCGGGCCCATTTATTTTAATATAGGAAGTGTATAATATCCTATTCAATGCGCGAGTGATCTAATGGCTACAAGCTTTCTCAAATAAGAATGCAAAGTTTGCCATAAATGATTGGGCCTTGGCAAGGCTCCCATCCGAGTTCGAATCTCGGCTCGCGCATTTTTATTTAAGAATTCTTACACTCAATAACCCTTTCTTCCGTAACAATCAAATCAACAGGAACATCATGTTTTTCATTTGGTATTGAATCTACAACTTGAAAATCAAAGGCTAAGCCGATTTTGATCGATTTCTTCACTTTTGCCAGAAACTTATCATAATATCCAAAACCATATCCTATCCTATGGCCTTTATTATCAAAAGCAGCACCAGGCACCAACACTAGATCAATGTTTTTGTAGGCAGTTTTCATGATTTCTATTGGCTCAAGGATTCCAAACTTGCCGCTTGGAACTAAACTGTCAAAATCAATTATAACGCTTGGCTCAATCTCGCTTTGCAGGACTTTAGGGACAACAACTGTTTTGCTTCCTAAAGTTTTTTTGATCATTTCATGGGTGTTGACTTCGCTGTTGAAAGAAACAAAAAACATTATTGTCTTGGAATTGTTATATTGTTCCAGGGAAAATAATTTTTCTTCTATTTTCCTGCTTTTCTCAGTAATCTCATCTTTAGACAATGAATTGCGCTTGGCAAGTATTTTTTCCTTTAGATTATTTTTCATATAGAAATAACTTTAAGTCAAATAATAAAAATCTTTCTAGTTTCTTCCTATCAGGTCAGCAGTTCCTGCTCCTAAAGCCGCCAAAACTGAGGTTACAGCAACGCCTTTGTAAAGTTCTATAGGTTCTGAAATATTAATCAAATTAAACAACAAGAAAATAACTACAATAACTACTAATGATGTAAGGTAAACCAATGTTGCTCTTTTTGGTAAAATCCTCAATAATCTTTTTTCCTTGATATCCCTGTAACCAGTTTCATACATCAAGACGATTATCATAAAATAAGAAAAGAATAGTATGAGTGATGCCCTTGATGTTGATATTTGCTTTGCGATTTCTTTCCCATAAATAAATCCAAAGTGAGCAACAACGCCGATAAAAGCGCCGATTATGCCTTTGTTGATATCTTTTATATCAAACTTTCTTAACGGCCTCGCTTGCACCTCTTTCACAATTTTCTTTTCCAAACCTTCAACTTTTTCAGTTTCCTTTTCAATTTTTCTTTCTTCTTTTACAATTTGATCTTCTTTATGCTCAATTTCTTCCTCTTTTTTCTCAACATCTTCGATCTTATGCCCTGTTTTCTGCTCTTCAGCAAGAATCTCAAGATGATGCAAAGTGTCCTTTAGTGCAGTATGCTCTTTTTTAGGTTTTCCTGCATGATGCTTTGGAGCATTATGGGCTTTTTTAGCATGTTTTTTAGAACTAGCCTTATGTTTATGCTTACCTCTTTTTTTGACCATGGTATTTAATTTTTATTTATGATATTTAAAGTTTTTGATTGTTTAATATATTATTCTGCTATTTTCCCAAAATTTTCTTCATATGCTCAATCCGTTTCTCAATCAATTCCTGAGTCCCAATATCTTCCCTATGGAATACTTTTCCTTTTACTGATTTTGTAGCTTCTTCTGCAACTCTTTCAGCTTCTTCCAGATTATCAGCTATTCCGAGACAAGCAATTCCTCTTGA
>NZDH01000008.1 GCA_002688775.1 Candidatus Woesearchaeota archaeon
ATAGTAAGTTTTATAAATAGATGTTTTGAATGTTACATTAATGAAAAATACCTATGTTGTGGCGATTAATGCTAGAAATGATCCTACTATCTCAGAGGCAGTTAGAAAACTCTTTTTAAGAAGTAAAGGTAGGATGCATTTAGATGCCCTTAGAGATGGATTAATAGGAAAACTTGGCTACAATCCACTTCAGCTAATTCGGCTAGGGGGAATGCCTTTAACAAATGTAGAAGACGCATACAGAGGCAACGCATATGGGGTTGTAGACAGGATAGTCTACCAAAAAAGACGTCATCCTGAATAATTCTATTCAAATCAATTTTTATAGTTCAAGAAATCAGCACTGCATTAATGACTCCGTCTTGACCTGGTCTTGAAGTTACTCTTGCTTTTCCCAGTTCGGTATTGATGACAGAACCTTTTGTCATGATGTTTCTTCTTACGAAATGCCTGTTAGCTGGATTTTCAGTTGTTGTGCTTATTTTGACTTGTTTGAATGATTTTGATTTTGGGTCAAATAAGTTTGCTATGTTAGAACTCAATATCCTAAATTTTCTGCTGTTGCCCATGGTTCTGACAGTGTGAATTCTTTTAGCTCCAAGTTTTGTTAAAGAAGGATCTCTGCCAAGTTCATACTGCTTTTTCTTTCGGTAATCCTTGTATCTTGCACCTGATAATTTTCTTCTAGGCCTTGCCTGTGATAATGCCATAGTCAAGGAAAATTTTGTCACTTTAAATAGGTTTCTATGTTAATTTAATTTTTTATTGCTATTTATTTTTTAAAAATAATTTTTATTGTTAAAAAGAGCCCAGTACAATACAGAAGGAATGAGTTAATAAATAATTCATAATGTTTGTGGATAATTTTCAATGCAAAAATTCAATAAAATATAAAATATTAAAAAATTAAAATTGATAAAATTTATTAAAATAAATTGAAAAATCTAAAAAATAATACAATTTTTAAGAAAACTTTATAAATAAAAAAACATTTTTCTTTTTTTAGGGTTAAAATTTATTTAAAATGACACAAATTCATGCAAAAGATTTTCAAAAATATTCTTCTGAATCATTTGATAATCTTGAGCCCATAGAATCTTTGGACTTAAGCAAGATAAATGATTTTGATGAATTAGCAAAATCCATGAGTTTGACTGCAGTTGGTGGGAGACAGCTAGGGGAAGCTGTTGATGTTACAGAAGCCATGATGCTGGACAAAGATTGCTTTAAAGTCTTAACTTTAAGCGGCGCAATGACGATGGCTAAGATGGGCTTGTTGATCTGCGACATGATCGACAACAACATGGTTGATGCAGTTATTTCTACCGGCGCTTTAATGTCGCATGGTTTTGTAGAATCTGTCGGGCTTAAGCATTATAAGAATCCCGGGAATTTAAGCGATGAAAAATTATCGCAGATGAAACTTAACAGGGTTTATGACACCCTGGAGCCGGAACAGAATCTAGATTATATAGAAAATATTGTCGATAAAGTTTTTGATCAGTTAGACCCAAGCAAACCGACATGCAGCTACAAGATTGGAGAAGCCCTTGGAAAATACCTGAATGAAAATATAGAAGGAAGGGGAATTTTTAAATCTGCTTTCTTGAAAAAAATTCCCGTTTATATCCCTGCATTTACTGATTCTGAAATGGGTTTGGATTTCGGGCTGTTCAACAGAAAAAGAAAAATGGCTAATAAGCCCATGATTGATTATAACCCTTTTTTGGATCTTGATCATTATGCTGACTTGATATTCCAAGCCAAAAAAACAGGAGTTTTCACGATTGGAGGGGGAGTTCCTAGAAATTGGGCCCAGCAAGTTGCGCCTTATCTGGATTTTATAAGATTCCATTTCATTGACCATGAAGACCCTGCTAAATATTTTTTAACTGATAAGACCAGTCCTTATTACAAGCCATTCTCGTACGCAGTCAGAATATGTCCGGAGCCGGTTCATTGGGGGGGGTTGTCGGGCTGCACCTATTCAGAAAGTATTTCATGGGGCAAGATTGTTCCAAAATCAGAAGGCGGCAGATATGCAGAAGTATTATGCGATGCAACAATCGCATGGCCCATAGTTGTCAAGGCAGTGATGCAAAGACTGGCTAAAAAGAAATAATTCGATAATTATTTATTAAAGTTTGATTTGCAATTTCTTATGGAATTTTTAGAATTGGTCGGAATTGCTGCATTATTTCTCATAATTTTGTTTATTGGATATGTAATCGGCAAATTTGTTGCCAAAAAACAACTCAATGACAGAATTCCCGGCGAAAGGGAGGATGCAATCAAGAAATCCAGAGCTGTCTTAAGCGGCCAGTTCAGCGAGCAAATTGCACCCTACCTGCCTGACTTTCCTTACAAGCCGACAGAAGCAAGATTTATCGGCAAGCCTGTTGATTTTATTGTTTTCAAAGGCATGGATGAAAAGAAAATTGATGAAATAGTGTTTGTTGAAGTAAAAACAGGACAAAGTAATTTAAACAATGTTGAGAGAAGTTTGAGAAATGCTGTTCAGGGTAAGAAAGTTAAGTGGGATGAGTATAAAATTAAAAAAAACTATTAATCGCTAGGGGCTTTTCTTATAGTATCTATTACTCTTGCTTCAAGTTCTTCTGATATTGGCTCTCCAAGAATTGTAGCAACTTCAAAATGATAGGCTTTTTCTAAATATGTTTTTCCTTGTTCTATTACACCTCTACATGAAACCTGATACATGGGTGGTTGCGTTCCCCCCTTGCTTAGCCAGTAATTTGCAATTGTCATATCTTCAAGTTGGACAAGAGGCTTTAGAGTGCTTGTATTGCACCCAAGTAACATTGTTAAATCAAAAACTACAGCTCCAACCCTAACTTCACGTTCAAGTGGAACAACAATTGGTTTTTTATCACTCATAAAACTCTTGCATTTTTCCTTCTTTATAAACCTTATCTTTTGTCACTACTTCTCAATAGTATAAAATAGAAAGGTTTATAAAGGGGAGATTATATTATTACTCTTGATGAGTAATAACAATAAGGAATGTGAATTTTGTAGTTATAAATGGATCTCTAAAGTCAGCACTCCAAAATCCTGTCCAAGATGCAAGAGAAGGTTCGACTACAAAGACGCAAGATTAGTTCTGAAAAATCTGGGAAATGAATTCGGTTACAACCTAGTCAGAGAAATAAAATGAGCTTAGAAGATAAAGTAGACAGCAAAGAGAGTAAAGGCTTTATGAAGAAAGCGCTTAAGCTAGGTTGGAAACTTGGTATGGCTGGAGCAACAACTGCTTTGAGTATGTCAGCTCTTCCGGCTTTAGGTGCTTCTGCATTTTTAGGAGTTGCTATTGGTGGTGCGTTTGCGGTGGGTGGTTCAATCGCTGCATTGTCTAATAAGGAATCACTTTACAAAACAGTTTCTGATGCGCTACAGCATATTCTGCTGTTAACGCCATAATTGCCCCTATTGTAGGTCTGGGAGATGCAATATTTCCGCTGATTGACAATTCTACACCGCTCGGAATGTTAAAAAGAGGGCTAGTCGCTGTCACCGCTTATAACTATGCGTTTGTACAATCATATAACACTGCTGGTCATTTAATTAACAATTATCTAAATCCTAAAGGACTTGGGAAAGCACTAACTCAGGGAGTTGGCAAACAATGGAGGGACATTGGATTGCTTTTCTCGCCGTTCTATATTGGGGCAGCCAATAATATAAGCCATCTTGGATTAGGTGGATATTATGCACCGATATTTGCAGCAGGAGCACTTCCGGTAGGTTTTGCGCTAAAAAAATGGTTTGAGAAAGGATGGAACAGACCTGGTTCGTATTCAAGTCCAATGCCGCAATATGCAGCAGCTGGAGCACATTAATTTTTTTAGTTGAAATGCTATAGTTTAAAGTTACAAAACATTTATAAATAAAGTCAAATTCTTAAAATTATTATTTTGAGGTATTTTATGGAACAAGCAAGACCTTTAGACGCATTAAATAAAGCACGAGACAAGAGAGTTATCGTCGAATTAAAGAACAATAAGCAATACACTGGTAAGCTTAAATCATTTGACATTCACATCAATATTGTCCTTGAAGACGTGGAAGAAAGAATTAACGGTGAAGTCACAAGAAAGCTTAACGGTGTTTTTATAAGAGGAGATACAATAACCGTGATATCAACTGAATAAATCTAATTCTGAATTAAAATGACAAAAGGAACCCCATCAAATTTTTACAAAAAATTTGATCAAAAGTGTACAAGTGCTACATTTGCTTCGCAAAGTAGCACGGAATCGATGTAAATATGACAAAAGGAACTCCATCTATGGGCAGGAAGTCTGGAAAGAAGAATATGATTTACTGCAGAAGATGCGGCAAAAGAACATTCAATTTCGGCAAAAGAAAATGCAGTTCCTGTGGTTTTGGAAAAAGTGCCAGGCTTAGGAAATATATCTGGCAGAAGAAGATAAAATAAGAATCTTTTTAAACAATTATCTTAAACTAATTCTTTATGCGGAGGTGCCGGAGTGGCCAAACGGGATGGTTAATCTCTATTAGTCTAGGATTAGTCCAAGCTTAGGTCCTTTGGCGTGGCAACGTTGTTGGAAGATACCCATTAGCTTAGTGCTTACGCAGGTTCGAATCCTGTCCTCCGCATTATTTCTTATTATTAAGTAGTAACGAATAGAAAGGTTTATAAACTATGTCAATTTCTTTTATAGTAAAATGACTACTACATATTCTGGGCAACCAGCAAGACTTACTCATGGAGACATAGATGGGTCCTTAGCTAATTTACATAGTCTTAGAGTTAGAAGGGTATACAGTCCAGCTCCAGCTGAGGGTCAGAAACCATCCCCATCCGATAGTCCAAGTTGTTGGACATTTTATCTTAAAGATGGAAATAGAGTTTCAAAATTATTTTCATTAAGCCCTAGCGGTCAATTAGAACTGTTAACAGATGAGCAGAGTGTATCACCTGAGGTAATGGCTGCGTTAATGAGCACAGTTGATGGATTAAGGCAAAGAGTTATTCCTAGTCAACCAATTGAATCACAATTACCAGTTGAAGTACAACCACCAAAAGCAAGATATTCTTCAGGTCAACCAAATGTGAGTGACGAAGTAGCTAGAAGGAAGTTTCACGAGCTATTTGGTATTCATCCTGAATCTTAAGATTCTATTCAAATTTAATTAATTATCATTTCTAAATTCTAAAAACAATATAAAAACTCTAATGAAAATAATATTCCAGTATACACTTTTCTACACGACAAAACAAAACATTTTTATATCGAGTTCACATTAAAATGCATACGTGGGGGTGGATATATTGCAACTTAATTCTGACAAGGACAAGATAGACTATATAACAATACATGGCAATGTATACACTCATAAGCAAGTTGAAAAGAGAAATGGAATTACATACATGCGAATTAAAAAGAGATCTTTGAACATGTTTAAATGAAAGATAAAGGTTTTCTGAAGATTTTGGTTTTTTTGATGATATTGCTACTCGTCATTAATATGGTTATGTTAGCGTTAAAAAGTATCAATGCAATTGTTTTCTGGAGTGTTATAATTGTTGTTGCTGTTTTTGCGTATAAGGTATTGCCTAAACTCAGATAATGATTATTTAGCAGGTAGTTGAATAATAACCTCAACAAACGGAGGCTCACCAGTGCCATAGGGGCAATCCGGTTTGTACATTAAATTACAGTTATGGCAAATCGACTTAGCAATATCCATAGCATCTATTGCAGCATAACTACTACATACATCTTGTGCTTGACTATCAAATCCTTCTGTTCTAACTTGTCTTCTTCTGGCACGTTCAAGTCTAGCAGCTTGACTTGTATGATAAATCATAGCAGTACGCTCACTTGACGACTCTTCAATAACTCTCTCTAGCTCAGCATCAGACATATGTCTTATTCTGCGCCTCATTACTTCTTCTGCTTCATCAAATTTTTGACGATAGTGAGTCATCCATAGAGGAATAAGAAATTTCTTTAAAAATCTTTACAAAAAGGCTAATTTAGAAAAGGAAGGGGTTTAGCTGTTATCCAACCAGCTAGGCTGTCAGTTATAGTTTTTCTAACAATCTTTTTGTTTAAAGTCTTTTACGCAAGCAAAGGTTTAAATTTTGTCATAGTTGACGTTTAGCTGAATTTCCTGCAAGTTAACTTGCGGTCCCTTGCATTATGATCCAGCATAATCAGTTTTGACAATTTCTTATTAGATACTTATAACTGTAAATGAATTTTACAGCTACGCACCCCCAAATAAAATGGGATATTTCTACATATTTATAGATATCCTATATAATCTATATAAAAAATAAAGAAAAAAGGCTTTATTTAGCCTTGCCCAGAATTCTGAAGACTTTTGTGCTGCATGTGCCGCACTGGCCTTTCATAGCTCTCATGCCATTTTTCATAGTGACTTCTTTACCATCTTTGATTTCAACTTCTTTTCTACATTTCATACATCTTCCTCTTGTCATTATAAACTCACCTCGAAATTTTAATTATATTTAGGAAATAAATCCCGTTTCGTGTATTCATTACTTACTTATATATAAACATTATGGTGAATTATGAGTAAATTGTCACTTTAAGGTTGATAATAACCTTTAAGCGTTATTGATGCAGCACTGGAAATAATACCCTTATATTCATAAGGGAATACTGTTGCGTCTATCAGGATTTCCTTTTTGCCTCCGTCTGGCTGCCATTGCCATCTTCTTGCATTGCTTAAATGTACTGGATCTTTAAGCGACTCTTTTAAGTATGATGCCCTATCTTCTCTAATATTATCAACATCCGGGGCCAGTTCATCAGATGGCATGCCCAACATTTCATCAATTGTCTTGCCAAAGATTTTAGTCGCCTCATAATTGCAGAAATTTATTCTTCTTCTATTACTATGACTTAACAATGGGCTGCCGTATAAAAGAGCATTGACAGCCTTATGTCTTGAAGGCGGATCATAAGGGATTGTGCCTGCAACAAAATGTATATTATGTCTGCTTATTGCTCTGAACAACGCTACTGCAAGTTCATTTGTTATATCTGCTATTGATATCATTTGTTACTCTACAATCTCCAGCAGTTCCTTGATATCATTTATCTCATAATCTGCTTCAGAGCTCTTTGCCTTAGGATTTCCGTATTTGGCAAAGCAAGTTGTCATGCCCAGCTTCTTTGCACCTTTAATGTCTCTTTCAGGCCTGTCACCAACCATGAGGCATTGTGATGGCTTCAGTTTGAGCTTTTTGAAGGCTGCCTTGAATGGCATGGTACTTGGCTTAAAGGCTTTAGTATCGTCAAATGTGACAACAACATCAAACAAGTGGTTGATCTTCATGGAAACCAGCCTTATCCAGGCTTTGAGTCTTGGAGCATCAGAAACAATGGCTAATTTGATGCCCCTATGCTTTAGCTCAAACAAAACTTCACCAACATGAGGATATGGCTCCAGAAATCCAGTTCTGACTCTTCTGTATGCTACTATTCCACTAGCTAGAATTTCGTAATCAACTTTCTTAGCAACCTTCTTAAGGAATTTCTGGAATATCTTTTTTTCTTCCAAACCGTACTTGTCATAGATTGAGAAAAGCTCTTTCATCGCTTTCTGTTTTTCCACATTCAAGCCAGCGCCAATCATTGCAGTGATGGCGGCATCGCAGCTAATCCTTTTCATGGTCATGAAGTCTATCAAAGTATTGTCCAAGTCAAAGATTACTGCTTTTATCATAGATTTAGTATATTAATTCATTATAAAAACCTTATTGAATAAAGAACATCTGTGCTTCAACCCATTCGCTTTTACATCTTGGGCATTTGCTTGGTTTTTTGATCTTGCTTCTTTCTCTAAAGACGAAGTTGCATTTTCTGCAATTAGCTGGAAGATTTTTTAATTTTCTTGGTTTAATGGACTTTTCAATGTGCTCTAAATCTTCAATTATTTCTTTTAATTCTGTTTGAAAGTAGTTCGCTAATTGCTGAGCAGTTTGCTTATTTTCTTCTAGAATTTTGATAATTTCCTGGCGACGGGTCATTTTATTCTATATTCTCTTAAAAAACTCAATCACCTTTTTCTCATATTTGCCTGCATGTATAGCATGACTTTCACCATGATCTGCGCCTTCAACAATCCATAATTCTGCATCTTTGTTTGCATTATGCAACAAATGGACTTCGCTTACAGGAATTTGTGAATCTTTTTCTGCATGTATGAGTAAAATAGGCACATTGATGTTTTTTATATCATCAACTGGATTTACATTGTCAATATTTATTCCTAGGAATATCAATCCATACAGTTTTGTTAAATAAGATAATGGATATCTGAAAATAGAGAATATCCTGTACATATGGGTGAGCATGTTACTTAGTCTAGCATATGAACTGTCAGTTACAATAGCCTTGACATTGCTGTGATTTGTTATTAGAGCAACTGCCCCCCCTAAGGAAAAACCATAAAGGCCAATTTTGGTTAAGTTTTTTTCTTTTTCTAAATATTTAATAGCACCTAATAAGTCATTTTTTTCTAAATAACCAACAGTTGTGTATTTTCCTTCACTTTTGCCAAAGTATCTAAAATCAAACAGAAACACGTTAAAATCTTCAGCAAGAAAATTAGCAGTTCCGAGAAGATTGGCTTTATCAGCAGGATAGCCGTGCATTACTATTATTGTTTTTTTGGTTTTATTGTTGGGGATAAACCAACCGCTTAACTTAATGCCATCGGTACTTTTGAAAGTGATTTCTTCATACTTTAATCCCAGATCAGGAGGTTCCAGATTTGTTATTATTTTTGCTGGACGGATAGACATAAAGAATGTGAATAAAGAAAAAAGTATAAGGAACAATACAATAAAAATTAGGATTTTAATCCAAACTGGCATATGTTTGAATTATTTAGGTGTTATAAAAATATTACTATATATCAATACAAAACAGCGAAAATCAAAGATTTTCTGGGCTTTGAAAATCAAAGATTTTCAAAACCTTTAAAAATATCCCTCATATCTAAAATTCTGATGGAAACACTTGAATCTCTGAAATGGTTAAAAGAGCACAATCTTTATGATCTTGCAGCCAAAGCTGCACTTCCTTTAAGCAAGGTTTTTACACCATGCTTTGCTGTAAAGGACGAGAAAGTTCTGATAGTCGGCGATATAGGCTATGAAAACAGGAATGTAGCAGCTGTTTTGTCAGGAGCTTATTATCTGGCATCGCAGCAGCTCAAGCTGGACTCAAAATTAGTCCTGCAGAAAGTTAAATCAAGAGGTGATATCTCTGATGATGGCGTGATACATGGATTATCTGACCTTAAGTCAGGCAATATAATCATTTTGAACATGTCTGATAAATTAGGCAACATAAAGGAACTTGGAAAAAGTTTCAGAAGATGGGTAGCAAAGAAAAATCACCGGTTTGTCTCTGCAATGAGCTTAGGTGATTTGGCAACAAGCAACATAGAGCTGATTTTGAATGCGATAGATGTCAACTACAAGCCTTTGCAGACGCAGCATGAAGAGATAAGGAAGAAAATGGAACAAGCTAAGGAAGTTCACATTACAACACCAGCAGGAACTGATTTGTACTATGATAAAAGTGGGATTAATGCAATAGCAGCTGATGGAAACTACACAAAACCAGGAACTGGAGGAAATTTGCCTGCAGGTGAAGTTTACGCCCCCCCTAATGGAAAAAAAATTGAAGGGAAGGTTGTGATTGACGGAAGTTCAAGAACACATGAGCATACAATTTTGATAAAAAAGCCTATAGAATTGACAATTAAAGAAGGCGAGATAGCTGAGATTAAAGGAGGAGATGAAGCAAAACAACTTGAGAAAACATTGAAATGGGCAGCTTCAGTTGCTAAAAATCCAGGCAATGTAAGAAGAATCTGCGAACTTGGAATCGGCTTGAATCCGAAAGCTTCTATAATCGGAGCAATGATTGTTGATGACAAAACCTTGGGCACAGCCCATATAGGCATTGGATCAAATTACTGGTTTGGGGGAAGCATTTATGCGATAATACACTTAGATCAAGTATTCAAGAAACCGACTGTTTATTTTGACGGAGAACTACTTAAGATATGACTATTCTTCCTCTTCCTGAAGCCATTTTGGAAGATCAACTTGAGGATATTTCTTGTCAGAACCTTCAAAATAAGTTCCTTTTTCTTTTAGTTCCTTTAATTTCTGCATAATTAAGGTATAAAACTGGATTATATATAAAGATTGTTTAGTAAGCTTGAGTGATTACATCGATTAACTTAAGAGAAAAGTATTAAAAGCAATGGAAAAATAAAGAGTAATCAGGATATTATTTTTAAAATAGTTTTTTATTGTTATTAAGAGTCAAGTACAATACAGAAGAAAAGAGATAAGAAATAATTGTTCATGTTTATATTCACAAATCGTTATTGTATTTGCCACTAATCCCCAATAATAAAAAAATAATAAAAATTCACAAATATAAAAATTAAATAAAAAATAAAAACTCAATAAAAGAATAAATAAAAATAATAAAATCAAAAAATGACCTATAAACAAGTTATATTGGTGAGGCATGATTTAAAGCTCCCGAAAGGAAAGCTTGCAACTCAGGTTGCGCATGCTTCTTTGGAAGCAGCTTCCAATTCTTATGGCGATGCTGTCAGAGAATGGAGAAATCAAGGCGGAAAAAAAGTTGTCCTTAAAGTTGAAAATCTAGATGAATTATTGAAATATAAGGATTTATGCAAGTCTGCCAAATTAAAGACTGCCTTAATCAAAGATGCAGGCCATACTGTGGTAGAACCTGGAACAATCACCTGCTTGGGTGTTGGTCCTGATACAGAAGAGAAAATAGATAAAATTACCGGGAAGCTGAAGATGGTGTAGTTAATTTTTTAAAGTATTTCTTTATTCTGAGACTTATGGGCCCATAGCTCAACCTGTATTTAATCTTTCTAAATTTTGTTTTTATTCATAATTTTAAATCCCTTGTAATATTTATCAACAATCAAATTAAGATTTCTTTTTTTCCATATTGAAAATAAGCACTGGACATGTTCACGTGAACTATTTAAACTAAAATCATTTACATAGTTTCAACTAAGTAAAAAGGATGATTTAAAATGAATTTAACAAAATTAAATTTAAACAAAAATAAGATAAGTGAAGATTTAGCTGAACTGTATGGTGCTATGTTAGGTGATGGATGCCTATCTAAATATTTCGCAAATTTTGATAAGAGATATAAGTTTTGTACACTTATTACTGGTCATTATCATGATGAACAATACTATAGAGAAATACTTCAACCAATTTTGTTTAAGGAGTTTGGTATAAAAGGCTGTATAAGACTTAGAAAGGATTCTAAAGTAGTTCGTTTTGAAACTACATATAAAAAAGTATTTGATTTTTTTGTAGGATTTGGTTTTCCCATTGGCAAGAAGAATGTTATTTCTATACCAAATATGATTAAGGTAAATAATATCCTCTCTTTAGCTTGTATTAGGGGTATCTTTGATACTGATGGTAGCATATATAAAAGATATTCAAAGAAATATGACAATCACAATAAACTATATAATCATCTTGTTATTCAATTCAAAATGAACAGCTTACAGATTATAACTGCTATTAAAGATATTTTAGAAAAAAACTACATAAAAACAACAAAAATGGGAAAAGCTGGAAATGCTTTTGTTTTGAGATTAACCGACCAAGAATCAATACATAAATTTATGAAGACTATTAGGCCAAGTAATCCGTACCATACACAAAGATATTTAAATGGAAAAATTTTTTGACTAATATGGGCCCATAGCTCAGCCTGGTAGAAAAGATGATTCTTTACCAAAAGCGATTGACTCTTAATCAATAGGTCACGGGTTCGAATCCCGCTGGGCCCATTTATTTATTAACTAATTCCTGAAGCACATCATAAGCCTTCATAGAATCTTTTTTGTTAAGGATGAATGTCAATTCTGTCATTGTTGAGACTATTTCATATACATTAATATCATTCCATGCCAGTCTTCTTACAGTATCAAACATAATGCCCGAAGTATAAAGAAAATCCTCAGAAGTGAATATAATGGTCAATGAGATAAGCCCATACTCTTTATTTAATATTTTTTCTCCTGAAAGAAAATTTGTTAATTTTTGTGAATACTTCTCATTAATAATAACATTGACTTCATTATTTCCCAGTATGACATTTAATGTGTCTCCTCTTTCAAAATTTACAAGATTATAAATTGTTTTTAACTTTACCAAAAGGCTGGGTGATTTAACAACAGCAAAATCGCAAACATTAGTTTTCATTAATATTTCCCCTGAATAATCAAATTTTTTGATTCTTTTTCTATGCTTTGAAATTTCTTCAGAATAGCGTCTTAATGCCATAACAATGGCAGCGTGTTTGACTTTTTTGCCTAGCTCTCTTTCGATTTTTGGCAGTAACTGTTCTGCAAAGTTAGCAACGCTTATTATATTGTTCCCAAGTGCTTCTTCTACAAAAACCTGTTCACTGACTAATTTCTTGACAATATGACTTACTGTTACCATCTTATTTGTTATTATAATAACATTATGTTTATATAGTATATAATGGTTTCTATTCTACTTTGAGGGTTTAAGATGAACATCGCAATAATTGGCTATGGGAAGATGGGACATGAGATAGAAAAAGCTGCCAAAGCTAAAGGCATTACTGTGCAGTCCGTTATAAACATTAACGACAAAAATGCAAAATATAAGGAAATTAATGAAGAATCGTTAAAAGATGTAGATGTTTGCATAGATTTTACAACTCCAGATTCAGTAGTGGAAAACATCAGAAAAATTGCCAGTCTCAAGAAAAATATTGTAGTTGGAACAACAGGGTGGTATGATAAGCTGGATGAAGTCAAAGGAATTGTGAACTCAAACAATGTTGGTTTTATTTACGCAACAAATTTTTCAGTAGGTGTCAATATTTTTTTCAAGATAGTTGAAGCTGCTGCTAAGTTGATAAATAAAGTTGATGAATATGATGTTTTTGGGTATGAAATGCACCATAAAAACAAAGTAGACAGCCCAAGCGGCACTGCAAAATCTATTGGAAATATTTTGATTAAAAATATTCAAAGAAAAAATAAATTAGTTTTTGATAAACTTGACAGAAAAATAGAACCAAATGAGCTTCATTTTGCTTCGGTAAGGTCAGGTTCTATTCCGGGAACACATTCTGTTGGCTTTGACAGCAGCGCAGATACTATTGAATTAAAGCATACTGCAAGAAACAGGGAAGGATTTGCATTAGGTGCTTTAATGGCAGCACAGTGGATCAATAATAAGAAAGGATTTTACGATATAAATGATATGTAAAAACATAAGTGAGGTAATAAAAATGTTCAAAGGAGCAATAACGGCAATCGTTACACCTTTTGATGAAAAAGGGCAAGTGGATTTTGAATCTTTCAAGAATTTAATACAGTTTCAGCTAGACAATAACATTGACGGCATTGTGCCATGCGGCACAACCGGAGAAAGCCCAACTTTAGAGAAAGAAGAGCAAATCAAAGTTATTAAAACAGTTGTGGATATGTGCAAAGGGAAAGTAAAAGTTATTGCAGGTGCAGGCAGCAATTCAACAAAACATGCTGTTGAGATGACAAAAGAAGCTGCTGATTTGGGAGCAGATGCAACTCTGCAGGTAAATCCTTATTATAATAAACCAACCCAAGAGGGTTTGTTTAGACACTTTAGTGCTATTGCAAAAGCAAGTGATTTACCAGTAGTGGTTTACAACATCAAAGGAAGAACTGCTGTTAATGTTGAAACAGCAACAATGGAAAGGCTTGCTAAAGAGCATTCCAACATCGTGGCTGTTAAAGAAGCATCCGGTGACATAAACCAGATGAAAGAAGTAATTGAAAAAATACCTAATTTTGATGTTTTGTCTGGTGATGATAAAATGACTTACCCATTGATGGAATTAGGCGGCAAAGGAGTTATATCTGTGTCAAGCAACATAATACCAAAAGAAATGCATGAGCTGACAGAACATCTTTTGACTGGCAACTTTGAAAAAGCAAGAGAAATGAATGATAAATTGACTCCATTGTTTAAAGGACTTTTCATAGAAACAAATCCAATTCCGATAAAAGCAGCTTTAGCAATGAAAGGAATGATAAAAGAACAATATAGATTACCGATGTGTGAGATGAGGCCTGAAAACAGGGAAAAATTGGAGAAGATTCTTAAGGACTTGAAGATTATTTGATCTTGACAATCAATAATTCTTTTTGATGAATAAAATGACAATAAAAAAACTGCCGTTTACAAAAGAAAAAATATTGGAGATAATTAAAGTACATCCGACACCTTTCTATATCTATGATGAGGGTGCAATCAGAGATAATGCCAGACTGTTCAAAAAAGCATTTGGTATTCTTCCAGGATTTAAAGAATTTTTTGCAGTCAAAGCACTTCCAAATCCCTTTATTATGAAAATTCTGAAGGAAGAAGGATTTGGGACAGATTGCAGTTCTTATCCTGAATTGGTGCTGTCAGAAAAAATAGGCACAGTAAAAGAAGACATAATGTTCAGCTCAAATGACACCCCTGCTAATGAATATAAAAAAGCAAAAGAATTGGGGGCAATAATCAACTTAGACGACATCAGTCATATACCTTTTTTAGAAAAGCATGCAGGACTTCCTGATTTGATCTCTTTTAGATACAATCCGGGGCCAGCCAGGAAAGGCAATGTTATAATCGGAGATCCAAAAGAAGCTAAATACGGTTTTACACGAGAGCAGCTTTTTGAAGGATATAAATTATTCAAAGATAAAGGAGTTAAAAGGTTTGGACTTCATACAATGGTAGTTTCAAACGAGCTTAACCCAAAATCATTCATCGATACCGCCAGAATGATGTTTGAGCTTGCAGTTGAAATTAAAGAGAAATTAGGTATAAAACTGGAGTTTGTGAATTTTGGCGGTGGAATGGGGATCCCACACAAACCTGAAGATAAAGCATTAGATTACAATAAATTAGCCCAGGAGATCAAGGAACTTTATGATGAAATTATTGTTAAAAATAAGTTAGGTGCATTAAAAGTATTTATGGAATATGGTAGGGTAATCACTGGACCTTATGGCTACTTGGTTACAAGAGTTCTCCATTTAAAGCATACTTACAAGGATTTTGTTGGATGTGATGCCTGCATGGCAAACTTTATGAGGCCTGCGATTTATGGAGCATACCACCATATAACAGTTCTGGGAAAGGAACATGAAGCACCAACTAGAGTTTATGACGTGACAGGATCCTTGTGCGAGAACAATGACAAGTTCGCTATAGATAGAAAATTACCAGAAGTAGGAGAAGGAGACATAATAGTAATTCACGATACAGGGGCTCATTCGCATGCCATGGGATTTAATTACAATGGGAAGTTAAGATCTGCAGAATTGCTGCTGAGAGAAAATAATGAAGTTGTTGAAATAAGAAGGGCAGAAACAGCTGAGGATTATTTTGCTACTTTAGATTTTGACAAAATGAAATCATTTAAGGCTTAAAATGGTAAAAAGAAACCCAAACTTAGCAAAACTGCAATCAGGATATTTATTTCCTGAAATAGAAAAAAGGAAAAAAGAATTTATTAGTAAAAATCCTAATGCGAAAATAATCAGCTTAGGTATCGGAGACACGACAGAACCGATCACGCCCCGTATTGTTAAAGGGTTAAGCAAAGCTGTTTCTGATTTAGGAACAAAGGAAGGTTATGGCGGTTATGGTGCAGAGCAAGGATTAAGTGAATTAAGAGAGAAAATTGCAGCTAAACTTTATAATGGATTGATCCAGGGAAATGAAGTTTTTGTTTCTGATGGTGCAAAACCCGATACAGGAAGATTGCAAGTATTGTTTGGAAACAAGGTTACAATTGCAGTTCAGGACCCATCTTATCCAGTTTATGTGGACAGCAGTGTCATTCTTGGCCAGACCGGCAATTATAATGAGAAATCAACAAATTTTGACGGAATCGAGTATATGAAATGCAACCCACAAAATGATTTTTTCCCTGATTTAGCAAATACAAAGAGAACAGATTTAATATTTTTTTGCAATCCAAATAATCCAACTGGGGCTGTTGCAACAAAAGAGCAATTGCAGCAATTAGTTGATTTTGCCCGAAAAAATAAGTCAATCATAATTTACGATTCAGCTTATAGCCAGTTTATTTCCGATGAAAATCTGCCTAGGTCTATTTATGAGGTGGAAGGGGCTAAAGATGTAGCTATCGAGATAAGCTCATTTTCAAAGTCCATTGGATTTACTGGTGTGAGACTTGGATTGACTATAATCCCAAATCAACTAAAATATGAAGATGGAACTCAAGTAAGAAAAGATTGGAACAGAATAATGACCACTATATTTAATGGAGCTTCCAATATTGTTCAACATGGCGGTTTGGCTGCTTTGGATAATGCAGGCTTGAAAGAAATGAAGCAAACTGTTTCTTATTACCTGGAAAACGCCAGAATTATAAGGAAAACTTTGGAAAAATTAGGTTATGAAATTTATGGTGGTGTTAATTCACCTTATATTTGGACAAGAATTCCTGGAAAGAACTCTTGGAAAGCTTTTGAAGAAATCTTGAATCAAGCACATATTGTAACAACTCCAGGCGTTGGTTTTGGGCCTAGTGGAGAAGGATTTATCAGATTTAGCGCTTTTGGACATAGGGAAGATATCAAAGAAGCTGTTAAAAGAATTGAGGAACACTTAAAATGATAGTAATGAAGTTTGGCGGAACATCGTTAGGAGATGCGGATAGAATAAATAGTGCTACTAATATTATAAAGTCTAAAACAGATCAGAAACCTGTTGTAGTTGTGTCTGCTGTTGCAAAAATCACAGATTTGCTGATAAAGCTAATAAATGAATGTGCAATGGGTGGGGGCAGCAATATACTTAAGGGTATACAGCAGAGACATTTGGAAATCCTAAAACAACTGAATATAGACCAATCATTGCTGGATAATGATTTTGAAGAATTATCTAAAGCTGCCAGAAGGGTAAATAATGAGAGCAGGATAAATGACAAACTTCTTGATTATTTCCAATCTTTTGGCGAGAGGATGTCTTCAAAGATTGTTGCAGCTCTGTTGAATAAAAAAGACATAAATGCTCAAGCTCTTAATTCATATGATATAGGATTTTTAACAAATTCTAATTTTGGAGAGGCGGAACCATTGCAGAGCGTTTACACCAATATTAAGAATAATCTTAAAAGAACAAAAGTTGTTCCTGTTATAACAGGTTTTATTGGAAAAACGGAAAATGGAGAAATTACAACATTAGGGAGGGGGGGGTCTGATTATACAGCAGCAATTATTGGAGCTTCGATTGATGCAGATGAAATACAGATCTGGACTGATGTGGATGGGATTAAATCATCAGACCCCAAAATTGTAAAAAACGCAAGGACGCTTGGAAAAGTATCATTTGCAGAAGCTTCTGAGCTCGCTTATTTTGGAGCTAAAGTACTGCATCCAAAGACAATTTTGCCTGCAATGAATAAAAATATATTTGTAAAAGTATTAAACTCGTTTAATCCAAAAAATAGTGGAACTACAATATTAAAAGATTCTTATCGGAATAAACAAGTAATAAAGGCAATAGTCTGTAAGAAAAATATTACATTAATCAATATAGAATCAACAAGAATGCTTGGCACTTATGGTTTTTTAGCAACAATATTTGACATTTTCAATAAAAACGGCAAAAGCGTTGATGTTGTTTCAACATCTGAAGTAAGCGTTTCATTAACTATAGACAATGACGAGAATATTGAAGATATATTAAGTGAGCTAAAAGAAATAGCTAATGTTCAGTTGCTTAAAAATAGAGCTATAGTATGTGTTGTTGGAGAGGGAATGAAAAATACACCAGGAATTGCAAGCAGAACTTTTGGATCTTTAGCTAAAGGTAAGATTAACATTGAAATGATATCACTAGGCGCGTCTAAGATAAATATCACGTTTATTGTAGATGGCAAAGAGGTTGAGAAAGCAGTGAATATTTTACATGATGAATTTTATGGATGATTAAAATGGAAAAAATCAAAGTCGGTATTTTAGGAGCAACAGGGATGGTCGGGCAGAGATTTGTACAGCTGCTGCAGGATCATCCATGGTTTCAGGTAGTGGCAGTAGCTGCATCTCCTAGATCTGCAGGTAAAACTTATGAAGAAGCTGTTAAAGGAAAGTGGAAAATTGATGCAACTATTCCAAATAAGGTTAAAAGTATAAAAGTGGTTGCAGTTGAGGAAGATATTAACAAGATAGTTAGCGAAGTTGATTTTGTTTTTTCTGCACTTGATTTAGATAAAGACAAAATTGGATCAATTGAGGAGCTTTATGCAAGCAAAGATTGTCCTGTTGTATCAAACAATTCTGCACATCGCTGGACAGCAGATGTTCCAATGATCATTCCAGAGATAAATCCACAACATACTGATTTAATTGATATACAAAGAAAAGATAGAAGATGGAATAAAGGGTTTATAGTAGTTAAGCCAAATTGCTCTATTCAGTCTTATGTTCCTGTTATAAAAGCACTTGAATCATATAAACCAAGAAAACTTATTGTGACTGCTTTGCAGGCAATTTCAGGTGCTGGGAAGACATTTGAAACTTGGCCAGAGATGAATGGAAATATAATTCCGTTGATTAAAGGTGAAGAAGCTAAATCTGAAAAAGAACCGATGAAAATACTTGGAAAGATTAAAGATAGTCATATTGAGGAAGCAAAAACACTCACTATATCGGCCACATGCATAAGAGTTCCAGTAATTGATGGCCATATGACATCTGTCGATATTGAACTAGAGAAAAAAATTTCAAAAGAAAAATTTGTTGATGCAATTGTTAATTATAAGAATCCAATTTCAGACCTTAATTTGCCTTCTGCACCAAAACAATTCATGAAATATTTTGAGGAAGAAGACAGACCACAAACAAGAATTGACAGAGACATTGAAAATGGAATGGGCATAACAGTTGGAAGACTAAGGCAAGATTCTGTTTTGGGTTGGAAATTTGTTTCTTTATCCCACAATACAATTCGCGGAGCTGCTGGTGGAGCTATTCTTGTTGCTGAATTATTAAAAGCAAAAGGTTATTTGGGAAAATAAATTTCCACAATCTTTAAATAATCTTTACCATTTTTTCTTTCTATGGCAGATATGAATAACAAAGACGAAACTATGTTCTGGGCAGATCAGATTGCCAGGGAAGTTTTAGAAAGAGAGAATAAATTAGACCGCGGTACAAAGGTTTTCAGAACAGAAATGGGTGTTGGTGCATCAGGTATTCCACATGTTGGCTCTGCTGGTGACGGTGTCAGGAATTTTGTGGTTAATCTTGCACTAAAAGATTTAGGTGCTAAGAGTGAATTTATAGCTTTCTCTGATGATAGGGATGGGTTAAGAAAAGTACCAATGGGTTTTCCTGATAGTCTGGAAGATGATATAGGAAAACCAGTGTCTCTTATAAAGGATCCTTTCAATTGTCATGGAAGTTTTGCTGACCATTTTTCCAGCATCCTTGCTAAATCATTCAATAAATTAGGACTGAAGTTCATACTGAAAAGAGCACATGAAGAATATTCTAAAGGTAAATTGGATAACGAAGTCATAGACATTTTGACAAGAGCCAAGGATGTCGGGAAGATAATTGAGGAAGTAACAGGCCAGGATAAATTTTTGAGAATATTGCCTTTTCTTCCAATTTGCGGGAAATGCAAAAGAATATACACGACAAGCGCATACAAGTTTGATCCAAAAACAAAAAAGATTTCTTATAAATGCGACCAGGAATTCATGGGCAGCAATTCTAATACAGGAAAAAATATACCTATCAAAGGCTGCGGATATGAAGGGGAAGCTGGGATAAGGGACGGTAAAGTTGCCTGGAAAGCTGAATTTGCTTGCAGATGGAGAGCTTTAAAGATAAATTATGAGGCTTATGGCAAGGATATCCTGGACAGCGTCAAAGCCAATGATAGGATAAGCAGGGAGATCTTAAACTGGGAACCGCCACTGCATTCACTTTACGAAATGCTGACTGAAAGAAGCGGTAAAAAAATCTCCAAATCTGCCAGCCGCGTGTTCACTCCAGAAATGTGGTTTAAGTACGCAAGCCCTGAAAGCTTAAGGTTATTATTTTTAAAAAGATTAAG
This sequence comes from Candidatus Woesearchaeota archaeon, assembly GCA_002688775.1. Lineage (GTDB taxonomy): Archaea > Nanobdellota > Nanobdellia > Woesearchaeales > GW2011-AR4. Next base: position 20,231 of record NZDH01000008.1, read on the forward strand.
GACAACGAGAGTCGTGGATTTAGATTCAATACCCATCTATATGGATGAAGTGGATAATCTGGCAAAGGTTTACTTCGGAATTATTAAAATTCCAAATGAAAAAGAATTAGTGCACATGAAAAGGCTTTATGAATATATGAATTTTTTAAAACCTATAAAAAAACCCACATTTTTCAATTCTTACAATATATTGACAAATATCCTGATAATAGCTAAAGATAAAAAAGTGGTTAAATCCGTGCTTAAAAAAAGCAAGCATATACCTGAAAAATTGTCAAAGCAGGAAGAAAAGATGCTTGATGAAAAGCTTGATTACGTGGAAAATTGGATGAAGGACAACAAGAAAGAGGAGGTAACAGATATTGAGCTTTCTGAAAAGCAGAAAAATGCAATAAGGAAATTAGCGAAAGAATTAGAAAAGAAATGGGATGAAGAGGGACTACAAGCCAGACTTTATGGCCTTGCCAAAGAAGAGGGATTGACAATGGGCGAATTCTTCAAGGGCGTCTATAGTGTTCTTCTGCACAATGAAAGAGGCCCCAGGTTAGCTCCTTTCATACTGGCTTTAGGTAAAGAAAAAGTTGCTAAGAAGTTTGAGAAGGTTTGAAAATGGGAATAGATAAAATATTCACAACCAGCTTTTCGCAATTAAAAAAGAACAAGGTTTTGGTAGCGCCAGTCCTGATTTCTTTGATTTTATTGCCACTGCTTGTTTTAATCTACCTCAATATTTCAGGTTTGTATGGGGTAAGTACAGATTTAATAAAAATATCAAGCCAATATGATGAAGATCAATTCAAAAATTTTAGGGATAATGTTACACAAGGGGGTAGCTTTACAGCAAGCCTGTTAGAGTATCTTGATGAAGGAAACCAATCTGATGATAAATTTGATAAATACTCAGAAGAGCAAGGATTTGAACTCGAGCAATTTATACCATTCATTAACAGGAAAAATATAGTGCTTCTGATAATATTTGTCATAATATCCATTGTTTTGTCATTTTACCTATCAATAGCATCCTATGCAATAGTCACTTTAAATATTAAGAATCAAAAATTAAATCTCTCAAATACCGTCAAATTAACAAATAGGTTCATATTAAAATTCCTGGCCCTAAAGATAATCTTGTTTTTATTGATAATGATCCCCCTAATACTGGGGATAGGTATTCTAATTTTACTTTATATACTAAACATATGGTTGGGCGTGCTAATCACAATATTGTTTGTATTCGGGTATCTTGCTTATCTTATTTACATCCTGATCAAATTTTATTTTGCCGTTCCAATCATGTTTATAGAAGAACAATCGGTTTTAAAATCCTTCAGGTATAGCTATCAGATAACAAAGAACAATCTACTGCATGTGCTACTGCTTTTTGGGGTTATGTTTGGTTTGGGTTGGGCTGTGAGCGGCTTAGTCAGCACGCCTAAATTTAACATCCTTTCCCTCTTATTCACAAGCAATAATGCTTTCTTATTTTTAATCATCCTTGTTATAGGGTTCCTGTTATTAATCCTGGAATCTTTTGTACTTACTTTTATAAATGTGTTTTATTTATATTCCTATATTGATTTTAAAGATGGAATCAAAAAGAAACAATATATAGTTGATAATTCAATAAGGAAAGCTAGATCAAAGCAGTAAGGTGAATCTATGTATAACATGAAAAATCCAAGGTATGGTGGTTTCTGGATCAGATTTCTTGCTGCAGTTTTGGACCTTATAATAATCGGAATACCTCTTGGTGCTATAAACCTGTTGCTATTCTATTTCCTGTACTATAATTCGATAACTTATCTGACTCAACTGGGTTACGCGGCTTTAGTTATCTATTTAAATGGCGTCAAAGGCGGGACTCCTGGAAAATTAATACTTGGGCTGAGAATTGTCAATCAAAAGGGAAAATATATAGGGATTCCAATTGCAATTTTAAGATTTATATCAACATATTTATCCGCCTTGATACTCGGAATTGGGTATTTTATGATAGGGTGGGACAGCAAGAAACAGGGATTGCATGACAAAATAGCCAAGACTTTTGTTATTAAGGTTTGATATAAGTTTTAGTTTTCCTCATAAACTCTTCTTAAAGGAATTTTCCTTTTTCTGGCAATTTTTACTAAATCTTCATATTCAGGTGAAATATTTTTGACTTTGTTTCTGAATTTAGAAACTTTATACCTTACTTTTCCATGCAATGTGCTTATTTCCTTGATTTCCCTTTCTAATGTTTTTCTTGTTGCTGGGAAAATCCTTACTCCTAAAGTTGTCGTCTCTTCAAAAAGAATTTTTGAAAGCTTATCAGTGTCATCAACTTTAGATAGAACTGTGATTTTAATAGCTGCCCTGTTTTTTTTCATTACAATGCTTGTTAAATAAGCGTCTAAGGCGCCATTTTGCATTAATTTTTCAATTACGTAAGGGAAAATCTCAGGATTCATGTTATCAATGTTTGTTTCGATGACATTTATTGTTGCGTCATCGGCTTCAATTTCTTCTCCCAAGAAAACTCTCAACACATTTGGCTGTTCCAGATCTTTAGTTCCTGAACCATAACCTGTCTTTTCCAAGTCCATTGGAGGGATTTCTCCAAATTTTTCAGCCAGAGTAGAAATAATCGCAGCTCCGGTTGGTGTTACTAGCTCGAATTCTGTTTTATTATTGTAGATTGGAATATTTTTTAGCATCTCTGCAGTTGCAGGGGCTGGAACTGGCCATTTTCCATGCGAGAATTTAACAAAACCTGAGCCTACATTAAGTTTTGAGGCATAAATTTTTTCAATTCCAAGTTTTTTAAATCCAATAACAGCACCAGCAATATCAATTATTGTGTCTAAAGCGCCAATTTCATGAAAATGTATGTCTTGGATTGATTTGTTATGAACTTTTGCTTCTGCAGTTGCTATTTTTTGGAATATTTTTTTTATTTTATATCCGATGTCCATATCCAGCCTTGAATGATTGATTATTCTAACAATTTCATTTAGATTTTTATGATTATGTTTTTTATTTTTGCCCTGTTTTTCAACTAAATCAAACTTTGTTGCAGTAATTCCGTTTTTAACAACCTTTTTTGCTGCAATTTTATAGTCCTTTAATTTTAATTTTTGCAATTCCTTCTCTAAAAACTTAATATCAAGACCTAAGTCCAGCAATGCACCTAGGATCATGTCTCCGCTTATGCCTGAAAAACAGTCAAAGTATATTGTTTTCATTTTTATTTATTAATCATGCTTGCGAAATAACCTGCTCCGAAGCCGTTGTCGATGTTGACTACAACAACGCCCGGTGAGCATGAGTTCAACATAGTCAATAATGGTGCAATTCCCTTGAATGATGCTCCATAACCAACTGATGTAGGCACTGCAATTATCGGCTTGCCAAAAATGCCGGAAACAACGCTAGGTAAAACGCCGTCCATGCCCGCGACAACAACCAATACGCTTGAATCTTCAAGTTTTTCTTTATTGTTCAATAACCTATGGAGCCCTGCAACGCCTACATCATACAGCCTTTCAACTTTGTTGCCCATAACTTCTGCAACAATTGCCGCTTCTTCAGCAACATTAATATCAGATGTACCAGCGCTCAGAATTGTGATTTTGTTATTATTCAATCTCTTATTTTTATTATTTTGGATTATTATTGTTTTTGATGATTCATTATATTTAGCATTTTTATTTTGCTTTTTGACTTCATTGTACATCTCTTTTGTTGCTCTTGTTGCTAAAATATTCATATTGCTCCTATTTAATTTCTTAATAATATTTGCAACCTGCCTGATTGTCTTATTTTGGCAATAAACTACCTCCGGAAATCCTTTTCTTAATGCTCTATGATGGTCTATTTTAGCAAATCCCAGGTCTTCAAACGGCATGAATTTTAATTTTTTTACTGCATCATCTACTTTAATCCTGTCTTTCTTCAATCCGTGCATCAATTTCCTAATTTTCTGCTCGTACATTTATCATCAAGTTTAAGGAGCCGCTTTTAAAATTTGAAATTCTTATCTCATCAAAACCGATTTCATTGAATTTTGATTCAATTTTATTAAAATTATCGTTTATGATCGATTTGTCATTTTCATTTACTTCAACTCTTGCTGCTTTTCCGAAATGCCTTACCCTTAATTCCCTGATTCCAAAATCTTTAAGGAAGTTTTCAGCTTTTTCAATCATTGAAAGTTTCTTCAAGGTGATCTGCTGCCCGTAAGGCACTCTTGAAGACAAGCAAGGGGCGCTTGGTTTGTTCCAAATACTCAAACGCAGAAATCTAGCAAGTTCCCTAACTTCTTTTTTGGTGAATTCTGCGTCTTTTAGAGGACTTATTACTCTAAATTCTTCAGCTGCCTTCATTCCAGGCCTGTAGTCTTTGATATCGTCGAAGTTTGTGCCATTCAATACATTTTTTATGTTTAATTTTAAAGAAATATCCCTTAATCTTGAATATAATTCTGATTTACAATAATAACATCTATTATTTGGATTTTCAAGATAATTCTTATTTGTTGTTTCTAATGTATTGATTATAATGTGCTTAGCACCTACCTGTTTCGCTATNTTTTTTGTCTCTTCAAGCTCTCTTCTTGGTATTGAAGGGGTGTCAGCAGTGACAGCTACAGCGTTTTCATTCAAAATATCACAAGCAACCTTTAAAACTAAAGAACTGTCAACTCCTCCTGAAAAAGCAACTATTGCAGAGTCTAATCTCTTGATTATTTTTTTCAAGTTTTGGTATTTTTTATTTAATTCCTTGTTCATAGCAATTGAATCCCTATATTGTAAATAAATAAAGCGCCTATCAACAGGCTAAATGTAGCTGCAGCTAATTTTATTAATCTATCGAAGTTATTTAACTTATTTTCTAATAATATTATTGGCAAGGAAATTGATGCTGTTATCAAGGTCATTCCAAGCATTGAGCCAACTCCAAAAATAATAATATAAAACAAGCCCATCAAAGTTGAATTTACTGTTGTCAAAACAAGCAATGCAAGTGCAGCACTTCCTGCCAATCCATGAACAGAGCCGATCAACAATGATTTACTTGCCTGCAAATGCTCATGCGAATGATTTTTGTTAAATTTATGCGAGTGAAAATGATGGTGTTCTTTATTTCCATGGCTATGTTTATGGATGTGAATTTTATTTTTATTTAAAGTGAAAATAATGTTAAAACCAAGAATAACCAGCATTATCCCCGCTAATAATTCAAATGATAAAGCAATTTTCTCCGGTATTGTAATTTTAAACAACAAAATAAGTGATCCAATAATAAATAATGAAATTGTGTGGCCAAAACCCCACAGAATTCCCAATAACGTTGATTTTTTCAATGATTTTGTTTTGGCAATCAATGTTGACATTGCTGCAATATGATCTGAGTCAAAAGCGTGCCTTACACCTAACAGAAAACCGAATACAAGGAAAGTAATTATAGCCACACCCATTTTATTTTGTGTTGCATAAGAATGTATTTAAATATTGCGTAAAATGAAATGATTTTTTTACAAACCAATAAATTAATAAACCATTTTTAGTTCTGGATTGCTATGGGAGAATACAAGACTTTGAACGGGAAAATACTCATAGGATTGACAGAAAAGGTAAACATAGAGCATGACAATGGCAAAAAAAATGTCATTGCAAAGATAGATACAGGGGCTACAAAGAGTTCTATCGATACTAATCTGGCAGCAGAATTAAGGCTGGGCCCTGTGATAAAATCAAAACTTGTAAAATCAGCGCATGGCTCAAAATTAAGGCCCATAATTGAAGCGACAATTGAATTGGCTGGAAAGAACATAAAATCAGAATTTACATTAGCTGACCGGGATCATATGAAATACAGAATTTTAATCGGACAAAATATCTTAAGAAATGGTTTCTTGATTGATCCTGGAAAATGAACACAATAATTCGAGTTGACACGATCTGCGCCATCGGAGATGGTGCATTTTTTGATGAAACTTTTTTTCTAAAAAAGTTTCCCGGTGTCAACGGACGGAATCGTTGAATGAAAGCAGCAGTAATGTCTTTGGGAAGCAGAAGCTCATTGATGGTGAGCGATGCAATGAAAAATTATTTTGACTCTGTAGATAATATTGACTTAAGGGATGTTGAGGTTAATCTAGGAGTCGGAAAATTAGCCGTCCTTTATGAGGGAAAGCCATTGCCTCAATACAGCTGCATCTATGCAAGAGGGTCATTCAGGTATGCTCCATTATTAAGATCTGTGACAAGAACTTTGTTTAGGTCTTCCTATATGCCAATTAAACCTGAAACTTTTACTTTAGGCCATGATAAATTACTTACTCATCTGGCACTGCAGCATTTTAATATCCCAATGCCAACAACTTATCTTGCTTCTTCAACAAGAGCTGCAAAGAAAGTATTGAATGAGGTTAAATATCCTATTGTGCTGAAATTTCCGCACGGAACCCAGGGAAAGGGAGTCATGTTTGCAGAGAGTTATGCAGCTGCATCTTCAATGCTGGATGCCCTGATAGCCCTTAAACAGCCATTTTTGATTCAGGAATACATAGAAACAGGCGGGGTTGATGTAAGGGCTTTTGTTGTTGGCGACAGGGTTGTTGCTTCAATGAAAAGAAAGGCTGTCAGAGGCGAAATGAGGGCAAATATTCATGCAGGCGGAACAGGAGAAGCTTGTGTGCTTGATCAAAGAACAAAAAGAATTGCAATTGATACAGCAGCATCAATTGGAGCTGATGTCTGTGCAGTTGATATGCTAGAAAGCCCTAAAGGGCCTTTGGTCATTGAAGCGAATTTATCGCCAGGCCTGAAAGGGATCACAAAAGCAACAAGCATAAACATCCCGGACAAGGTAGCAAAATATCTTTTTGAAAAATCAGAGATATTTTCTGCAAGAGACAGGGACGAAGCAACTTTGAAGATTTATGAAGACTTGGGTTTGAGTGGGGAGATAGCCCAGCAAATAATAAGCAACCTTGATTTCCGTGGAAATCGTATTTTGTTGCCAAAGTTTGTGACTGACATCTCCAAATTCACCGAAAAGGAAGAGCTTGTCCTGAAAGTTGAGAAAGGGAAGCTGGTTATTGAGAGGATTTAAAACAAAAATTCTGGCCTTGTTATAATGGTTTGCTCTCTTTTTGGGCCGACTGAGATGATTGATATTGGCACGCCGAGTAATTGCTCGATTCTTCTCAAATATTTCTTTGCGTTAAGCGGCAGCTTGTCATAAGACCTTACTTTGGTCAAGTCATCCCACCAACCATCCAATTCTTCATAAACAGGATGGCAGTTCTGAAGAACTTTCATGTTCGTGGTGAAGTTTTTCAGTGTCTTGCCCTTGTATTTGTAGCCTACGCATATCTGCAATTTCTTGATTGTTGTCAAGACATCAAGTTTTGTGATTGCAATTGAATCAATGCCGTTGATCATTACAGCGTATTTTCCGATCAAGGCGTCAAACCAGCCGATTCTTCTTTGCCTGCCTGTTGTTGCGCCGAATTCTTTTCCTAATTTTTGAATTTTAGTTCCTACACCACTTGTGATTTCTGTCGGGAAAGGGCCATGGCCGACTCTTGTTTTGTAGGCCTTGCAAACACCCAAGACGCTTTGCACTTTTTTTGGAGCAATACCAAGTCCTGTGCATACTCCTCCAACTGTTGAATTTGATGATGAAACAAATGGATAAGTTCCATGATCTATGTCTAATAAAGTTCCCTGGGCTCCTTCAAAAATAACCTTTTGGTTGTGGTTTACTGCATAGTTCATTATTGCTGAAGTATCATTGACATACGGCTTTATTGCTTCAGCGTAATCCTTGTAAACATCATAAAATTCCTCATTGCCAAATCTTTTCTTGAAAATAGTTTCATCAACAAATTCGTAAACTTTCAATCCAAATCTTGCTGCCTTGTCAGTGTAAGCCGGTCCTATGCCCCTGGCTGTTGTCCCTATCTTCCCTCCGGCCTTCTTGTCCTCTTCGATATGATGGGGAAGAATAACATGGGCATTCTGGCTGACAATGAGATTTTCATGATTAATCTTGATGTGGTGTTTTTTTAAATTTTTAATTTCATTAATAAATACCCTTGGATCAACAACTAAACCATTTCCAATTAAGTTTAGGGTATTTTTATGATAAATACCTGAAGGAATTAGATGTTGCACTATTTTGTCACCGCCAACTTCTATTGTGTGGCCTGCGTTGTTGCCGCCGTTAAATCTTGCAACGACATCTGCCTTTTCAGCCAAGAAATCGATTATTTTGCCCTTGCCTTCATCTCCCCATTCCATGCCGATGACTGCAATGTTTGAAGGTTTAGAGTACTTTGCCATAGGTGAAAGTAAAAGTGGTTTTTATTTAAACATTTTGGTAGACTTAAACATTAATTTACTATATTGAAAATAAGTATATTGTTTAGACTTTAGGTAGTAAAATTTATATAATCCATAATCTCTCCTATGATATGGCGCAGACAAAATGTCAAAAACCAAACGTGGTTTTTGATCACAGTCGAAATTCCAGAAATATATTGTGGCTGAGTTTACGAAGCCACTATCTAAGGAGGTGGAATTTCGATGTATAAGATTGCAACAATAGGATCTCATTCTGCACTGCAAATATTCAAAGGAGCGCATGACGAAGGCTTCAAGACTATAGCTATTTGCAAGAAAGGCTCTGAAAAGCCTTACAAGATGTTTAATTCTGCTGATGAAATTATTTCTCTCAAATCTTACAAAGATTTTCCAAAAATTCAAGATAAGCTTATCAAAGAGAATGCAATTGTAATTCCGCACGGTTCTTTTGTGACTTACATGGGCTATGAAGAAGTTGAAAAGCTAAAAGTTGACTATTACGGAAATAAAAAAATCCTGAAATGGGAGTCTGACAGGTATCTGGAAAGGCAATGGCTTAGAAATGCCGGCTTAAAAGTTCCAACACTGTTTAAGCAGCCAAAAGACATCGATAAGCCAGTGATTGTCAAGTTTATGGGTGCAGAAGGTGGAAAAGGTTATTTCCTTGCAAAAGATGAAAAAGATTTCAATAAAAAAATAAAGCCATATAAATTAAGAAAATACATCCTGCAGGAATATATTATAGGTGTTCCGTTATTTATACATTATTTTTACTCTTCGTTAACCAATGAAATTGAAATAATGGGCTGCGATATCAGGTATGAGAGCAATGTAGACTCTCTCGGCAGGATATCTGCAAGAGACCAGTTAGTTTTCCCAAAAATTGATCCAAGCTATGTGATTGTCGGCAACATCCCTGTTGTTGTCCGTGAATCATTTTTGCCAAGATTGATCGACATGGGAGAAAAAGTCGTTAAGGCGTCTCAGAAATTAGCACCACCTGGCTTGTTTGGGCCATTCTGCCTTGAAACAGTACTTACACCGGAAGAAGAAATTTTTGTTTTTGAAATTTCAGCGAGAATTGTTGCAGGAACTAACCCTTATGTCGAAGGTTCACCATATACTGCTTTAAAATACAACAAGCCAATGTCAACCGGAAGGAGAATTGCCATAGAGCTTAAGAATGCGATTAAAGGAAAGAAATTAGGTAAGGTGCTGGGTTAAAATGATTTCCCAAAAACAAATTTCAAAAATACTGGAAGGTTATGACAAGAATGACATAACTATTGGTGTGCTTGGTGGTCATTCTGGGTTGGATGTCTGCAGAGGTGCTCATAGTCATGGTTTCAAGACTTTGGCTGTCTGCCAAAAAGGCAGGGAAAAGACATACACAAAATATTACAAAAGAAGAGAAGGAATTGGTTTTGTCGATGATGTAATTGTTGTGAATAAATTCGCAGATATCACCAAAAAAAATGTCCAGGAAGAATTAAGAAAAAGAAACACTATTTTTGTTCACAACAGGTATTTCTGGGTTTACTGCAACTTCAAAGATATTGAAAACAAATTTTTAGTTCCGATTTATGGAAGCAGAGACATGGTAAAGCTGGAAGAAAGAGATGTTCCTAAAAACCAATATTTTTTGCTTGAAAAAGCAGGAATAAGAACACCAAAATTATTCAATGACCCTAAAAAAATTGATAGGCTAGTCATTGTAAAGGTCGCAGAAGCTAAAAGAGGCTATGAAAGGGCTTTCTTTTTGTGCTCCAGCTTTAAGGATTACAAGGAAAAATCAAATGAACTGCTAAGTAAAAAAATAATTAACGCCAAAGACCTGAAAAAAGCAGTAATTGAAGAATATGCAATTGGCGCTCATGTCAATTTTAACTTCTTTTACAGCCCTTTGGATGATCAGCTTGAATTGATGGGCACTGATGCAAGAAGACAGACAAATCTAGATGGTGTTTTGAGATTGCCTGCAACAGAGCAACTGGAAGTTTTAAAGCATATGAAGCCAAAATACATTGAAACCGGTCATTTTACTGTAACAATCAAAGAATCATTGCTGGAGAAAGTATTTGAGCTTGGGGAAAGATTTGTTGAAGCAACAAAGAAACATGCTACTGGAATAATTGGGCCTTTTGCATTGCAAGGAGCTGTTGTTGCTGAAGAAGGCAAGGAAGACATTGTTATCTTTGATGTAAGCATGAGAATTCCAGGAAGCCCTGGAACTTTGTTTACTCCTTACTCGGGCTATCTTTATGGTTATTCCTTAAGTTACGGGGAAAGAATAGGACTTGAAGTAAAGAAAGCAATTGAAATGGGTAAATTGGATATAATATGCACTTAATAAGTTTTTATTTTTTAAAATAGTTTTCCTTGTTATTAAGAGATTAGTACAATACATAAGAAATGAGTTCACAAATAATTCATTAAGTGGGAATTAACCAATCGTTAATGTATATGCGACTAATTTTCAATGACAAAAAATTCAATAAAATAAAAAATAATAGAAATCAATCAAAAAAATTTTAAAAATAATCAAATAATTAAAATGAAAAAAATAATGATCCCATTGATAATATTAATTCTTTTAACTAGCTTAGTTTTTGCTGCTGATTTGGGAGATTGGCCTGATATGTTCATTGATGGCGGCAAGTTTGATGCTTTAATAGTGGTAGGAAACAAAGCAAGCTCTTCAGATGTTCTGCTGCAGATTGAATTGCTCAGCTTTTATGGTGGTTTAGTCACTGAACCTATCATAGGGGCTGCCAGCTTGGCCAGTGATATAACAGATTTAAAACAAAATTTAATTTTGATCGGCAGTCCTTGCGCAAATGATATCATTGCAGATGTATTGGATGTTGATGAAGCTAATTGCCATAAATTTATAGAAGACGGGACGGCAATAATCAAGGTGATTGATGAAGGAAGCTATGTTCATTTACTGGTTTCTGGCAATTCTGATGATGGAACCAAAGAAGCTGTTGAAGTTTTAAAGAATCATAAAAAACACGATCTGAAAGGAAATGAATTTATTTTAGGTGTTGAAGAAAGTGAAATAATAAAAAAAGAAGAGGGCAAGGTTGTGGTTGTTGAGGAAGAAGCTGAAGAAGAAATTCTAGAAGTTGATCCTTTAGAAGAATTAAAAAAGAAAATAGAGGAAAACAAAGCAAAAGAAGAGGTTGTAGAAGAACCAGAGCCTATTCAAGAAGAAATTAAAGAAGAAATAATTATAGAAGAAGAACCAAAACCTGTTATTGTAGAAGAAAAGCAAGAAAGTTTTTTTACTAGGTTTATTAATTGGTTTAAATCATTGTTTTAAAATGATTTTAGTACTGAATTTCGGGGCGCAATACGGGCATCTCATAGCAAGAAGAGTGCGTGATTTTGGCGTCTATTCTGAAGTTGTGCCTTGCGATGTTTCCATACAAAAAATAAAGAGATTAAATCCAGCAGGAATTATATTATCAGGAGGGCCTACAAGTGTTTATGAACCTAATCATCCTACTATGGACAGGAAAATTCTTGATTTAGAAATTCCAATTTTAGGCATTTGCTATGGACAACAATTGATTGGAAAATTTGTAGGGGCAAATGTTTTGGGTGGAAAGTTAAAAGAGTATGGAAAGAGAATATTAAATGTTAAGAAACAAGGAAAATTATTGAAAGGATTGTTCAAAAGAGAGCAGATATGGATGAGCCATGGTGATTTAGTGGAAAACCTTCCAAAAGATTTTGATATTTTAGCTTCAACTGATTCTTGCAGGGTTGCGTCATTTGAAAATAATAATAAAAAACTTTACGGAATACAATTTCATGCAGAAGTTGTTCATACACTAAAAGGCAATCAAATCCTGAAAAATTTTGTTTTTGGAATCTGCAAGGCAAAGAAAGACTGGCACATCAAGGACATTTCAAAAAAACTGATACAGGAACTAAAAAAAGAGGTAGGAAAAAACTCAGTCATAATGGGTGTTTCCGGCGGTGTTGACAGTACTGTTGCCGCTGCTTTACTGCATAAAGCGATCGGTGAAAGGATATATTGCGTGTTCATAGACCATGGGCTGATAAGGAAGGGTGAAGCTGAAGAAGTAAGGGCTTTCTTTGAAAAAAAATCTAAATTTAAGCATTTCCATTTTGTCGATGCTTCAAAGATATTCCTTAAGAGACTAAAGGGTGTTACAGATCCTGAGCAAAAAAGGAAGATAATAGGCCATACTTTCATCGATGTATTTGAGGATAAAGTTGCTGAATTAGAAAAAAAACATCCGGCAATTAAATTTCTTGGCCAAGGAACTATTTATCCCGACAGAATTGAGAGCGCGCAACCGTCAAAACACGCTTCTAAAATCAAAAGCCATCACAATCTTACTTTACCCGAGAAAATGAAGCTTAAAGTTGTTGAGCCACTAAAGGAATTCTATAAAGACGAAGTAAGAAAGCTAGGCAAAGAGCTTAAAATTTCAGATGAAATATTGAAAAGACATCCGTTTCCAGGACCTGGATTAGCAATAAGGGTTTTAGGAGAGATAACTGATGAAAAATTAAGAATTTTAAGAGAAGCAGATTATATTTTTATCCAGGAACTGAAGAAATCCAAGTTTTATGACAAGACTTGGCAGGCATTAGCAGCTTTATTGCCTGTAAAATCTGTTGGAGTCATGGGCGACAATAGAACTTATGAATATATAATCACTCTAAGGGCTGTTACAAGCATTGATGCAATGACAGCAGACTGGGCTAAGCTTCCGAATGAGTTGCTTGAGAGAATCTCCAACAGAATCATCAATGAAGTTAGTGGTGTTAACAGGGTTTTATATGACGTTACGCAGAAACCTCCTGGAACTATAGAGTATGAGTGATTAATGTGTTTTATGTGTTTCGATTGAATATTCAATAATCGCATTTAAGAAATTGTCAGCTGATTCATAAGGCCTAAATAAACCATGTAAAATCCTATCAGCTTCAAATCTGTGAAGAAGCACAAGAAATTTATCATTAAATCCCGTAAAAACTAATTCCAAACCTGACTCTAAGGACTCACCCTTGGTTTCTATATGTATATTGTAAACAAACCTATGAGTTGTTGAGTCTCCTACTTGTATCCTTGCAATTTCTTGATTAGATCCCAAATATGGTCCTTGTGCAATTCTATGCGATTGTCTTCCATAGTAGGGTGGAGGTATCCTATCGCTTGGAGAGGTAACTCTGTGTATCAAAGGTGCTAATCTTTGCAATAACGCTTTCATATATTGTGGGGGCATTTGGGCTTTATAATTTTATTGTAGAATTATCATTTCTTCCTAACAACCAAAACAGGGCCTTTTTTGCCTTCAATAATAACTTGTGTGCCTTTTTCTATTGTTTTGTTTGACTTTGCCTGCCAGGTCTCTCCTTTGTACCTGACAAACCCTACTTTTTTAGGAGTTATTTTTTCTGTAACTTTAGCAATGTTTCCAATCATTCGCCCTATTGCTGGCTTTTTTCTTCTAATTTGAATTACTTTGTACATTGCAAATACAAAGAAAATGCCTAATATGACAGCAGGGACAATAACTGATGCAATAATTGTGGTTTGGAATTCTCTTGAGACAAAATATCTTGGAAAGCTTGTAGGAATCAATAAAATGCTGCCGATCACTGTTGCGATAATCCCTGCTATCCCAAAAATTCCAAATCCAGGAGTGTTAAGTTCTATCAGAATCAAAATAATCCCAAGAATCAATAAAAATACAGCAACTATGTTTATGTCAAAGCCAATTCCCAATAATCCCAGCGCAATTAAGACTATACCTGCAATCTCGCTGCCAAAACCAGGCGATGACAAGCCAAATATCAAAGCATAAATTCCAATTATCAGGAAAATTGATGCCAAAGTCGGATTTGCTATAACGCTTAAAAATCTTATCCGTAAAGATGGCTTGAATTTGATTATTTCTGCATCTTTTGTTGAAAGCGTTTTTTTAATGGTTGAATTTAATCTTAAACCATTAATTTGGCTAAGCAAATCCTTTGTATTTGGAGAAATAAATTCTATAACACCTATTTTTTTAGCTTCGTCAGGATTTAAATTAAGGTTTTCTGTGATAAAAGTAACAGAAGCTGATTCATTTCTTCCATGGACTCGGGCTTTTTCTGAAAGTAGCGTGGTCAGAGCATTGATTATCTTGGATTCATTTATCGTGCTGAATCCCTGGACAGAAACAGAAGCAGGCTGTGCAGAACCGATTACAGTATTTGGAGTCATGGCAGCAACATGGGAGCTTACCAGGATCATTGTTCCAGCTGACCAAGCTGTTGCTCCGGTTGGATTTACGTAGCTGATTACAGGGATTTCAGACCTGTCAATGAGTTTTATGATCTCTAATGTTTCAGTCAAACCGCCGCCAGGGGTGTCTAATGTCACAATTAATGCTTCAGCATCAATCTCTTGTGCTTTTTCCAAACCAGCCTTAAATAATTCAAGAGTCCCAGTTGTAATGGGGCCGTTTACTTCTATGACTATGACTTCTTTAGCCTCAACTAGCTGAGGCAGTATAAATAATACCATTAAAATCAATAATAGTTTTTTCATAATTGTGATAGAATTAATTTTTTCTTGGCTTGGTATCTTTATTCTCGGACATCTGGACTGCTTTTGCCATCCCAGCCACTGCGCCAAAAGCGCCGCTTGGAACAACAATCATGTTGTGTTCTCTTGCTATCTCGGTCAATGTCTGCAGCTCCCTTAATCTTATTGCAGACGGGACTTTTTGATAATATGCTGCTGCTTCTGTCATTTTTTTGGATGCTTCAAGCTCTCCGCCGGCCATAATAATCCTCGATCTTCTTTCACGCTCTGCTTCTGCCTGTTTTGCGATTGCCCTCATCATCTCTTCTGGCAGGCTTGCATCCTTGATCGTAACACCGCTTACTTTTATTCCCCAATTGTCTGTTGCTGTATCGAGAATTTTCTGGACTCTTTTGTTTAATTCCTCTCTTTGAGCAAGCAAATAATCAAGATCAACTTGTCCCAGAATATCCCTTAATGTTGTCTGGGCCAGTAATCTTGTTGCATCCTGAAAGTCTTCAACCTGAACTATTGCTTTTTGAGGATCAGAAACTCTGTAGTAAACAACTGCATCAACATCAACAGTCACATTATCTTTTGTTATCAATCTTTGTTTTGAAACATCAATTACTGTCGTTCTCAAGTCAGTTTTAATCATAGAATCAATCAATGGAATCAGAAAAAATATACCTGGGCCTTTTACGCCTAATAAGCGCCCTAATCTGAAAACAACTGCCCTTTCATATTCCCTTATTATCTTTATTGCAGAATAAATAATTAATACAACAACTAAAATACCTACATATAGAGGAATATTGATTAAAGCCATTTTTCACCCCATTATTTGTGATAATATCTGTGTTTAAATATGTTGTGTTTAACGATTAACAAGCATAAGTCCTTTCTTTCTTGCCTTTCCTAAAATTATCCCACGCTTTTTGGTAAAGTTTCTTGCCCCATGGAGTTGGGTATTGTCCGGTAAGACAAGCCATGCATAGATCTTTTGCTGGCTTGCCAACACTTTTGACAAGGCCCTGTATGCTTTGGTATTTTAAAGAATCAGCCCCTATGTCATCAGCGATTTTTTTTATAACTTCTTTTGAAACTTCGCCTTTTTTAGGTGCTTTTTCATATCTTGGAATTAAAAGCTCAGAAACAGTTGACATGTCAATTCCATAAAAGCAAGGGCCCCTTATCGGAGGACAAGAAATACGAACGTGAACTTCTTTTGCNCCACCNATGTTNTTNACATATCGAACAAGCTGCTTTGTTGTTGTGCCCCGCACAATGCTGTCGTCAACAATTATCACCTTTTTCCCTCCCATAATCTCTTTTAAAGCTGTATATTTATTCTGGACCCGATCTTCTCTGGATGAACCTTCAATAAAAGTTCTTCCTACAAATCTATTCCTAATCAAGCCTTCTGCTGATGGAACTTTCAGTTCAAATGCCATTGCATCTCCAGAAGCCTTTGCGGTGTCTGGAACTGGAATTACAATATGATCTTTATCTATCTTCTCTGTTTCTTGTTTTGCCAGTTCTTTTCCAAGATTTGTTCTTGTTATGTAAACAGATTGGTTGTCAAGTACAGAGCTTACATTTGCAAAGTAAACCCACTCAAACATGCAATGAGCTTTTTTAGGAGATTCAGCATATTTTTTAACTTCGACTTTACCGTTCTTGATATAGATTAAATGCCCAGGCGGCAAATGCTTATAATCAGTTACTCCACAATTAATCAANGCATTTGATTCAGAAGCAGCAAGGAACATGTCATCTTTCCAGCCATAAACAATCGGTCTAAAACCGTAAGGGTCACGAAGAATTATCATTTCGCCAAAGGCGTTAATAAAAGCAATGTTGTAGCAGCCATCAATCTTTTGGGCCAGCCTTGTGAAGACCTTGACCAGATTAGGCCTTGCTGAGCCCTTAAGCTCCCTTGACAGATAATGCATCAATACTTCTGTGTCTGTGTCATAAGCAATGTGGTAATCTGACTTTTCCATTAGGTTTTGCTTCAGNTCTTTGTAATTAGCAAGATTGCCGTTCCAGCAGAATGAGAACCACTTCCATTTCCTCCCATGATGCCTTTCAAATGGTTGTGCAAGGTTTCTTTCTTCGCTTCCTGAAGTTGCGTATCTCACATGGCCAATTCCTTTATGTCCAGCATATCTTTTGAAAATCTCCAATGATTGCTGCCTGTCGCTTGTCTTGAAAGCTTCGTTAACAGGACCAAGATCTTTGTAAGTGTCAAGAACCTGCATTCGAGAAGCATTAAATGTTGTAACACCAGCGCTTACTTGGCCGCGATTTTGTTGATTTAGAAGAAGTTTGTAGAGGTAGAACAGCGCCCTATTGGCTGAGTCGCCGTTTTCCTTGATATAAACGGCAGCGAGTGCGCAATTATGCTTAGCTTCTTCTGCCATGTAACCCCCTTGAAATCTGAGTGGGAATTGATTTATATAAATGTTTGCTTTTTAAAGGAGAAATTTATAATTTATATAAAAAAACTTGTTTGCTATATTGAAAAGAAGAAGAATTATTACTAAGAAATTGTTTTGAAAATAGAATTTTTTATTAAATTAGATTACTATACCTATTGAAGAGATAATTTTTTAACCCTCTTTTTAACAAACACATTTATTTATACCTCAAATCATCCCTAAAGTCCATCAAGTCTAGCAGCTCTAAGAAGCTACTTTCATCCTTTTTTTCCAGTTCCTCATGTCTTATTCTTTCTTTCATTTTCCTCATAGTATTGACTAATATTTTCATCTGCCACCCCTTTGAACACTAGGCACTGTATTCAGAGTAGATTATTAATTTTATATAGTTTATGCTTATACTTTATAATAACTTTAAATTTTATATAAAAAAGAAAGATTTATATATATGCTTAAACTTCTATAAAGCATTACAAAGACTAAAGGGGTTTTATAAATATGTATAATCGTATGTAAATGTTTATAATTGCAGATGTAAGTTTATAAAATTTATAATTAACTTTTGGGGTGGTCAATATCAAAAGAAAAGTAATCCAGATAGCAAATTCTACGCAACTTATTTCACTTCCTAGAAAATGGAGCCAGAAGTATGGAATCAAGAAAGGCGATGAGATTGAGGTTGAGGAGAATGGGAGTAAGATTACAGTTCGTACTGATAAAAGTTTTTCTGTAGAAAAAGCAGAATTAAATATCGATAACTTAGATCCAATGGTCTTAAGAAGTGTCACAGCTCTTTATAAAAGGGGCGTTGATGAAATAAAGATCACATTTAACAAACCTGAATTAATAAAATCTATTCAAGATGCAATTGGAAAAGAAGCTGTAGGGTATGAAATTACTGAACAAGGTAAAGATTATTGTATTATAAAGCATGTCTCTGGGGAATTAGAAGATTTTGAACCTGTTTTAAGGAGAACATTTCTTTTATTGATTTCTATGGCAAATGAAAGTTTAGAATCAATAAAGAGAAATGATTTTGATAATTTAAAAAATGTTGCTTTTTTAGAAGAGGCTAATAATAGATTTACAACAAACTGTAGAAGATTTCTAAATAAAAAAGGATACAAAGATTCAAGAAAGTTAGGGCCATTATATTATATTATTGAAGAAATCGAAAATATAGCTGACCAATATAAATATCTCTGCTACCATATTTATAAATATAGAAATAAGAAGATAAAGTTAAATAAAGAAATTTTGGAAATTTTTCAAGAAACAAATGAAATGTTAAATACCTTCTATGAGTTATTTTATAAATTTGATCAAGACAAATTAGTTGCAATTGGAAAACAAAGAAATCAATTAGTTGATCGTTTTTTACGATTTATGGAGAAAAGTTTCAATCCAATAGAAAATTTAACCATCCATCAACTGCTTACAATTATGCAGAAAACTTTTTGTTTAGTGGGGCCTTATATGGTTATTAATTATGATTGAACTATCTAGTGTAACTGATTACATTATAGTCAATTAATCTATTGAGAGTTGAAGCAAAAACTTCGAAATTATCTCTTTGATCTGGTGTCACCATAGGACGTAATTTCCCAAGATGTATATTTCCCTTCATTAACATTCTTCTGATATCTGCATTGTGTTGTTGCTCTACCCCTGCATACTCTACTGTTGTTAATAATTCTCGTTGGAACCTATCATGGGCCTTTAATCCACCTCTTGCTAAGGTTAAATAAGCACTTCTAAAGGCCCTGTAAATACCAATCATCCATTTTTCTTCCTTAGAAAATTCAATACCTCTCTTTTTGTAATCACCCATTACTCTATCCACTGCAGATCTTCTTACTGAACCTTCTACAGAAAGAGCATTTTCCCATGGATCTTCTAGGGGGTGTGCAAGTTGATTTGGAGTATCTACAAAATGTAAAGCATCTTCAACCCGTTCTCTCTTAATTGATCTTTTACCATTTTCCTTAGCAAACCTAGATACTAATTGACTTCCATCTAAATTTATTTTTCCAGTATATAAAACTCGATTCTTATATGTAGTATGAGAACCTCTAACAACCCTGGTATCGTCAATAAAACTCCAATCAAGACTTTCAACTGCTGTTCTAAAACTATCTCTTTCTGCTTGTGTAAAATCTACATCTGTAAATTGAGAAAAAGTATCCACAATATCACAAAGATTTCTCTGATAACGATCAACTAAGGCTTCAGGACTAGATGAAATACCTATCAATTGCGGTGCATTTTGTTGCCAATGGATAAGTTGTCTAGTAGTAGCACCTTTAAGTTCAGCTTCTAATTGAGAATATAACCCCTTATCATCAGCTTTAGCGTCCCTTAATGACTTGTCTAATACTGTAAGAGCGGTGGATACGTCAGGCCCTACGACAAATTGCTTCCATAAAAATCCATTTTCTCCACTTTCCCTTGGTACATAGGCCACAATATTTTCAACAGTTAAGTTAGCATCGTCCTGAAAATATCGGGAATCTCTTACAGCTTGCCTTCCACCTAAATCAGTGATGTCCTTAAGAAGAAAATGGCCTGGATAACCTTGTGGATATTCCCTATCTGGATCAATGCCAAGGCCCAATGCACCAGTGTTAGTTGCGCCTTCATCAAAGAAAACAGCAGGAAAAATTCTACGCTGCCCTTGTTCGAATTTGTCGTAAATGAAACCTGAAAGTCTACGTGCCACACGTAAATGTTCACTAGCAACTTCAGCACGATCCTCTGCCAGAGCAGTGTCATAGAGGGCAGCAGATTGTTGAGCAATCCCAACTATATATGGAAACGGAAGTCTACCAGGATCTTCCATTAATAGTTCCTGAATATCAACGGGAACATTAGTTTGTCCACCAAAGATTCTAGCAAGTAAACTAGTAGGCCCAGAACGTTCCTGTCCATTTCTTTCATCTGTTACTATCATTTTAGTTTTCCATAAAATTATGGATACTTATTGAATATAATTTTAGCCCCATAACTACCCCTTTGCTCTTTATAATCAAATTCTATATTTAAATCTATCGCTTTATATAAATTATATAAAAGAATTAGAAATAAAATATTTTAGGAAAATCTTGCGATTATCTCTTCCATTGTTTGACCACTAACATCAACAACTGATTTACCTTTTAGATATGTAAAAACTATAGCAAGACCAGGGTGGAATGGAACTTGTGGAATAGGTCCCCTAAGGAATAAAATAATCCATCCCTTAAAAGAGCATTGTAAACATTTATCAATCCGTAGTCTGATTGATTGTAAAAGCCTGCATGTTCATCCAAATTTCTCCTTGCAGTTGGTTTACCTAGTCTTTGAGTAATTGAACGTAATACGATATCTTCGATAACTGAAGTATGGGGAGCCACCCCAGGAATAATTAATCCTTCCAAGAAAATGGTATGCCTTCCATTTTCATATGAATATCCGATGACTTTAGGATTTTTTACCTGGGATTTAAAATGGTCCGGAAGAGATTCACAATTTTCTGTAAGTTCTGGTTCTAAATCTATTGGTATAGATTTTTTATTATGTAAAATTACAATTAAATCCCTCAACGCTACATTAGTCAATTTTCTAATTTGATATTCAATATACGCGTTATGTAAATCTGCAACGGATATACCTGGCATATGATATTTGTGATAGAAATCCATGAGCGAAAGCATACGTCTAGCATCTTCGTTTACATCCTCTTGAATTCTCTGCTTAATTTCTTCGTAACTGTAGTCTAATCCAGAATAATATCTATCCCTGGTAGCAAAAGGAAAGTGGAAGTATTGTGAATTTTGTGTAAAGAGGGCAAATTCTGCTTTATAAAATGCAAGTCTATCTTTGATTTGCTCTTCAGGTAAATTGGATCGTATTAACCTGTGGCTTATAACCGAAGGCTTATTATACAGATAAAAAATTATTGAATTACGGAAGTGATGTCTAAATGCTTGAGCACCATCATTTGAATCTGAAATATAAGTTACATATACATCAGTTCGTTCAGCATCTTCTCTAGTAACAAAATGTCTTGTATCAACAGAACGATATTCAAACGCTATTCTGCCACTATTTCTTAGTTCACTTAACTGTTGTTCCGACAAAATGGGCAAGCTATCTTTTTGCTTACCATCTTCAGACCAATACTCATAATTTTTTCTTAATTTATACTTTTCACCCCTTACAATTCTTTTATCAAGGCTTTCTAAAGCATCCAATATACTACTCTTCCCAGTACGAGGGGGACCTACAATTATTATCTTTGGATATTCGATTGAAGACATTCTAATCATCAAAGGAGATTCCTACTAATACATGTGTATTCTTAAACTTAACTAGGTTAACAGATCATAATATAGAAAAAATATTTAAAAAGCAAATTTAATCAATCAGTTAAATTGGTGATTTAGATGAAAATACTCCTTATAGGCAATGGTGCAAGAGAGCATGTTGTAGCTGAAACTTTGAAAAAGAGCGATGAAACAGAGATATATTCATATCTTAAGTCAAAAAATCCAGGAATTATTTCTTTGTCAAAGGATTTTGAGATTGGAAAATACAATGATTTGGAAAAAATAAAAAATTTCGCTGAAAAAATAAAACCGGATTTTGCTTTTATTGGCCCAGAAGAACCTTTATACAATGGTTTTGTTGATTTGTTGAAAGAATTGAATATAAATTCAGTTGGTCCGAGTAAAAGTTTAGCAAGGCTTGAGACAAGCAAATCTTTTACAAGAAATCTATTAAAAAAATATAATATTGAAGGAAATCCTAAATTTGGGATTTTTGATAAAAGTAATATTCAAGATACAGAGAAATTTCTTAATGATTTAGGGCAATGTGTTATAAAACCTGATGGATTGACAGGAGGTAAAGGAATCAAAGTACAGGGCGATCATTTTCAGACAAAAGAAGAAGCGTTAGCTTATTGCAATGAAGTTTTGCAAACTCATCCTTCAGTTGTTGTCGAGGAAAAATTTGAAGGAGAAGAATTTTCCTTACAATGTCTATCTGATGGTAAAACAGTTGTTGCAACACCTCCTGCACAAGACCATAAAAGAGCTTTTGTTGGCGACGTCGGAGGAAATACTGGCGGTATGGGTTCTTACTCCTGTGAAAATCATTTACTGCCTTTTCTTTCAAAAGAGGATGTAGAAAAAGGGTTAGAAATAACACAAAAAGTAGCTGAAGCAATCCATAAAGAAACCGGAGAATATTACAAGGGCGTAATGTATGGTGGTTTTATTGTTACAAAAAAGGGAGTTAAACTAGTAGAGTATAATGCCAGGTTCGGTGATCCAGAAGCAATGAATACCCTTCCATTGATGGAAACTGATTTTGTTGAAATCTGCAATGCAATCATCAATCAGGAATTAGATAAAATAAAAATTAAATTCCAGAACAAAGCAACTGTCTGCAANTATGTTGTTCCNGAAGGTTATCCNGATAACCCAGTTAAAAATGAAAAAATTGAGGTTGCAGANACATCNGCAAAATTATACTATGCCTCTGTCGATGAAAAAGANGGNNGNTTGTATTTAACTGGNTCAAGAGGAATTGCTTGTCTCGGAATAGCTGATAATCTGGAAGAAGCTGAAAGAGTTGCAGAAGAAGCTACAAAATCAGTAAAAGGAAAAGTATTCCATAGGGAAGATATTGGGACTCAGGAATTGATTGAGAAACGGATTGAGCATATGAAGAAAATTTTGGGAAAATAGCAGAATAATATATTAAACAATCAAAAACTTTAAATATCATAAATAAAAATTAAATACCATGGTCAAAAAAAGAGGTAAGCATAAACATAAGGCTAGTTCTAAAAAACATGCTAAAAAAGCCCATAATGCTCCAAAGCATCATGCAGGAAAACCTAAAAAAGAGCATACTGCACTAAAGGACACTTTGCATCATCTTGAGATTCTTGCTGAAGAGCAGAAAACAGGGCATAAGATCGAAGATGTTGAGAAAAAAGAGGAAGAAATTGAGCATAAAGAAGATCAAATTGTAAAAGAAGAAAGAAAAATTGAAAAGGAAACTGAAAAAGTTGAAGGTTTGGAAAAGAAAATTGTGAAAGAGGTGCAAGCGAGGCCGTTAAGAAAGTTTGATATAAAAGATATCAACAAAGGCATAATCGGCGCTTTTATCGGCGTTGTTGCTCACTTTGGATTTATTTATGGGAAAGAAATCGCAAAGCAAATATCAACATCAAGGGCATCACTCATACTATTCTTTTCTTATTTTATGATAATCGTCTTGATGTATGAAACTGGTTACAGGGATATCAAGGAAAAAAGATTATTGAGGATTTTACCAAAAAGAGCAACATTGGTTTACCTTACATCATTAGTAGTTATTGTAGTTATTTTCTTGTTGTTTAATTTGATTAATATTTCAGAACCTATAGAACTTTACAAAGGCGTTGCTGTAACCTCAGTTTTGGCGGCTTTAGGAGCAGGAACTGCTGACCTGATAGGAAGAAACTAGAAAGATTTTTATTATTTGACTTAAAGTTATTTCTATATGAAAAATAATCTAAAGGAAAAAATACTTGCCAAGCGCAATTCATTGTCTAAAGATGAGATTACTGAGAAAAGCAGGAAAATAGAAGAAAAATTATTTTCCCTGGAACAATATAACAATTCCAAGACAATAATGTTTTTTGTTTCTTTCAACAGCGAAGTCAACACCCATGAAATGATCAAAAAAACTTTAGGAAGCAAAACAGTTGTTGTCCCTAAAGTCCTGCAAAGCGAGATTGAGCCAAGCGTTATAATTGATTTTGACAGTTTAGTTCCAAGCGGCAAGTTTGGAATCCTTGAGCCAATAGAAATCATGAAAACTGCCTACAAAAACATTGATCTAGTGTTGGTGCCTGGTGCTGCTTTTGATAATAAAGGCCATAGGATAGGATATGGTTTTGGATATTATGATAAGTTTCTGGCAAAAGTGAAGAAATCGATCAAAATCGGCTTAGCCTTTGATTTTCAAGTTGTAGATTCAATACCAAATGAAAAACATGATGTTCCTGTTGATTTGATTGTTACGGAAGAAAGGGTTATTGAGTGTAAGAATTCTTAAATAAAAATGCGCGAGCCGAGATTCGAACTCGGATGGGAGCCTTGGCAAGGCCCAATCATTTATGGCAAACTTTGCATTCTTATTTGAGAAAGCTTGTAGCCATTAGATCACTCGCGCATTGAATAGGATATTATACACTTCCTATATTAAAATAAATGGGCCCGACCAGATTTGAACTGGTGACTTACACCTTTCAAAGGATTACCTTGTAAGGGTGTTGTCATTTTCCGCAGCACGGAAAACCCAGCGGGAACTTTGTTTCCGCGTGTACCGGACTAGACCACGGGCCCAAAATAGGATTTGAATTTTTATATTGTATAAAAAGGTTTTGAATTATACAGTTACCAATATTTTAGAATTACCACAATAGAAAAAGCTCTTTGCATTATCTAATTTGAGATATTTTTTTATTCTTTCCAATCCCTAATTTAATGAATAAATTTATACCAATAGATTTAGAACCAGAACTTACAGAAAATTGTGAATCTCTTCCGGACCATTTTAAATCCCAGGTAAAAAAT
>NZDH01000009.1 GCA_002688775.1 Candidatus Woesearchaeota archaeon
TGTAACAGGCAAGCTTGCAAAAAACGTTTTCTACGGCGTACCTCAGGCTGTCTATGGTCTTGGTAGTTCTATCTCTGATTATTTCAAAAGGAAACCAAGAGAACCAACTCCAACATCACCAACACCTGAACCAGCTCCAGCAACTTAACGAAAATGAAAACAAAACTAAGCATCACAATAGACGAGAAAACAGTTTTGGATATTTTGAAGACTATTTCTAGCGGAAAGTTCAGGAACAAATCCCACGTTGTTGAATACGCTGTAAAGAAGCTGTTAGAAGAAAACTCGTCAGAAATAAACGACAAGGAGGAGCAAAATGGCTGAGCCTTCAGAACTTGAAAATACAGCGAATAGCGCTCCTCCAATTGCAAATGATCAAAACAAAGAGGAGAAAAAGCCTGTTGGTACTCTTGAAAGTGTAGTTAATGAATTAGGTGATTTGTTTAACTTAGGTGTTAGTGTTGCTGCACCAGCAGCAGGTTTTGCTCTTACAGGAAATCCAGGAGTCCCAGTTACATCAGCAGCATATATAGCTGGAACCAAGGGTAGAAAAGACTCAAAAATAATTAGAAATGAATCTTTGAGCGGTGCACTTTTTGGAACTTTTGCTCATTATACCTTACTTCCATTACAGGCCTTAAGCAGCATTGCAAAAGTAGCGTACATGATTCCGTGGGTTTTTGGAGCTAATGCATTTTTTATGACTGAAGATCATTTAATTAAAAATAAGTCACCAAAAGGTTTATACAAAAAATTTAAGGAAGATTATTTACAATTTAATCGAAGGGCATTCAAATCATCTGCCCTTATTAACATTGCAGCTTCCTTGTTTGTTCCACAACGATACTTGGTAACTACTGGGGCAGCTGCAAGCTATGTATTTAGAAGATTTGTAGCTGGAGATAAGGGTGAAGAACAAACTGACAAAACTCCTTACTTAGTGGCAGCTTCAAATGTAACAGGCAGACTTGCAAAAAACGTATTCTACGGTGTACCTCAAGCTGCTTATGGTATTGCTAGTTCTATTGGTGATTATCTCAAAAGGAAACCAAGAGAACCAACTCAAACTAGACCTCCAGCCAGAACTCCAACACCAGAACCAGCTTAAATGAATTAGAACTCAATGTGTCCAGTCAATGACGGCGCCTTTCCCGCCTGTAAGCCATTTGTAGCATTCAAGTGCAGCTTTTGATCCTTCTCCTGCTGCAATTACAGTCTGCTTGTACGGAACAGGAGTTATGTCTCCGCAGGAAAAAATGCCTGGATGGGATGTATTACCCCTGTTATCCACAATTATCTCTTTTTTCTCATTTACTTTTACAAGATGCTGTACAAAAGAAGTATCAACAACATACCCTATTTCTATGAAAACACCATCAACCTTAAAATCTTTTTTTTCTTTTGTTGGGATATTCTCAACTGTAATGCCTTCGACATTTTTATCGCCATTTATTTTCAGGGAAACGCTGTTAAGAACAGGCTCAATCTTTGGATTTTTGTTTATTTTCTCAACAGTTATCTCATCAGCCCTGAATTTATCCCTACGATGTATCAGATAAACTTTTTTTGCGATTGTTGCAAGCTCCAAAGCGCCTTCAACAGCCGAGTTGCCGCCGCCAATCACAGCAACTTCCCTGTTTTTGAACAGTGGCGCATCGCAAGTTACGCAAGTGCTTACACCTCTCCCCATAAATTTTTCTTCGCCTTCAATTCCTAAACTTTTAGGAACTTTTCCGTAAGCAAGGATCAGCGCTTTGCATTCATAACTTTCACCGTTTGCCAGTCCTATCTTGAAACCTTTTTCTGTCTTTTCAGCTTTATTGGCTTTGCCCATTACAAGCTCTGCGCCAAAACCAATCGCTTCATCCTGGAATTTCCGCATTAACTCAACCCCGTGCATTGCTCCTGTCCCAGGATAATTCTCAATATGGCTCGTCAGATTAGTCTGCCCGCCAACATCTATGCTGAGTATTAAAGTCTTTAATTTCTTTCTGCAGGTGTAGATTGCAGCTGTCAAACCAGCAGCACCTGCCCCGATGATGATTACGTCGTGCATTGTTAAAAGAGAAAAATAGGTATTTTATAAACGTTGTGCTAAAATAATTCTAAATTGTCGTAACAGGCCTTGCCTGAAGAATATATAACTTATCTTTAATGGCCCATTCTATATCCATGGGTTTTTTGTAATATTTTTCGATTTTAATTGACTCATTAGCTATTTCCTTTAATTCTTTTGAGTTTAGGGTTTTACTATTAGCTTTCTTAGAACTCAACTTTACATTTTTATTTTTACCTTTTTCCATAATTATGGCAGTTTTCTTTTCATTTATTGTTTCTTCCTTAATAGAAATTGTTTTTTTGTCAACAACAAAATGATCCGGAGTGACCATTCCGGATACAATCGATTCTCCAAGTCCAAAAACAGCTTCAATAATCAACTCATTTTTATTCTTAGTTACTGGATTGATTGTAAATGTAACACCTGATTTTTCAGCATTTACCATTTGCTGAACAACAACAGCCATTTTGGGTTCATGACTAAAGTGTTTTGTTTCTCGGTAAGTTATAGCTCTTGCAGAATAATAAGATGCCCAGCATTCTTTGACAGATTTGATTAAATCTTTCCCAGTAACGTTTAGAAAAGTAGCTTGCTGCCCTGCAAACGAAGCTTCTTCCAGATCTTCAGCTGTTGCAGAGCTTCTGACAGCGACAAAACCTTTTACTTTTTCATAGTTTTTGACAATTTCAGCTTCAATTTCTTTTGGTATTTTTGATTTAGTTATTAATTTTGATATATTTTTAGAAATTGATTGGATTTTCCCGGATTTATTGACGTCAATCTTTTTTAATAATGCACTTATTTTGCCATAAATACTAACTTCTTCTAAAAATGTTTCAAATGCCCTAACATTAATGCAAAATCCATCAGGAATCGGAAATTTAGAATATAATTCTCCTAAATTTGCTGCTTTTCCTCCTACAGAGCTAATATCTTTTTTTCTGATGTCCTTTAGCCATGAAATATGGGGATTTTTGCTCATTTTAGAATCTTAACAGTACCATGAGTTCCATCCACTTTAATAACATTGCCACTTTTTAATAGATGAGTTGCTACTTTTGTACCAACAACACACGGTACATCAAATTCTCTGGAAACTATTGCAGCGTGACTTGTAACTCCTCCCTCATCTGTGACAATGGCTATCGCTTTCTGCATTGCAGGCACATAATCAGGGTGTGTTGTAACTGCAACTAAAATATCACCTTGATTTACCTTTGGCAAGTCTTTAACTCCTTTTACAATAACTACTCTGCCAACTGCTTCACCATTTGATGCAGGAGTGCCTTTAATGTTCTGGGCATTTACTTTCAATGATACTAAGCCAAGATTACTCATGGACTGCTGGATCCCTTCTCCGCTAATGCATTGCACTTCTTTGTTATTGTTATAATAAATAACAAATCCCTTTTTACGTTGAGATATCAAACTCTTATCAATTTTTGAATTACTTACCAACGCATCAATTATTTCCTGCTCTTTAAAATAGGATATCTCCTGCAAACTCAACTTTAGTCTTTTGGCAATCTCTTCGAATAAAGAAGATATTATGTAGAAAATGCCTTCCCTTCTAAAATCATCCCTGAGGTCCTTAATGTAAGAAAATTCTTTGGAAATTTCAAGTATATTCCTGTCTTTACTGCTTATCTTAAGATTTTTAACCATGGAATCATAAGGCATTCCTTTATCCTGTTTTTTTCTCTTAAATTCACTTAGATGTTTTTTAAAATCACCAAATGTCCACGCTGGATTATGGATATCTAAGCAGGGAATCCATTTAAATCTTGCATAAAGTTGCTTAATACTTTCTTTTGTGAGATTCCCGGTGGAAACCCTGTGCGTCAGCTCAAGAATAGCTGCCCTTTTATTCGGTGTAAACACAGCTTCATAGTATTGATGAGGATCTTCATTTTCCTTCAATTTACTATGGATGATCTCTTTGGCTTTCTCTGAATAAAATTCATTAAGAAAAAATGTTGTCCAAATGAATGAAGTATAATGTATGACTCTTTTCTGGTATTCCCTGTATAATCTCACTAATTGCTGATTTGTCAGGGACTTGATGTTCATCTTTGAGACTTTCTTGCAATAGCTTACATACTGGTTTCCTGTTTTCATGAATACATTCCTAAATTTCCTGAAATCTTTTGGACCCCATGCTTTGTACATAGATTTAAGGAATTTATTCCAGTTAGCTTCGTCAACATAACAAACTTGGTTAGAATTTTCCGGAACATAGATCTGCTCAAAGAAAGTAAAAGGCAAGATATCCTTCACTTCAGGACTTAAGGATCTTAAGGATGCCTCTGTATATTGCACAGCATATTCTCTTGAAAACAATTTCTTCCACTTGGCTTTTTGATTGAATGGAATTGATGAGCTCATTTTAGCTTTCTTTTCTAAATCTTTAATGATTTTCATATACTCCTTAACAGATCTCATGCCCATTTCTTTTCTTAACTTATTAATTCTTTTGAAATACTCAATTGCAACCTTTGGAGATTTGTTGTATATGTAATAGTCTTCAACATTATCATATAAAAAACAATCTAAAGTATCTGCATCTTTTGCTAATTCAACATATGGATTGTCTGTGTAAACATGTTTTTCACTGTGGCAGTATATTGCTTCTGAAATCAATTTTATTTCTTTTTCTGTAAATTTCTTGGTGCCTCTAAGAATTTTTTCCGCAATTGGGGCTCCTAAGTGAGCGTGGTTTTTGTATTTGCCCTTTACAATGACATAAATGTCGTGCAACACACAAATCAATTCAGCATATTCCTTGCTTAAGCCTCTTTTTTCAGCCAAGATACGCCCAACTTGAGTGCAACCGCTTGAATGCTTTAATTCGAATACCTTAGAGCTTTCTCTTTCTTTATCAGTTAATCTGCTATTAAGTATTAACTCTATTACTTTCCTCTGCACAAACTCTGACCTGTTAAGTTTGTTGCCCTTGAAATGATGATAACTCTTTGACATTTTACAATAGCATTTGGGGCCAGATATATAAATATTACTACCCTACTAAGGGGGTATAAAATAGAAGAATTTATATATGTGGGTTGAATAAATACAACCATGGAATTAAAAATACTTAAGGATATAGGCCTTACAGAAGGCGAAATCAAAGTTTATGTTGCTTTGCTTGAATTGGGAAAATCAACAGTAGGCAAGATAATAGATCAGTCAGGAATATCCCAATCCAAAGTTTATGATGTTCTAAAGAGATTGACCGGAAAAGGATTGGTCAGTTACATTGTAGAAGGTAAAATAAAGCATTACAAAGCAGCACAGCCAAAGCAGATTCTAGATTTCATCGATAAAAAAGAAGAAAACCTCAGACAGAATAAACATGAATTCAGAAAAATCCTTCCAGATCTTGAATCAAGGCAAAAAACAGGAGATAAGAAATTCAGTGCAGAGGTTTTTGAGGGCAACAGGGGTTTAATCACTGTTTTTGACATGTCTTTTGATGAAAGCAGGAAAGGTGATACAGTTTATGCTTTGGGTTATCCGCCTTATGCCAGTAAATTATTCGATGAATATTGGAGAGGATACTATAAAAAATGTGATAAAAAAGGCATAATAAGGAAAGTCATTTATGATTATGAAACGTGGTTCTTAAAAAAAAGGACAGGAAGAAAATTATCCTTCTACAAATATATGCCGAAAGGCGTCTATACCCCTCCCTGGATATTCATATTCAATGATAAAGTTGCAATTATGAACGTAACACCAGAGCAAAAAGTATGTTTTTTAATACAGAATAAGGAAGTTGCTGAAAGTTATATACAATATTTCAATCTGGTTTGGAAGAATGCGTTATCTTAAGATTTCCACTCCCTCAGCATCTCAACCATCAGCCTGACAGAAGCACCAGTCGCGCCTTTTATGATGATTCCTTTCTCAGCCTTTGCAAATACTGTTTCACCTATATCAATATGAGCCCAAGGTAGATCATCAACAAAATGCTTCAGGAACATACCGCCGATTATAGTTCCTGCATCTCCATTGTTGCCGATATTCTTGATGTCTGCTATATCTCCCTTTATGTCTTCATCATATTCTTCCCACAAAGGCAATTCCCAGATTTTCTCAAGGCTTCTGTCAGATGCTTTCTTTAATCTATCAGAAAGTTTTGGATCGTTGCTCATGAATGGAGACCCGACATTTCCAAGGACAATCCTGGCAGCCCCAGTAAGCGAGGCTATATCGAAAATTGCCTGAGGTTTTTGTTCAGCAGCATAAGCCAATCCATCAGCCAATACCAGCCTTCCTTCTGCATCTGTATTTTTGATCTCAACAGTGACTTTGTTATATGCAGTCAGGACATCATCAGGCCTGTAAGCTGTTGAATCAATCATATTTTCTGCAAGAGGCGTTACAACCATGATATTGATCGGAAGTTTTAGTTTAGAACAGGCCTCGATAATATGAATTGCAGCAACTGCACCACCTTTGTCATCTTTCATATTGATTATGTAAGGGTGAGGCTTGACATTTATTCCGCCAGTATCAAATGTAATCCCTTTGCCGACAATTGCAACAGGCTTTTTATCACCGCCTCCATTATATTCAAGAATCGCCAGCCTTGGCTTGTTGACGCTGCCCTTGCCAACAGAATAAAGGCATTCCATCTTCATCTTTTCAATCTGCTTTTCATCAAATACAGTGCATTTCAGGTTTGATTTTTTTGCAAGTTCTTTAGCATAAGATGCGACATAATCTGGAGTTGCGACATTTGGAGGGCTGTTTATCAAGTCCCTTGTCTTATTGACAGCATCAGCCACAATAGTAGAATATTTAATTTCATCATCAAAATTTCCATTGCTTAGAAGAGTTATTTGGTTTATTTTTTTTCCATTATCATCTTTTGTTTTGTACTTTGTGAATTTGTACAAGGCCATCAATGAGCATAAAGTTATTTTCTCAACGACATCTTCATTCTTGATTTTGCCATTGTTGAATGAATTTAAAAAAACACTAAAGCTTTTATTGCCACTATCCCTTAATTTTTTAGAGATTTCCGCTATAACCGATGATAAAACATCAAGATTGAACTTATCTTTTTCCCCTAATCCAACTAGAGCAATATTTTTTATCTTCTTGTTTATGTAAACACTCTTTACTTCTCCTTTCTCAGCCTTAAA
Source organism: Candidatus Woesearchaeota archaeon (assembly GCA_002688775.1). Classification (GTDB taxonomy): domain Archaea; phylum Nanobdellota; class Nanobdellia; order Woesearchaeales; family GW2011-AR4. Next base: position 7,210 of record NZDH01000009.1, read on the forward strand.
ATTGTTATCCTTGATAAAAGAACTTATGGTATTATCACTGTCAAATTTTTTCAGCTCATCAGACAAGTCAGGATTTTCCTTGAAAAATCCCACCAGCAATGAATTATCTTCTACTTCGCCTAATCCTTTTTTTGATAATGCTACAGAAGTTGTTTCTTCCATTTGTAGCGAAAATATTAATTCATTTATTAAGTTATTGCAATGATTTCCACTATTACAGTGTTCCGATAATTCCAAGTATCCCGATTACAATCAGATACCCGCCTATCAAATAATTCAAAATTCTTGGGAAAACAAGAACCAATATCCCAAAAATAAGGGAAACTACCGGACTTAATATTCCATTACCTAAAATTGCCATAAAAATCACCCATTCTTTTGGTTTTTTTATTCTATTTAAAATTATTTATTAACGACTTCTTTTAACGCCAACTCTAGGGCAATATTTCCTTATAATACATTTAGAGCAAAAAGGACTTATAGGCACACAAACATTTTGTCCATGAGAAACCAACAGATTATTCAAATCATGCCAGTATTTTTTTGGTATAATTTTTACTAACTCCTGCTCAGTTTTTTCTGGTGTTTTTGTCTTGACCCAGCCAAGCCTGTTTGAGATTTTATTTAGATGTGTGTCCACTGGTATCGATACAGTTAAATTATGTCCATAAATTAATGTTATGCCTCCACACTTTCTCCCAATACCAGGAATTGTTAATAATTCTTCCATTGTTTTTGGAACTTTGCCATTAAAATCCTTAATTATTTTTTTGCAAGCTTTTTTGATATATCTGGCTTTTGTCGGATAAAAACCAACAGGAAAAATAGCTTTTTCTATCTGCTTTTTAGAAAGCTTCAGCATATCTCTTGGGTTATCTGCCAGATCAAATAATCTCTTGGAGGCAGGCCCTGTTGTCGTGTCTTTTGTCCTTAAGCTTAAAATGCAAGAAATCAAAACTAAAAACGGATCTTGTGTTTTTTCTCCTATTTCTGTTGCAATAGGATTTTCAAATTGCTTGATTTCTTTTTTTAATAAAGAAACAATCATGTCAAGATGCTTTGGCCGGCCTGTCATTCTTTTCACTATAATAGATATAGGTGGATGCAACCAATGCGCCAATCAAGTTAAAGACAGAATCAAGTGATGTGTTTATGTAACCTCCAACTCCTGTTTCAGGGACAAGAACAGTAGCTCCGAACTCAATTATCTCGTTTAATGCCCCTAATCCAAGGCCGGCCATCGAAATTACAATCAATATCCTTGTCCAGCTGTATTTATGGTTGAGTATCGGCTTGATCACATGGAACATTACCAGCGTTGCAACACCAAACCCATAGACATGTACGATCTGGTCATACTTCAGGATGCTGTATGGTTCGCCGATGAATTCATAAATCATTTTTGCATACAAAACATCATCCCCGATTTTTATGCCTCCGCCCGCCATATGCAATATTGACCAGATTGTAAGCGCCCATAGAACGTTGCTGGGATACCTCACTCTTTTGTTGGTATAGATGAAAAGCCACATGAAGAAGATTATGACAACAATGTATATCATGAACTCAAAATTCCTGTTTTTTGCGAAGAACACAGAGAAAACAGCGATTGCAATGATATTTACCCACACGATGGGAATTTGATTTTTTTGCATGTATTTTTCAAGCATCTTGAATCAATTCGCAGTTTACTTTAAAATCCTTCCGTTCTTTCTGCTCCACAGCAATAAATCAAGCTCATCGACATCAATGCTATTCTCTTTTGCAAAATCTATGAACTTCTGCTCTATTTTAAGGTATTCATCCCTGTTTTTAGGCCTTTCGTTTGTTTCCAGAATTCCAAACTCATGCAGCGAATTTATTATGTGCTTGTCTAAGATAGCATAGCCCTTAAATCCAATATTTCTCAGGAAATGTGATGCTTCTTTCATTCCAAGCCCTTTTATGTCTTTGTTTAATGCAAAAAAATCTCTTAATTCGTTTTTATCCTTAAAAGATTTAATTTTATCCTTCAGTTTGAAATTAAACTTATTCTTTAAGTAAGTTCTTGTATGGACAATGTGAGCTGGCCTTAGGTTATTAAATCTATAAATTCCTTCCAGCCTTCTTGTCATATCAGTTGGAGTTCCGCTAATCAATACATTCCTTACAGCATCCACTGCTTTCATCCCCATCTCTGCGCTTGTGTTTGCTGTGAATATGCAAAATGCCAATTCCTCAAATATTCTTGGGTCATCATTTGCATCAGAAGGCAATAGTTTCATCTCCCCTGTAGAATAATTCCATGAATAAGGCTCATCAAAGAATTTCTGAAATTGGTCCAGTCTTTCTCTTATTTTGTCTTTTTTATTGTTATAATCAGATTTCAAATTGCCCATAGGATAAGGATTATTTGTTATTTTTTAAACTTTGTTGTGCGTTCTCAGACTAAACTCAACACCAGCAACTGCAAAATCGGTTGACACTTTGTGGTATCTTCGCCTATGGCTCGATACCACTTATCGTTATTTATCTTAATTTTAAACTAAACTCCACTCCTGTACCTATAGGAACCAAAACACTCTTCAAATCCTTAGAATTTCTGACATGATCAAGGTATTCCTTCATTTTTTCTGCAAATATTATTGCGTTGTCAGCGACAATCACAGCATTTTCTGTTAATTTTGGATAAGCCAGCTTGAAATAATTGATATAATCTTTTTTAATGGCATCCAAGAACAAAAAGTCAAACTTTTCATCTAATTTCTGTATTTCTTTCAAAGCATCTCCATGGATAAGATTGATATTGTCTAATCTAGCTCTTTTAAAATTTTCCAAAGCCATCTTCATTTTATGTTCTGAAATCTCAATTGTCGTAACTTTCCCATTATTCTGCTTTACAGCCTCTGCAAGCCATATTGTTGAATACCCATTGGATGTTCCAACCTCAAGAATATGCTTTGCCTTGGAAATCAGAACCAGCATATGGAAGAATTGGCCTGTATCAGGAGGAATGTTAGAATAACCTGCATTTTTCTGCCCAAACGTTTCAAGCTCATCCAGCAGTCTTTTTGTTGATGGGTTCATTTTATGCTTAACATTGCATTTATCAGTTCAAGTATCTTTGGAAATTCAGTAAACCCTGCCTTTTTGTTCAGATGCCCTCCATTATGTATTATTGTAATATCTGAATCTAGTATTTTAGCCAATTCCTGATTAATCTCTAAAGAAATGTATGGGTCGTTATCGGATGCAACAACATAAAATTTTCCGCAATTAGACTTTATTTTTTCCCAGTCGAATTCTTTTCCTACAAAAGTTTTGTTTAATTCCTTGAATTCATTTTCAATCATTTTATGGTAACCTGCAACAAGGAATGCAGAATTTATTTTTTTATTTGATTGCTCTAAGTAATTTATAATGAATGGAACGCCAAGGCTGTGGCCAATCATGACTGTCTGCTCGTTTATCTTATCATCGTATTTTGATATAATGCGAAGCCAACTCTCCAAAGTCTGATCAAGCGGAGTAGGAAACTTAGGAACAATGACTTCAAATCCTTTTTTCTCCAGTTCGTTCTTAAGCCATGGAAACCAGTTCTCTCCAGGATGTCCATATATTCCATGAATAATGAAGAAGTTCATTTTATTTTCTAACCCAATCACCTAAAGTTATCTGCTCATCTCTTATCGAGCTTAAGTAGATCACTTGTCCCTGTCTGCTTCCAAGCCTGTAGATGGAGATGCCTTTGCATCCCAATTCATAAGCTAAAAGAAATATTTTCTCAACATCTTCCACGCTTGCATCTTTTGGCAAAGTTACAGTTTTTGAAATTCCATTGTCAACATATTTTTGGAAAGAAGCCTGCATCCTGACATGCCATTCTGGTGCAATATCGCTTCCAACAACAAAAACTTCCCTTATTTTCCTGGGTATTTCATCAATATTTTTGATTGTGCCATCTTTGTTGATTCTTTCAATAATCTCATCCTTATACAATCTATTTTTCTTCAGGACTTTCTTCAGTTCTTCATTGAAATGCATCAGATCATTTCCTTCAGCAGTCCTTCTTACATAGCTCAAGGCAAACAACGGCTCAATGCCGCTTGAAACATCAGCGATGATACTTATAGTTCCTGTCGGAGCGATTGTTGTTCTTGTCGCATTCCTCAACAGCATATGGCAGCCTTTGTAATATTTGCTTTTTTTATTGAATACACTATCTTCCCAGCTCGGAAATTTGCCCCTGTCAATAGCAAGTCCTTTAGAAGCAATGCTCGCTTCTTTGGAAATGAATTTCATGATCTGCTCTGCTGTTTTTATTCCTTTGTCAGAATCATAAGCAATTCCTAATTTGACAAGCATGTCTGAAAAACCCATCACGCCTAAACCTATTTTTCTGTTCTGCTCAACAATTTCCCTATTCTCATCTAAAGGATAATCACAGACATCAATCACATTGTCAAGAAAATGGATTGCTGAATGGACTATTTTTTTTAGTTTTGTCAGACTGATCCTTTTATTGACAACAATATTTGACAGGTTAATGCTTCCTAAATTGCAGGATTCATAAGGCAATAGTGGCTGTTCACCGCAGCTGTCAGTTGATTCAATTCTTCCAAGCTTTGGAGTCGGATTAAACTCATTGATACTGTCCATGAACAATACTCCAGGCTCGCCATTCAGCCATGCCTGTCCTGAAATCAGCCTGAAAATTCGCTTTGAGCTTTCTTCCCTGACAACTTTTCCTGTTCTTGGATTGATTAAATCATAATCCTTGTTTTTCTTTACATCTTTGATGAATTTGTCAGTGATTGCGATTGAAATATTGAAATTCGTCAGCACATTCTGCTTGCTTTTTACAGTTATCAGTTCTTCCACATCAGGATAATCAACATTTAAAATTCCCATGTTTGCTCCTCTTAAAGTGCCGCCTAGCTTGATCTGCTCTGTAGCTGCATCATAGATTTTCATGAATGAAACAGGACCGGAAGTATAGCCAGCGCTTTCTATCACATCGCCTTTTGACCTCAGCTTTGAGAAATTAAACCCTGTTCCAGCACCTGTCTTGTGTATCAATGCTGTATCATGCAAGGTTTTGAAGATTGAGCTTATATCATCATTGATAGGGAGGACAAAACAAGCAGCTAACTGCTGCAATTTTCTTCCGGCGTTCAGTAAAGTAGGCGAATTAGGCAAGAAATCCAATGAAGTCATCAGATTGTAGAATTCTTTTTCTGTTTTCCTTATATTTTTGCTTCCATATTTTTCATCAGCTGCTGCAATATTTCTAGCAACTCTCCTAAACATATCTTCTGGTTTTTCAATTATCCTGCCTGCATCATCCTTGACTAAATAACGCTGTTCCAGTATAGTCAATGCGTTTTTTGATAAGTTAATCTTTGGCATTTTTGAAACAATTCACCATATGGTCATTAACCATGCCAACTGCCTGCATAAATGCATAGCAGATGGTTGGCCCTACGAACTTGAAACCCCTTTTAAGCAGATCCTTGCTCATAGCTTCTGCCTCTTTTGTATTAGCAGGTATATCCGATAAAGATTTAAATCTATTTCTTATTGGCTTATGATTGACAAACTGCCATATATACCTGTCAAATGACCCGAATTCCTTCTTTACCTTCAGGAATTGACTCGCATTGATGATTGTAGCCCCTATCTTTAGCCTGTTTCGTACAATACCTTCATCTTTAAGCAGATTTTGGACCTTACTTTGATTATATCTTGATATTTTGGTTGCATCAAAATTATCAAAAGCTTTTCTGTAGTTCTCACGCTTGTTCAGTATGGTCTGCCAGCTTAAGCCAGCCTGCGCACCTTCTAAAATCAGAAATTCAAACAATTTCCTGTCATCATGGACTTCAGTACCCCACTCTTTGTCATGATATTCTGCCATCAGTGGGTTATTATCTGCCCAGGAGCATCTTTGTATAGCCATGCCAAATTATTCCTCTATTTCCACACCATTCCAGAATGCAACATAGTTTTTAATATTATTTGCTGCTGATTTTGGATTTGGATAGTACCATGCAGCATTTTCATTGACTTTACCATCAACTTCAACATTGTAATAGCTTGCCTCACCTTTCCAGGGGCATGTTGTATGGTAATCACTTTCCTTGAAATTTTCTTTTCTGATAGAGTCTGGAGGAAAATAATAATTTCCTTCGACTTCCTCGCACTTGTCACTTTCAGCAATCACTTTTCCATTGAATTTTGCTTTTACCATCTCATACTTAATGAATGGTTCAATGTATATAAAATTTATGTTAAAGGATATAAATTTATAAAAAACAGAGTATTTGCAGTAATATGCCTAATTTATCAATAATAGAGATCCAGGAAAAGCTTTCCGGGCTTAAGGACTGGGAGATGATGGATGAAAAGATCTCAAAGACATTTGAGTTTCCGGGTTTCAAGGAAGCCCTTGCGTTTGTCAACAAAATTGCAGAAGAAGCTGAAAAGCAAAACCATCATCCTGATATTCTGATCAAGTATAACAAAGTGATAGTAAACTTAACAACTCACAGCGAAGGCGGTCTGACTGCCAAGGATTTTGAGTTGGCTGGCGTCATTGAGCAATTAGTTTAATACTCAATCCCTTTTCTAGCAACAATCCCTTTCTGCCATGGATGCTTTATCCCTGTCACAACATTGACATAATCAGCAGCGTCCATCAGTTCTTTCGGTGCGTCCCGTCCTGTAAACACCAATTCAACTTTTCCATGGTTTCTTATGATTTCAAAAACATCCTCAATCGGAATCAAACCCTTGTCTAAAACACAATTTATTTCATCCAGAATGACTAAATCATAATCTCCACTGTGGATTATTTTTTTTGCATGCTCAAAGCCTTCCATTGCTGCATCTTTTTCCGCTATATCCGGCTGAAACACGAATCTGCTTGTCTTGTCCTCAAATTCCTTCAGTTTTTTCTGCTTTTCCTTCAACGCATCAACACCGAACTGCTCAATCTCAAAGCCAAGCTTTTTCGCGCTGTACAACTCCCCTGTAAAGCCGCTCTTGAGGAACTGAATCATATAAACTTTCAGATTGTTTCCAATCGCCCTTAACGCCAATCCCAATGAAGAAGTAGTCTTTCCTTTGCCATCTCCTGTAACAACATGGATCATCCCTAGCTTTTCCTTGTCATCATCCCCTTTCACAATAATAGGTTTTTTTATTTTTGTGAGCATTTTTGATTGGGATTGTTAAATTGCTTTATAATACTTTTTCAATCCGTTCGCGCTATCGCGCTCACAATAGTTAGTGCTCAGGTCTCGCTTTGTTGCCATTGCGCTCGACCTTCGCCCATTATTGCAATAAATCGAGGCGAATTTTAGTGGTGAAACAAAATTCGCTGAGACTATCTTTTGTTGCCGAAGGCAACGGATTTATTCTTTATTTGTTTAAAATTAACATTTCTTGATACTTACCACTATACCAAATTTCATCTCTTTTTTGGGATTAAAATTAAATAAAAGAAATTACATGCATAGTCCCCAGCCGCATCCTGGGCAATGAAGACAGCCTTCCTTAAGCTCTACCTTAGTTCCGCACTCTGGACAGTTCTTGATTGTTGCTTTAGTCATAGATTTGCTGCTTTCTTTTGCAAATACTAGCTTGCTGCCTGATTCTTTTACAGTCTGCTTTATCGGCTGCTTAGCTTCAGCTTTAACTTCTTCATTTTCTTTTGCTTTTGGAGCAACAAGAACCTGGTCTTTGATGCTTGTATCCCTAAATACAGTGACGTCTTTGCATCCAAGCTTGTAAGCGAGCATGTAGCTTTCCCTCATGTGCTCAACAGTTGCATCTGCAGGGAAATTATTTGTTTTTGAAATAGACGAGTCAACCCATTTTTGGAAAGCTCCTAAAGCCCTTATATGGTTTTCCGGTGTTATGTCCATTGCAGTCACCAAAGCCTTCCTTAATTTTTCAGGAATATACTCTATGTTTTGCAAACTTCCCTTGTTCTTGTTTATGTCTTCCATTAATTTGTCGTTAAATAAACCTTCTTCCCTCAGCACTTTCTCAGCAGCCGGGTCAATATAATAAAAGCTTCCTACCTTGACATTTTTCTCAAAAGCTATGGAATAGACAGGCTCCATTCCGGAACTGCATCCTGCAATCATCGAGATGCTTCCTGTCGGGGCGATTATTGTAGTATACCCATTTCTTGTCCCGAGATTTTTTATGTCCTTGCCGATCTTATCCCAGTTGAAATGAATCTCTTCCTTAAGTTCAGGCCCTCTTATAGGCAGCCTTCCTTCCTTGTAGAAGCTTTTGTCATAGAATGGCAGCTTTCCTCTTGTCTGTGCAAGCTTTATGCTTTCAACTTTGCTCCAGTAAGCAACAAACTCCATCAATTGTTCCATGAACTTCCTTCCCTCTTCTGAATTATAAGGCAGCCTCAATTCATAAAGCAGGTTTGCAACTCCCATCACACCTAATCCGATTTTTCTTGTTGCTAAACTCATCTGTTCGATTGATTTCAATGGGAATTTGTTGACATCAATCACATTGTCAAGAAATCTTGTGCTGTCCATTGTGACTTCTTTCAAGGCATCCCAGTCAACGTATGTTTTTCCATCTTCATCATGCCTTGCAAACGCCCACACATTGATTGAGCCTAGATTGCAAGGCTCGTTTGGATAAAGAAGAACTTCGCCGCATGGGTTTGTCGTCACAATCGGCCCCAGATGCTCATAGAATGGGTTGTAATCATTGACTTTGTCAAAGAAAATAACTCCAGGTTCTGCAGATTCCCATGCCTGGTAAACAATCTTGTCAAACAACAATCTTGGATCTACTGTTTTTACAACACTCCCATCTTTTGGATTTACTAATGGATAAGGCTCATTGTTTTCATAATGTTTCCAGAAGTCTGACATTATGAGGACTGAAATGTTGAAATTCCTCAATGACTTGTTGCCGTCTTTTGCAGTTATGAATTTCTCAATGTCAGGATGGTTGCTGTTTAAGATGCCCATGTTCGCGCCTCTCCTAATGCCTCCTTGCTTTATGACCTCAGTCATTGTGTCAAACAATCTCATAAAACTTAAAGGACCTGAGGCAACTCCGCCAGTTGTGCTTACAAAATCTCCTTCCGGCCTTAACTTAGAAAAATTATATCCCATTCCGCCGCCAGCTTTAAAGACAATGGCTGTGTTCTTCAAGGTTTCCATTATCCCGTCGATAGAATCAGGAACGTCTAAAACAAAACAGGCACTGCCCATTCCCAAAGGATTCCCGAAATTTGCAATTGCCGGTGTGTTTGGCATGAACAATTTGTATGTCATCAGATTGTAAAGTTCATCTATATTATTTCCATAATCATCAAACTCACCTTTCTTTATCATGCCAATAAATTTACTGAAAGTGACTTTCATCTGCTTGTTGACATTGAACCGGTCATACATTCTCTTCAATCCTTCCAGATGATAGCGGTTTAGTTTGTAGCTTCCTATAGAAAATTCATCTTCATGCACAGCAGGCTTGAAATCTTCCACCATATTGACTGGCTGCAGTCCATTGATATCATAAATTCTGGTGTCATACATCAGGTCAGGCAATGCTGCATGGACACCGACTCTTGTAAACAGCTGTTTTGGCGTTTCGATCAATTTGCCGGTCGCATCTCTTCTCAAGTATCTTGCTTTCAGCACTCTTAATGCATTAACATCAAATCTTTTGTCAACTTCATCAATATCTTCCTTTTCCAATACAATCTGTTTTTCCTTTCTTATGGCTGCTCTTTGCTGCCTGTAAAGGATGTATGATTTTGCTGTTGCAGCATGCCCGCTTTCAATCAGCACTTTTTCCACTAGATCCTGGATCTGTTCAACAGAAGGAGTTATTGTTATTTTGGAAAGCTCTTCCACAACCTTTTCGCTCAGAAGCTTTGCTATTTTCCTGTCTTTTCCGCCAGTTGACTGCGCTGCCTTGAATATGGCACTTGTGATCTTCTTCTGATCAAACACAACAACCGTTCCGTCCCTTTTCTTTATCCTGGAAACCAATTTCTGCACCATTTTAAGACCCCTTTACTCAATTTTTACTACTCCATAAAAACACTATAGGTAGTGTGTCAGATGCCCTCTACATACTACATCTTGTGTATTTTATGATGCCACCCATATTTAAACATTTGGGTATTGTAATATACAAATAAACTCAAACTATTGGGTGTATTTTATGCTTTAAATAGTTTAGGCAACCATGTCCAGTGGTCAATTAGTTACTAGCAAAGGTTTAAATATAATAATGTAAAACTCTGTGGGAGGTATTGATGAGTTTAGACAATTTAGATGTGTATGGGCCATTATTTGCCATATTTGGAATCTTCTTTCTGTTTCTCATAATCATAGGGATAGCTCTTTACATTTATTTTGCAATTGCACTGATGACTATTGCAAAAAACACGAAAACCAAGCATGGATGGCTTGCATTCATTCCGATTGCAAACATTTACCTTATGACCCAGATCGGAAAATTGCCAGGATGGTACACTTTTGGCATATTGCTCGCATTTATACCGATACTTGGACCTATATTAGTTATCATTCTTGCCGGTTACATCCAGTGGAAGCTTGCAGAAAGAATCAACAGGCCTGGCTGGTGGGGAATATTATTGCTGATCCCTATAGTGAAGCTTATCATCATCGGAGTGATGGCATGGGGAACTGCCCCTGCACCTTCAAGACCAAAGAGAAAGAAATAATTTATCTTTCATAGATAACAGCATTATTTGTAAATCCTGTAACTTGTGAACCTTTTTTATCCGGGAAGAATTCTGCTTTTAATTTTCTGTTTTCTAGTAATTGGAATAATGCAACTCCTCTGATCTCATTTTCATTTTTGACTTCGATTCCTGTTGTAAAATAACTTCTGTCATATTTTTTGCCATCAACATAAGGGGTTGAAGGGACTAATTCATATTCCACTAATTGCCCTACACTAATATCTGCTGGATCGGGTTCATTGCCTTTTACTCCGTATTGAACTTTGTTGCCGCCAAAGTCGCCGATGGAAACTACAACATGATCTGTATCGATTGAATCATACGCTAAGGCTAATTCATTCCTCACATATTCATTTTCGCCTTGATATTCAACTGTCTCGGATTTAAACCAGTTTCCGATTAATTTTCCATCAATATCAAAATCTATTTTTCCTCCTAGAGGTTCTGCAGTCCTCACATTCTTACTTATTAATTGACTTCTGACTGGCTCTTTGTAATAATCAAAAGTATCAACTGTATGGGGCGCCCAGTCATTATATTTGTCCAAATCCAGGAAGCCTGGCAAAGTAACTCCAGAATCCACCACCGAAAAGTCAAATTTTCCGACTCCAATGCTTCCAAATGCCTCTCCTTCCTCAACTTTGATTCTCGGCCATACATGAGATGTTATATCTCCATCTTCTGGCTTTATTTGATCCCATATATGATCTTTTATTAAGTCAACGTGTATGAATATTGTGTAAAAATCACAAGAATGTTCAATAACAACCCTATGGTCTTTGCCAATCTCAATATTAACAATATATCCGTCAGCAGGCGCTATGATATCAAACCTGTCTAGATTTGTTGTTTCATCATTTATACCGTCAGATTCTATAGTGTCCCAGTATTGGTGGTCTGTTGGGGTTATATGGGAAGTGGACATTCCGCCCATTGGCCTGATTTTTTGCAAATTGTCAATATTGATGGGGCTTGCTCCAAGTAAGAAAGATCCATTTCCCTCGCAGCCTCTTGGGCTTAGCAATCCTTGTTTCACTTTAGGAAAATTTTTTTGCAGTTTGGCTTCGTGCTCTTCAGTCCCAAAAATAGAAATTGAATTCAGTCTTTCCCTATAATCTTCAATGTCCAAACCCTTTTTTTCATATTCATCCAGCTCGTCAGCTAATTTCTGATATTCTTCTGCACTCATTCCATCATGTTCTGTACTGATTACCCTTATCATCCTTTTAGTTTCTTCGAATCTCTTATCTAAGTCATCTTGTTCAGGATCTGATTGTTTGATAGGTGGTATATATTCATCATCAGAACCTTGTCTTCCAGCAACATTTAACTTTGATAATTTATTTCTTAATTCAGAAACATCTGCCCCATTCTTTTCTAGATTATTAACTGCTGCTTCTAATTCATCATAATGCCTTGAGCCTATAACATTGCCAGCTTCTACAAGAAAATCAATGTTTTGTTCTATATTAGCATAATCACTAGGAATCATATGGTCAATTTCTTCCTCAGAAACTTCTTCTTTTGCTATTTGTTCACAGGCAGAAATAAGCAAAACTATAACTAATAATAATATCACACTCTTTTTCATAATCTATTCATTAAATTTGGATTTTATAAAGTTGTTGGTGTTATACTTCCAGAAAGAATATATTACACTCCCAAGAATTTCAGCAGCTCATACACCAAAAAACCCGGCCAAACCAATGCTTTTAAGACCCCTAATACACCGTTCCAGAATCCTGTTGCCTGGGAGATATAGTATATTGCTGCTCCAACAAATCCCAGGAAGTAAACACAACCTCCTCCACCTTTACAGCTCCCACTCCAATTGCCGCAACATTTTTCTAACTTTTTTTCGATAGATTTCTTTTTTGCCATTTTTCACCTTATAATATTCATCTTAATAAATCTTCTTATTTTCAATTCATACGCGATTAAAATGAGTATCCTTGAATTTAGTCGGGTACTTTAACCCATATCCAAGCGTCCTGTCCATTCCGATATGCGCCAGCCATATCAAGCTTAATTGAATCGATAAAATATTGTTTGAATAAATTCCTATTAAGGCCAGAATAATTGGCCAGGTGTATGTATGGAATATGTTGTATAATAAACTGCCAAATTTTGCATCCTTTAGATAACCAATCATCGAAATATCAGGAGCAAGAAGCAGCACAAAGAAAAATATCCAACTCTTATTGAGACCATTGTAGAGAAATAATGATAATACCAAAACAAATGCACCTTCAATGCGCAGCAAGAACTTGGGCAAGCTAGTTTTCTTTTTACTTAGCATAGAACATAATCAAGAAGAACATACGCCATCTGCACAACTGCCTTCGCATTCAACTACTACAACTTTCGGCCTGTCACTCTGGCAACTCCATTCAGAAAGCCTGACAACATTATTGCAGAAGTCAGTTCCGCTTATAATCTCTTCTCCGTCTATTGTGATAGTTCCCTTCAATCCATAATTGATTCCGTCAGGGAATTCTTCAGTAACATCTGAATCGCTGCATCCTTTTGCCTGCATAACAGTCTCTTCCTCAACTTCTTCTTCAGCTGGAGCTTCCTCTTCAACAACAGGAGCTTCTTCTTGCGGAGCCTGAGGTTGTGGTGCAGGAGCGCTTGGCTCTGGAGCAGGCTTTTCCTCTACTACCGGAGGAACTTGCTCAGGTGCTGTACCTGTCTTAGCAGGAATGCACGATACAATAGCTAATGTAAGAATAATAAACAAAGATAACAATATTTTCTTGTACATCATTATGCTGAGATTAACATCTTATTTATAAACTTTTCTTATTTTGTGGTAGGTGTTGATTTTTCCACTTACAAAACTCGCAATCTTAATGTTTAATTGCTTGTTCTAATTTATTAGGTTCATCTGTCCCTATCCTATACAATCTACCATTTTTCATCTTTATCTCAACTGCATCAAAACCAGAAACATTGAAGATCCACATTTTTGGCCAGAACCAAAATCTTATCCCCCATCCAAAATACCAATGATTTTTTACGGCTTTTGCTGAGATTATTTCATTAAGCACAAACTTTTTCCTGAAAATACCATAACCAAACTTAATCCTTAGATATTTATCATCAATAGTTACAGTAAGATAGAGAAACGATGCAATAACCAATATGATCAATGATAAAATTGAGATGATCACTTCATCCAAACCAGTTTTTGTCAATATAACTCCAAATAAGGATATCACCATAAATAAAGTGAATATCATCAAGTAACCGATTTGCGTGTGTTTGTAGTTCATATACTAAACTTGATTATGGTTCTATAAAAACCTTACTTAGAATTCTCTTTATATCTGCAGAACTCGCAATCTCCTTTTGGGATTTTGCCTTTTAATGTTTTTATCGCTTTTTTGAATATCTTTTCAGCGTTTTTTACATTTACTTTCATCTTTACCAGTTCAGCATGAAAATCAACATCTCCGTTCTCATGCACCTTATTTGGATGATAGAACAATAGGTAAGCGTAATCTTCTGTTTCATAGCTGTTTTTTCTCAATAAAAGGTTGTATATGTCTAATTGATCCTGATAGTGGTCTGCAGTATCCTCTTTTAACGGAAATCCTCTTGTCTTATAATCTAAAACTATCAGTTTATTGCCTTTTTTCAGGATATTATCAACAGCACCTCTGAATAGATTATCATCTTTGTCTTTCCATTGTATTCCTTTTAAGTTGTTTCTCCAAACTTCTAATAGTTCTTTATCATCAAATAATTTGACATTTCCATCTAATTCTTTCAGTTCCGGAGGCAATTTACCCTTTTCCATGAAAGAATCAAAATGGATTTTTAAGATCTTGTCCATGCCGCTAGGCAAAGAAGGAAATGGACCATCAGGCCTTTTAATACCTTTATTAAACTTAAGCCAGAAACAGCGAGGGCAGTCTTTGAGTAAAGATAAAGATGAGGGGGATAGGGTGTATGGGGGCATTTTGTTGATAGTTGTTGTGAAGTTTAAATTGGTTTTGGTAAGTTTCATATTTTAACAAGGTAAGGTCCTAACTAAGGGGTGTGTATCCCAAAAATAAAGTTTTGCCCCTGCACATATTTTTTTATATTTGGCCAATCCTAATACATCTGCCAAAATATCTTTCATAAAATTTTCTTGTAGATATTCATAAGTCTGAATTTGTAGAGCATCATAATCCTTTTTTAATATATCATGTTCAGTATATAATTGCTGGTAATCTGTATTTAGACTATTGTATTCTTTTTGTAATTTTGTATAGCTTCGATTTAATTCATGAAAACTGTTGCTCATTTCCATAAATTTTTCTTTTGAAAAATCTTTATTCTCTAACCAAAAATAACCAAAAAATAAAACTGCTATAAGTAATCCAAAAATAATATAATCTTTTTCCATTTAAACCACCTATAATAAGTTTAAGGGACTACTCTATAAAAATTTTGGTTTATATTGTTTTGAGGGAAATTTTAAATACATAGTAACTTTAACAGATATTAATATGAGAAGATAAGGAGGACTAGGGGGGCTGTTTTTGTTTCTTTTTCTGAAAAAGAAATAATTTAAGAGTAACATTTATAAGTATGTGCAAATATTTGCTATTGAGTGGGGTGGAATGACAACTAAAAACATTACATTGAAGGTAAGTTCAGAACTTTATGATAAATATAGGGAACTATGTAAACATGAGGGCTGGATAGTATCTCGTCAATTTGAAAAATCTATGGAAGCAGAATTAAAAAGAAGGGGGCGAGAAAATGTCAAGTGACTATAATACTGATAATGATGGAGATTCTGAATATGAAAATGGAGAATATGAAATTCCCCTTGCTGAAAGGAAAATAGTGAATCAACCATCAGATCCAACTATATCTTCATTATGTGAAAGAATCGATAAAGGAAAGATAGAAGTTAGAGCTGAATTTCAAAGAAAATATGTTTGGGAAAAGAAACCAATAATCAAAAGCAGATTAATAGAATCTGCAATTTTGAATGTGCCTATACCTTCTATTTATACTGCCGAAGATGAAACTGTTGGAAAAGAACTAGTGATTGATGGGCAACAAAGATTGTTAACTTTTCATGGATTCATAAATAATCAATTTAAATTAAAAGGTTTATCTGTATTGAAAGAATTAAATGGTTATTTCTATAAGGATTTGAGCAATTTAAAAGACGAAAATATTAATTTTTTGACTGATAAATTAGGTGATATTCAAGAATTGATTTCTCAGCGACCAATAAGAGTAATAAAAATATTAAAAGAATCTCATAAACTCAGAAAAGAATCAAAAAAACTTCTTGAAAAAGCAAAAAAGATGGTTGAATATGAGATTGAGAAAGAAGCTAAAAAATAATTTTCTCACTGTAATTTAGTTAGATTATACAAAAGTTCTTCCAATACCTTTTATCTTCATTAATTCCTGTAAAGATAAAGAATTTAGTTTTTCAAGGCCAAATGAAGAAATTATCCTATTACTTAATTCAAGAGCATTCTCTCCACGAAAACCAAATTGTACTAGAATAGCAAGTAATTCATAATCACTTAAACTGTCTGCACTAAGCCTTTTTAGCCTTTCTCTTGGTCTTTGATCTATATTTATCTCTTTTATTAACATTTTCACTAAAACTAAAGAATTAGCAGTATTACTCCTTTATAAACTTCACGGCCAAATGTCCAGTGGTCAAAAAAATGAATTTTGAGGTTTTAGAGCCTAAAAACCCAGAATTTCAAGGAATAGGGGGTGTCCAGTGGTCAAAAAAACACCACTGGACATGTGCGCGTATCATTTATATAGCAATTCAACTTATAGAATTTAATGCAAAAATTAACAGGGATGGAATGGTTGAAAAAACATATCAAAGAGCTAGAAGTTACAAACTCTACATTCAAGGCCCAAATTAAACAAATTACTAGAATAAAACCGGAAGTCTATAATGAATTTAAAGAATGGACTCCACTTAAATTGATATTATTGAATTATGCACTTAATGTTTGCACTACTATAATCAAAAATACACCTTTATTCAAAAAAAGTTATTATGTTGATTTATTTGCAGGCTCTGGAATAAATAAGATCAAAGGGACTGAAGATTTTCTTATTGGATCTCCTTTAATAGCCTCATTAAATCATTCTGGCGCATATGATGCAATGATATTCTGTGAAAAAAAGCCATCTTTTTCAGTAGCATTAGATTTAAGATTAAAATTTCTTAAAAAAAATAATTTAAATGTAATGAAAAAAGACTATGAACTTTGTTTAGGAAGAATTTTGAAAAAAGTAAGTGAAAGGAATACCTATTCATTCTTTTTTATAGATCCTCATTGCATGGAATTCAAATGGAATGATATGAAAAAAGTATTAAAAGTAAGAAGTGACATTATTTTTACTTTTATGAGCAGCGAAATATATAGAGCTGTAGGCTTAGCTAGAACACGAATAGGTAAAGGAGAAAGTTTAACAGAAGTTTTTGGTGACGATTCATGGAAAGCAGCAAATAATTCAGATGATTTAGTTGAAATTTATAATAAGAATATTCTAAAAGCAAGATCTGAAGCTCCAATTAGAACAATAAAAATTAAATCTGAACAATTTAACTTTTGTTATCATCTGTTTTTTATCACAAATAAAACAAAAGGAGAGAATAAATGGTTAAGGGCCATCGATAAAGCTAAAAAAGAAATTGAAAATAATTCAGACAAATCAGTTGAGATGGCCTTGAATATTATTAAAAAAAGACAATCAGAACTTTCACAATTTTGAAGCTATATTTAAATACTTAAAAGATATATTCTGGTCAAATGTCAGAAAAAAGCGGTATTGAGTGGACCGATTCTAGTTGGAATCCGGTTACTGGTTGTACTAAGGTTAGTGCAGGTTGTGCATTCTGCTATGCTGAGAGACTCTCAAAAAGACTGCAAAAAATGAGTCCAAATGGAAAATATAGAAATGCCTTTAAGCTGACTTTGCACCCAAAAGATCTAGAATTGCCTCTTAAATGGAAAGAACCTAAAACAATATTTGTCAATAGTATGTCTGATCTGTTTCATGAAAAGGTACCTTTTTCTTTCATCAGAGAAGTCTTTAATACCATGGAAAAGGCGAATTGGCATATATTCCAGATTCTGACTAAAAGACCCCATAGGATGAATTATTTTACTAATAAACTTTACAACAAAGTTTTACCTAATGTATGGCTTGGCACTTCAATTGAAAATAATAAATTATTAGATAGATTAAAAGAGTTAAAAAAAGTGAAAGCAAAAATAAGATTCATTAGTTTTGAGCCGTTATTAGGTTCGGTTGGAAAAGTGGATTTAAGAGGAATCCATTGGGCCATTGTTGGGGGGGAGTCTGGAAGTTACCATAGAGAGATAAAAAGAGAATGGATAATGGAAATTAAAAAACAATGTAGAAAATATAATGTTCCTTTTTTCTTTAAACAATGGGGAGGTCTAACAGCGAAATCAGGTGGAAGGACTTTAAATGGAAGGACTTATGACGAGTATCCTGAAGATTATTATGAAATGAGTAAAATAAGTAACTAAATATGCACTACCCATTCACCCAACCCCTTCCCGTCAAAAATCCACTTTTTAAAATACCCATATTTATCTCTAAGTTTGGCCTTACTATCATAGATTTAGAGATATAACCATCAACAGAAATTTTAGAATTTCACCTCTTCTCAATCTTAAACCCGCACTTAGAACATTTCCATAACTCAAAGACATCTGTTTTGAAAGAAAAAGGCAAGAGAGTTCCATCTGCGCATTGAGGGCATTTAGGTAATAGTGATTCTGCCATAACAGAGTGCAACAATAACTAGTATTTATAGTATACCTATATATTGGCTTTTTGATCAAAAAGAACTGTAAAAAGAGCATAATTTAAAAAGGGCAAAGAATTTCACATGATATAGATGATAGATTATAACATAGTTAAGCATTGCAGATGGTGCAAGGTCCGATTTGTTGTCAATAAAAAGGAAGCAAAAAAGATTTTCTGCGATAAATGCCAGATAAAAGCCAATAAAGAATATGGTAGTACATACGGAGGAAAAAAATGAAAGGAACAGTAAAGTTTTTTAATGTGATGAAGGGATTTGGATTCGTTGCTGGAGAGGATGGAAAAGAGTATTTCGTCCATAAATCAGCGCTGGGAGAGGGCGTAACCCTAAACGAAAATGACCCAGTTGAATTTGATGTAGAGCAGGGAGACAGGGGTCCAAAGGCAGTTAATGTCAAAAAAGGAGATGCACCTCAGGAAGCTGCAGAAGAACCAAAAGGCGACGACGCTCCTAAATAAATAATTATTTCTTTGTTTTTATTTTATTATATCCTTAACCCTATTTCTCAACTCAGAAATCTTGACTCTAACTTGTTCAGTCGTATCGCGAGCTCTAATCGTTACAGAATCATCTTTCAAGGAATCAAAATCAACTGTGATGCAGGCAACAACTCCCATCTCATCTGCTCTTGCGTACCTTCTTCCTATCGAACCGCCAGTGTCAAAAGTTGATGTCCAACAGCATTTAAGCATTTCATGCACTTCTCTTGCCTTGTCAACAATCTCTTTTTTGTTCGAAACTAATGGAAACACTCCAAGCTTAACAGGAGCTAGTTTAGGATTCAACTTCAAGACAACATTCTCTCTTTTCTCGTCGTAATTATAAGCGTCAAACATAAACACCAAAAAAGCCCTTTCAACACCCTGTGAGGGCTCGCAGATGACATGAGGCACAATCTTTTTCTTGGTTTCTTCATCAAATAAACTTAAATCCTTTTTGGAATGCTGCATATGCTGTTTAAGATCAAAATCTGTCCTGTTGGAAAGCCCTTGAAGTTCTTTCCATCCAAAAGGAAATTCATATTCCAGATCCCAGGTATCAGCTGCATAGTGCGAAAGTTCATCCTTTACATGCTGCCTTATCCTGAAATGATGCGCTCTTGCTCCTAGATCAACAAACCATTTGTGCATCTGGGCAAGCCAGTAAGCATGCCATTTTGTCTTTATTATTTTTTTGTCAAGAGCATCTTTTATTGTCATTTTTTCCATATTTTCCTTCTTAGATTGCATTTCAGCAGAATAAATATTCAGCTCATAATCAAGAACTTCATCAATAAATTCACAATCTTCCTGTTTTTCAGGATGGACGAAGTACTCCAGCTCCATCTGCTCAAATTCCCTCATTCTAAAAAGAAAATCTCGTGGAGAGATTTCATTCCTGAAAGCCTTGCCCTGTTGTGCAATACCAAAAGGCAGCTTCAGCCTGGCATTTTCAGCAACCAACCTGAAATCAGCAAAGATCAATTGCGCTGTTTCAGGCCTTAGGAATGCTTCAGACTTGTCTGCCTGCTCAGGTCCTATATTGGTGGTGAACATAAGGTTGAATCTTTTGGGCTCGCCAAGATCATAGCCTTCTTTCTCGAATCTTTCTTTATATTCATCCAGCACTCTTTTGATATCTTCAAGCTTCATGCCGTGGGTATCTAATTCCAGCACCTCTTCTATCAGCTGGTCTGCCCTGAATTTTTGCTTCCTTTTTTTGCATTCCACAATAAAATCGTCAAATCCTTTTGCATGCCCGGATGCCCGCCATACCTTTGGGTTGGATATGATGCTGCCGTCAATTCCAACAACGTCATCTCTTCGCTGGACAAAAGTTTTCCACCATTCTTTCTTGATGTTGTTCTTTAACTCAACACCCAGATGGCCAAAATCATAGAATCCAGCCAATCCTCCATAGATCTCGCTGTTTTGATAGACAAAACCTTTCCTTTTGCAGAAAGTAGCCATTTCATCTATTGTTAATTTACCCATTAAAGAATAAGTCATAATTTAATTTTTATAAAGTTATTGATTTTATAGTAAGTTAGATAGGTTTTAGGATGAAAATTCAATCCGTCGCTTCGCGACAATAGATAGTCTCGGCAAAAATTGTCCTATGTCGAAAACCAACAGACAATTTTGTCCCGGTTTTCGAGCATGATCGGAAATCTTCGATTTCCGACACCACTAATTTTTGCCTCGAATTTATTGCAATGTTAGACGAGGCCTGAGCGCAATGGCCACAAAGCGAAGGCCGAGCACTAGATATTGGCTGAGCGTAGCGAAGCCGGATTGAAAAATTAAATTCATCAAAAAATAATATTTACCATCATTTATCCAGTATCTTCTGCGGCAATAGGAATGCTATAACAACCGGAGCAACAACAGCTCCAACACCAAATATCAACACAGCCCAAAAAGGATAATTGTTGTAATTCAGAAGAAAATCTGATTTTATTTGGAAAATAATGAGCAAAAACACAATTATCGGTATCACATACCTAATAAAAATTTTCCATATATTCCCTATCTTCAATATTGAATTTTTATCAATATGATAAGCTATTCTATCGACATTAAAAAACCACCCTATAGCTAATGTTGCAAGTAAAACAGTAATCATGATAGTATAGATGATGAAATGATTGATAATGTCCAGAATAAAAAATCCAGGCTTTATGACAAAAAGCAATCCGAATAAAAAACCACCCCCGACAACAATGACTGAAGCATTGAACTGGCTGGTATTGAGCTTGCGCACTAAAACATTTGATATGGAATATGCCAAAGCAGAAATTCCAAGTATGAAAAATAATGATAAAAATAAAAAAAGTAAAAAACTTAGTATTTCCGGATTATAAATGAAAGGCAAAGCCCGGGTAATAGTCGTAAACAGTGAACCATAATCAGAAAAAGCCAGGTCATTAAGGCCGAATTCCTGCTTTGCGCTTAAAAAGCCCAGAATTCCAAATAAGATAAAGCCGACAGCGATTGTAATTAAAAGATCAAAGATAGCGACAAAAGAAGAATTTTCCAATATGAACCCTTTTTCGCTTCTTCTTGCAAAAGCAGACATGACACCAAAAGACAGTCCTAAAGATATTATTGCCAGTGTAAAAGCAGAAACCCATACTTCAATATTGAGCAAACCTCTTAAGTTCGGCTTTAAGAAAGAATAAATTCCAACCAACGCATTATCAAGAGTGAGAGAATAAAACAAAAAGAACAGCATCAAGACAACAAAAACCGACAATGTCACTAAAAAATATTTCTTAATGCTTTCAAATCCTTTTCTTATGTAAAAAAATACAACGGCCCAGACAATTATCAAAGCAATAAACACAGGCAATGAAAAAGAAGTGAAATTATTGATTCCGTCGGATATTTGAATTACATTATCGAAGAAATATGACCGGTAATTATCCTTCCATTGCAATCCAAAGGATACAAAAATATAGATTATATGCCATGAAAGCATAACAGCGTAATAGCTCATCACAATAAAAGCATTGATAATCATCAGCCAGCCGATGCTGCTGAACCATTTCCTTACAGATGCAAACAGGTCAACAACATTCTTCTTGAAGTACTGCCCAATTGAAAACTCAAGCATGAGCAAAGGAATTCCTAAGACAAGTAAGGCAATAAGATAGGGTATAATGAAAAATCCAGTGAACTTGAATGAAAAAAAAGGATAAAGCCATATATTGCCAAGGCCGATAGCTGCGCCAACTGATAACAGCACAAAATAGAAGCGTAAATTATTCCCCATACTATGCAGTATCTCTAAACCCAATTTAAACCTTTTGATTGCAGAGTGGTGACACTATTTTAGAAATTTAATACTTTATTAACCCAACAACAATAATGGCAGGCAAATACGGGTTTTCTTGATGAAAACCCTATTCGCAAAGGAAAAATCCGAACTACGTAACGGATTTTTCCTCTGCACTCAATTTGCCGCCATTGTTGTCGGGTTGTTAAGAAAAAATCCAGCCATGGCGAGACGAGGCGGGGGTTGTCCCTTACGGGGTGCCGAGTAGGTTTTCGAGCAAAGCGAGAAAACCGTCGAAGCCATGGTTGGCTGGATTTTTTCTGGAGTAGGTATACTTAACAACTTTACTTTACAGGAATGAATATCTTATTAAAACCCAAAACCTTACCATAGCTATGCAGCCCCTAACCCATAAATACAAGCCAAAAAACACAAAAGAAGTGCATGGCCAGGATAATCCTTTAAAGAAGCTGGAGACTTTCATAACGAATTTCTCAAAAGAAAAAAAGAATGCTGCTTTGATTTATGGTCCTAGCGGTGTTGGAAAAACATCATCTGTTTATGCGATTGCAGATGAGCTTGGTCATGAAGTTATAGAGGTAAACGCATCTGATTTCCGCAATGCAGACCAGATCAACCTAAAAGTGGGAGGTGCAGTCAAGCAGCAAAGTCTTTTTGCAAAAGGAAAAATAATTTTAGTCGATGAGGTTGATGGCTTGAGCGGACATAAGGACAGGGGTGGCATACAGGCTATAGTAAAACTGCTGCAGAAATCCACTTACCCCATAATATTGACAGCAACAAACCCATTCGAAAGCAAGTTCAGCTCATTGAGGGGCAAATCAAGCATGATGGAGTTCAAGCATCTTGATTATCTGGCAATTTTTAAAATTCTGAAAAGGATCTGTGAAAATGAAAAGATAAAATTCGAGGATGATGTCCTGAAAGCGCTTTCAAGAAGGGCAGGCGGCGATTCACGAGCTGCGATAAACGACTTGCAGATGCTGACCCAGCAAAAAAAGGAATTGTCAAAAGATTCCCTGGAAGAATTGACTGACAGAAATAAAAAAGACAAGATAATGACAGCACTAAATAAAATATTCAAGACAACTGACTTAAATATTGCAATTTCAGCCTTTAATAATGTACAAGAAGACCTGAACCAGCAATTTTTATGGATAGATGAAAACCTCCCTAAAGAATACAAAAGACCTGAAGATCTTGCAAAAGCATATGATATGCTCAGCAAGGCAGATGTCTTCAACAGGCGCATCCGAAGATGGCAGCATTACAGGTTTTTGGTCTACATAAATGCGTTGATAACTGCAGGTATTGCTTCTGCAAAAAAAGAGAAGTACAAGCAATTTGTAGAATACAAGCCGACTGGAAGAATCCTGAAACTTTGGTGGGCAAAGCAGAAATCAATGAAAAAGAAAGCAATAGCCCAGAAGATTGCAGAAAAAACACATTCTTCAAAGAAAGAGATATTAAAGAGCACCATGCCTTACATTCCAGTAATGTTCAGGAACAGGAAAATGCAGGATTCTATAATCAATGAATTAGATTTGGATAAAGAAGAGGTTGAGTGGATTAAAAAACAGGCTAAGTAATGTATTAATATTTTTTTATTTTTTTTAAAATATTATTTTTTATTGTTATTATGTCGGAAATCAAAGATTTCCGAGCATGCTCAAAAACCGGGACAAAATTGTCTGTTGGTTTTTGACAAGAGCCCAGTACAATACAGAAGAAATGAGTGCACAAATAATTCATTAATTGGTTGTGAACAAAGTGTTATTGTATATGCGACTAATCCCCAATAACGAAAAACCCATTAAATAAAAATTAAAAAATCTAGTTGACAAATAAATAACCTTTAAATATTCAATTTAAATACCTTTTAGAATGAAGTGGCATCTGTGGGTTTTTTTGATGATTATAGCTGCATTAGCCTATTCTATGTCTGCTAAATCCGATGTAAATTCCGACATGCAGGAATTATTCGGCGATAATGAAGAGATTGAAGTTATTGTAGTTCTCAAGGATGATTACAATGTAATCAATGAATACGGCTTTGCAGCATCCAGCTGGGATGACAATGAAAGAAAAAAGATGATGATCAGCCACCAGCAGGAGCATATTCTTGACGAATTAAATCTAAAAGACAGCGAAGGCTTAGTTTTATCAAACCTCAAGGAAGAATATGATTTCGAATTAACAAATATTTATTCGAATGTAAACGGTTTTGCAGGAAAATTAAAGAAATCAAGCTATCAGAAATTAAGCAATAATCAAAAAGTCTTAAAGATATACAAGCCCAGGGAAATAAGCATACAGTTGTCTGATTCTGTCGGGATAATCAATGCAACAAGTGCATGGAGCTTGGTTTATAACGGAACAAACATCACTGGATTAGGGGAGACTGTTTGTGTTATTGATACAGGTGTTGATTACACACATCCTGCATTAGGGAACTGCTCCAGCGATGCTTTTACAAATGGCACTTGCCAAAAAGTAATAAGTGGCTATGATTATGTTAATAATGACAATGACTCAATTGATGACAATGGCCATGGCACTCACGTTGCTGGAATTGTTGCATCAACAAATGACAGCTTTAGAGGAGTTGCTCCAAACGCAAACATAATATCGATGAAAGTCCTGAGTTCCGGCGGCGGAGGAAGCACAGCAAATCTGATCAGCGGCATAGACTGGTGCGTGAATAACGCGTCAATATTCAATATATCAGTCATTACAATGAGTCTTGGAACTTCAACACTTTTCACTTCAAGTTGTGATAGTGATGATACGTCATTGACAAGTTCAATAGCAAATGCAATAGAAAAAAATATAACAGTTGTTGCTGCAACAGGGAATGCCGGCAGTACAACAGGCATTGCAAGTCCAGCCTGCATAACAAATGTCACTTCAGTCGGCGCTGTAACTAAGGCAGACTCCATGATTTATAACAGGAACGGCATAACCGATTTGCTTGCTACCGGCGTCAGCATAAAATCAACAGTCCCTGCCGGCAGCTGTGAAAGCTGTGATCCAACACGCTACAAATCATTATCAGGCACTTCAATGTCAACTCCCCATGTTGCAGGCGCTTTTGCATTGCTGCGCCAATACAGAAGATTAGAGCAAAACTCTATATTATTACCTTCTCAGATCCAGGATGCATTGAATGACACGGGAAAACAGATAGATGATACTGGGAGCAGCGGATTTTTCTTCTCAAGAATAAATGTTTTTCAGGCGATATTATCATTAGATCAAACATCTCTAAACATAAGCTTTGCAGAACCTACTCCTGTAAATAATTCAAATTTCACGATCAATTCAACACAAAGTTCTGTTTTTATCAATCTTACCTCGAATGAGGTTTTATCAGGATCAATAATAGAGATCAGCAATGGCTCAAAAATAAACAGCACTATGACAATAGATGAGTTGAATACTTTTATTAATCTTACATCATTGAAAGTTGGTGTAAGGACATTCAGGATTTATGCTAATGATTCAGCAGGAAATGTCAGGATTACAGAATTAAGGACATTGCAGATTAATAATACAGCTCCAGAAATAATTAATTCTTCCCCAATTAATGAATCTGTAAGCATAGCAGAGCCGAACAACCAGACTTTTTCAATAAACTTCTCGGACCCCCAAAACGATTCAGTAACATTTTTTTGGTACCTGAACAATTCATTGGAAATTGATGGAATCAATAAAAGTGAATTCAATTTTACAGGCAATTTGACAGCATCTGGCTTTTATGTCATTAATGCAACGCTGGATGACGGATCACAGATGATATACAGAAGCTGGAACCTGACAGTGAACAACACAAATTTTGCACCGAATGTAACATCTGTCAACCTGACAAACACGGATTTCCTGAACAGGACAAACGGAACATTGACACCATTCTGGAGCTTTAACGATACCGATGTAGATTCTATAACAGCAAACGAGACTTTATGGTATATCAACAATTCACTTATAGCAGGACATACAAACAAAACATCCCTTAATTCATCAAACACAACAAAACTAGAGAACTGGACTTTCAGCGTAAGAGTTTTTGATGGAGCAAACTGGAGTGATTTCAAGAACAGCTCATTAATTTCAATACTAAATTCAAACCCGATAATAAATATAAACACAAGTTCAATAGAATTAAGTGAAGTACAGAAAGTAAATATAAGTCTAAGTGCATCTGACTCGGACAATGATGTACTGAACTATACAATAAATGATTCAAAGTTTATTCGTGAGGGGGCCTCATTTGTCTGGAATACAAATTTGAGTGACGAAGGTGAATACCAAGTAAATGTGACAGTAAATGATAGTACAAATATTGACTCGTCACTAATTAATATAACCATAAATGATGCCAGGGACATAGACAATGACGGGGATCCTGATTTCAATGACACTGATGATGACAACGACGGCTTGAATGACAGTATAGATCGCTTGATAGGAAATTTAAGCTCAATCAACACTACAATACAAAATCTGTCAATTTTGGTTGGCAACTCATCAAATTTATCACAGGCATTTAATGGGGCATTCACAATAAATTTTACACAGAACAATACGTTAATAGTATCTTTTGATTTTAATTTTAGCAAAGGCAATGATAATGTATCAGACACAATAGTGGAAGGGCAATCTAAATCATTATATGTCAATGGAAAAAATTATTTGGTTACAGTAGCTTTTGTAGACAGCATCCAAACAAAATTGGTCATAGACTCAGAATCTACAGGATTTCTTAATGAAAACGATTCATACACATTATCTGATGGCGCAATAGTCGGAATACTAGATATCCTGTACCAGGATTATGCCGGAGGAATCCACAGCACAGATCTCTATATAGCTTCTTCTGATACTAATTCATTGGATCTCGCAAGTGTGACAATTAACCGAACAACAAACGGCAGCAGTGCAGTTTCCATCAGAGGAATAACATTGATTAATTCAACAAAAACAATATTCCTGGAAAAATTAAACTCATCTGTCAATTCAGTATGCATAAAAGATGCTGATACAAGCTTTGTCTCGATAAGCTCAGCCTGCAATTCAGCTGACGAATTATTGGTTATATGCGATAATGCAAGCAACGGCCAATACGCCTGCTTCGATACAGGACTAAGATACAAAGTGACTGGATTGAATCATTCTGCCATAAAGGAACAGTGTACGGATAATGATGGTGATGGTTATGGAACAGGCTGCACAGCTGGCACTGACTGCGATGATAATGACGCCTCTAAAACAACAGACTGCTCTTCTGGCGGAGGCAGTTCCGGCGGTGGAGGTGGCGGCGGAGGAGGTGGCGGCGGAGGAGGTGGCGGCGGAGGTGCAGGGCTATTTTATGTCTGCAATATGGATTGGGAATGCGGAGTTTGGTCAGACTGCATCAAAAATAAACAGATAAGAGATTGTAATTTTGTCAAAGTTCCACAGCACACCAGCCGTGAACTATGTCCAAAAGAATCAGCAGTTCCTATAATAAGCAGAACTTGTGAAATCAAAGAAGAAATTGCAGCTGCACAAGAGCAAGATTTAACAGAAGTTACATCAACATCAAGCGAAACTGAATCAGCCCAGCAATCTCCAATAGGTGAAACAACTGTAGCGAAAAAAGGCATAAGCAGCATAATTGAAAGTGCTGTTAAGTTCACAGAACAAACAAACGTCAGGATTGCTTCAGCATTTATTCTTATCTCAGTGTTGGGAATATTCGTATTCCATTATTATAAGTCAGGAAAATCCAAATCCAATCATTAAACATTTAAATACTAACACCAAAATCTCTGTATAAAATGGAATTGCCAAAAAACTACAATCCAAAAGGGTCTGAGCCAAAATGGATTGAATTCTGGGAAAAGGAAAAGATCTATGCTTTTGATCCTAAAAGCAAGGCAGAGATCTATTCAGTTGATACTCCCCCTCCAACTTTAAGCGGCAAGATGCACATTGGACATTCATTCTCTTATTCGCAGCAGGATTTCATTGTAAGATTCCAAAGAATGATCGGCAAAAACATATTCTATCCTTTCGGGACTGATGACAATGGTTTAGCAACAATAAGGATGATTGAAAAGATGAAAAAAGTTAAGGGCGTGAAAATGGGAAGGAAGGAATTTGTTGATCTATGTCTAAAAACTTTAAAAGAAATAAGGCCGCAAATAGTCTATGACTGGAAAAGGATCGGAGTAAGCGCTGATTTTGATGTTTTCTATACGACAATTGACGGGCATTCTCAAAAAATTTCTCAAAAATCCTTTTTGGATTTGCACAAGATGGGAAGAATTTACAGGAAAAAAGCCCCTTTTGTCTGGTGTCCGGAATGTCAAACAGCAATTGCACAAGTAGAAATGAAAGATTCTGAAAGGGCCAGCAATATGGTTTATATGAAATTTGACACAGATGCCGGAAAGCAAATAACAATTGCTACAACAAGACCAGAATTACTGCCGGCATGTGTTGCCATTCACATCCATCCGGATGATAAGCGCTACAACAACTTGATAGGGGCCAAAGCAAAAATTCCTTTTTCTGACAGGACAGTTACGATAGAAGCAAACAAAGATGTTGATATGGAATTTGGCTCAGGAATTGTCTACCACTGCACTTATGGAGACATGGATGATGTAAAATGGATGGAAGAGTTCAACATAGAACCAATTGAAATTTTAAATAAAAATGGAGTATTAAATGAAAAAGCTGGCCGCTTTAAGGGATTGCATGTAAAAAAAGCAAGAGCTGCTGTGATAAAAGCATTAGAAGAAGAAGGCAGAATTGAAAAATTAGATCCAATAAAACATGTAGTAAATGTTCACGAAAGATGTGAGACGGACATTGAAATCTTAAATACAGAACAATGGTTCATTAAATATCTTGATTTGAAGGGGGATTTCATCAAATACGGTAAAAAGATAAAATGGTATCCTGATCATATGCGTGTCAGGTATGATAACTGGGTCAATGGATTGAAATGGGACTGGAACATTTCAAGACAGAGGGATTTTGGAATTCCGATTCCTGTATGGTACTGCAAAAAATGTTCAGAAATTATTGTTGCTGATGAAAAGCAATTGCCAGTAGACCCTATTGTTGATAAGCCAAATAAGAAATGCAAATGCGGTTCTGATGAATTTATCGGCGAAAAAGATACTTTAGACACCTGGGCAACCTCATCTTTGACTCCTGAAATTGCAATTGAACTGTTCAAGGATAAAAAATTACAGAAGAAACTGTTCCCTATGAGCTTAAGGCCGCAGGCTCACGACATAATTACATTCTGGCTTTTTAATACGGTTGTTAAAAGTTATTTTCACCATAAGAATGTTCCTTGGGATAATGTAATGATTTCTGGATTTGCCTTGGACCCTAAAGGCAAGAAAATGAGCAAGAGCAAGGGAAATGTAGTTGATCCTAGGGACATGATCTCAAAATATTCTGCTGACTCATTAAGGTTTTGGGCATCTGGCTCAAGACTTGGAGATGACTTGCCGTTTCTGGAAAAAGATCTAGTGACCGGAAACAGATTTATTACAAAAATCTGGAATGCCTCAAAATTTGCCTTTATGCATCTTGCCGACTATAAGGGAAAAAAACCAGCAAAGCTTGAAATGATTGACATGTGGATTTTGTCAAAGCTGAGCAAGGTCGTTAAAAAATCAACTCAAAACTTCACTAATTATGAATATTCCCATACAAAACTTGATACAGAAACATTCTTCTGGCACACTTTCTGCGACAATTATCTGGAATTGATCAAGGACAGGCTTTACAATCCTGACAAAAGAGGTTCTGAATCGAAACTCTCTGCTCAATACGGGCTCTATAATTCCTTATTGACAATATTAAAATTAATAGCGCCTATAATGCCTTTCATAACAGAAGAGCTTTATCAGCTCTATTTTAAAAAACATGAAAAAGAAAAAAGCATCCACTTGACAAAATGGCCTGAAATAAAACTGATTGATGATCATGCAGAGCATATTGGTGATTTTGTTGTCAAAGTTGTTGAATTCGTCAGAAAAGAAAAGACAGCAAAGCAGGTGTCACTGAAAGCTCCTGTAAAAAAACTCACAATCAAGGCAAAAATAGAAGAGATCGATTTTGACAAAGTTGAAGCGGATATAAAAGCAACAACATCAGCAGAGACCATTATTTTTGAGCCAACTCGGGGTACAAAACCCGATACAGACGTCGATATTTCTATAGAATTTTGAAAAGGTTTAAATATAAGTTCTTTCAAGGATATAGATTATATAAAAAGTGGTGGAGGGATTTAGAATGAACGTGGACACTTTAGTATCGGATTCTACACCTGAGGGTGAGGTAGTACACTCAATTGGAGATTTAGCAGGCAGAAGAAGTAGGAGTAATGGCCATTCTCGTAAAAGATACAATTCCACTATTAGAGGAAAGAATGTCCCCTATACTAGAAGAAGCACTGGTAGAATTTATAGCTTAGATATAAATGAAGTATTAACAGGACATCCAATCCATACAAACCAAACTCTTTCATCTTATGGAATTCCAGATTCTGATGAAAGAGCACAATTACTTTCAACGTTAGGGAGGGGCCAAAAGAAAGAAGGTGCCGAGGTTGTGCGTCAATCTGAATTAATCGCGAGAGAAACAAGGCTAGCAGACTATTTTGCTACTGGATCTGAGCACGCAAGGGCTGCATTCATGGCTATTACCCGTTATGTAGCTGAGTTTGGCGTAAATACGACGAGAAGATTTGTAGATTTAGTAGGTATTGAATCAATGGCCACAATAGGATACAATCCTTTGTTTATGGCTGCTGCATATAAGTAATAAGCCGATTAAGTTGAATATGATCTCAGATTAAATTAACTTTTCTTCCACCTAACGCCGTCTTTAGTATCCTCAAGAACAATCCCTTTTTCTTTTAATTCCTCCCTTATCTTGTCTGCTTTGGAGAAATCTTTTTCTTTTCTTGCTTTTTCCCTTTCATTGATTAATTTCTTGATATCAGATTTAAGCTTTACATCTTCAGTAGACAAAACATTGAAAACTTTGTCAAACTCTAGCATCAGCTTATGGCTTTTCTTGCCCCCTCCTTTTTTATTCACTTCTTTTACAAAATCAAATATTGCTGCTAATGCTTTAGGAGTGTCAAAATCATCGTCCATATGCTTTATGAATTCTTTTTCTGTCTTTTCTATTAATTTAAGATCATCTTTTTCTTTGCTGTCTTTGACTTTAGCAGTAAAATCATTCAATCTTTCAAGGCTGTTCTTAGCTTGTTCCAATAATTCATCTGAAAAATCAATTGGACTTTTATAATGAGCTGAAATATAAAAAAACCTCAGCACTTTTGGATCATATTTCTTTAATGCTTCTTTTATTGTAACAAAATTACCCAATGACTTGGCCATTTTCTGGCCTTTTACATTCAAGAAACCAGTATGCAGCCAATACTTTACAAAAGGTTTCTTGCCGGAAGAAGCTTCCATCTGGGCAATTTCAGCTTCGTGATGCGGAAATATTAAATCTCTAGCACCGCCATGAACATCATACTGGGGACCAAATTCTTTTTCAGTTATTGCAGTATCTTCGATATGCCATCCCGGCCTGCCGCCATTAAACCAAGGATCATCCCATTTCGGCTCGTTTTTCTTTGATTTCTTCCACAAGCAGAAATCTCCTTTGTTGATTTTCTTTTTGCTGTCATCAATCCTTGAAACAGCATCTTCTGCTTCCATTGATTTTCTTCCACTTAATTTTCCATATTCCGGAAATTTGGATAAATCAAAATAAACACCATCATCGTTTATTACGTATGCAAAGCCCTTGTCCATCAATGTTTTTACCTGTTTTTGTATTTCCTTGATATGATCAGTTGCTCTTGCATATTTATCAACAGAATCAACACCCAATTCTTTTATATTCTTGAGAAAATCATTTTCAAATCCTTTTACCAACTTTTTTGTGTCGATATTCTTTTCTTGTGCCCTTTGGATTATTTTATCATCAATGTCAGTTATATTCTGTAAATAATTAACTTTAAAACCCCTATATCTTAGATATTTGACAATAATATCAAACTGAACGCATGTTTTAGCATGCCCGATGTGTGCAAAATCATAAGGCGTGACGCCACAGACAAAGAATTTTACATTCTTGCCTTTACTTGGTTTAAAGATTTCTTTTTTCTTTGTTAGTGTATTGAATACTTTTAGAGGCATTTGTATTAAATATTCTTACCTATTTTTAATTGTTTTTATTCCTTCCTTAAACTTCTCCTTATTGCTCTATTAACTTGGCTTTCACTTAATCCGGGGGTAGTGGGGACCAATTGGGCAAATCCATCTTCCGGAACACTCCCGATTCTTATGACACTTTTAAGGGAAGCATAGCCGCCTTTTTCAGTATTACCCCTTCCAATAAATATACGATACACCTTCCCCTCCAGAAATAGATAATGGATTTGTACATTTGTTGGTCCAACACGTTGCATAGCTAAATGTTCATACGAACTTGGAATGATTCTAACATCCCCGGAAGTAGTATCAACTATGCCTTCTAGTTCTCCCTCTTCAGGCCTAAGGAAAAATACTGGAGTACTTCCATCATCTTTCTTAGCGCTTTCGTAGTAATTTACTTGCATTTTATTCCAACCTCCATAATTGATTATCTTATTAATTTATCTTAATTTTATAAAAAGAAAAATATAGGTTAAACAGATATTAAAAAGTCAATGAAATTAGAACTAACAACAGCAAGAAACACATTCAATCAATCTATAATTAATCTTCATTTTGATTATTTTATGAAAATTGCACCTTATATATAAAATTATGTTTTAATATGGAGCGAGGGGCCGGACTCGAACCGGCGAATAAGCGGGATTGGCGCAACATGTCATCGCCTTTCGGCTCATTATGCTGCTTTGCAGCATCGAGTTCAAGCAATTTTTTGCTCAAAACGCTCGCCTTAGCCGCTTGGCTTTGAGGTTTTTGAAAAAACCCTCGCAAAGCGAACTTTGCTCCCTCGCATTGAATCAATTAATCTCNCCATCTTTTCTTTATTGTCGAACCCTATCTCTTTATAAAAGTTTTTGAAATGCTTATACTCTATATCAAATCTCATTCCGATTGATTTTGATCCATCCTTTCTTAGATTATGTCCATTAAACCTTACTGGTGATGATTCTATATCAAAATCCTCAAGCATTTTTCTTATTTGTTCCATATATTTTTTACCTTGGGTTTTGATTTTTTCATTTTTGTACTGTTCTAAACCAATTCTCCATCTAATTTTCCCATTTTTGAGTTTAGTTGAATAAATATAACCTTCAGTTGTGAATATACCCACTAAATAAGCTCTTTTTAGTTCTTTTTTTCCATTTATAACCCAACCTGGAACCAAAAATTTACAATTTGTTTTATTACCTTTTGCTACTCCAATTTCATTCAAAAACTGTGCTAATGATTTTGAAATGAAAAACAATTTGTATCTTTTATTTTTTCTATTATCGATGTAAACTCTTCCCTGAATTCCAAAAAGGTTTTTGAATTTCTTAAGTGTAGTATCAATCTCTTCTTTGTTTTTTGAGTAAAATGAAACTAATCCCCTCCATTCTTGCAATTGTAAATGCCCATCTCCATTTATATCTGCAATTATTCTGGCAAGTTCTGGTTTCCCTATTAGTTTTTCCCAACTATCTTGGTGCATAACTGTTGTGATACCACCGCATTTATTAATTTTTCCTTTATTAACTTTGGTATAATTTAAGTTTAACATTGTAAGTTATACCTTATTTGCATGTTAGAACTTAAATTTCAAAAGCTTAAATAGAAAAATTTGAAATAAACTATTCAGAATCAGCAACAACAAATACATCTATAATAATCTTGCCTAATCATACTCATTCTAAAATTCATATTGGTATATAAATTTTTGTGTTTTTTCATTTGTATTTGTTTTCTTCAGAGCGGTTGTTAAAGTCTACAGCTTTCAAATTATCAATGAAATCTTCACTTTCCGCATTTTTTAGTTTAGTCTTTTGTTCCAATTTTAACACCTCCGATGTTTTTAGAAAAAAGTAAGGTTAAAATTGGCAATCAGCACACATAAAATGTAAAATATGTGTGGATAGGACTAATACCCAGAATTCTCTTTCCCATCCATGTTGTGTTGTTTGCCATATATAATTTTGTAAATATACCGGTCATATTTAAATCTTATGTTTTATTTTTATATAAAGTATATAAAATTATTTTTGGTTTATTTCTTGATTTAATTCATAAACTTGCCTTAATGATTCGCAGGATCTTCGTTGAGCATCATTAGTAATCTTGCCACAAACTGAAAAATCATCGTTATCCAAGACAAATGTCATATAGCAAGTGTCTCTTACAGCATCAGTTGATATTTCTTCGCAAAGCGAGTTATCATTTTTAGGTATGGCAACATTTTTGTAGCAAAAATCTTTTGTTCTTTCATTGCTGATCCTATTGCAGTAATTTTGGTTGCGCTGCACTTCTCCAATATTGCTAAAACATTGATCTTTTAGATCCGGAATTTGAATGTTATTGCACAGCTTTGAAGCTTCGCTTGGATCTGATCTAGCAAGTTCTTTGATATCTTCCAAAGTTTCAGGAGTTGTTGCAGCAGCTTCTTCGCAGTCTAAAGCGCAGATTCCTTGCTCCTGTTCTTCGCAGACATTATTGCCGCAGCACGGAGTTATTGGGCTGTTTACACATTGGCCGCTTTCAACTAAATCATTGGTGCAGGGATCATTGTCATTGCA
This sequence comes from Candidatus Woesearchaeota archaeon, assembly GCA_002688775.1. Classification (GTDB taxonomy): domain Archaea; phylum Nanobdellota; class Nanobdellia; order Woesearchaeales; family GW2011-AR4. The sequence continues at coordinate 42,370 of NZDH01000009.1, forward strand.
TTCTATTTGCTGCTCACAAGGATTACAAACACCACCACAATCAACATTTTCTTCATCTTGATTTTTAATTCCATCAGAACAGGATTCTTCTCCTTCAGATTCAGCAATCTTGATTGCAAGAGTTGCAACAGCTTTTTTGTTGTCGTATTCTATTATTGCCCTCAAGATATAATCTCCTGGATTTGTATCTTTTGGTATTAAAATATTTGTCGTTGTAGAGCCAAAAGTCTCTATTGCCCTTGTTTCAGTTTTTTCAGTTATTATTTCATATGTATTTGGGTCTAAAATTTCCTGTTTTATGACCACATCATATCTTTCTGCAGATCCGAGATTTGAGAGTTCTTTGAGAAACGTGATGCTTTGTCCAGCCTGAACCTCTGTTTTTACAGGCTCTAAGTTCAAGTCAAGCAATTGCGTTGGAGCTTTTGGCGGATTGAAGTAAAAAAATAAAGTAATTCCGACTACCGCAGCAACAATTACCACCACAGCAAGGATAGTAGTGCTAGATAAATGAATTTCATGCCTTATCGTTGGGCTATAGACTTCGTTGATCGCATCATCAACATCTTTGTTGTTATAACCATATTTCAGCATAGTATTACGTATTGAAGAAATATCATAGCCCTGCTGCAGCAGGCTCTTAACATAATCCACCACCTTTTTTCTAACCATCCCAGTGTAAAAGTTGTTTTTTGAGTATATATAAAGATTTTTGTTGAATTATGAGTAGAGAAATATATTAATTGAATTTTAGCAAATTTTAATCATAAACATAATCATGGTGCTTAAATTTAAGAAAAACTACATCTTTTTCTTTAATTTCAAAAAGTATTACAAAAGAACCAACATGAGCGCTTCTTTTACCTTTTAGTTTGTATTTCTTAGGCCCATAATGTTCTGGGTTTTCCAAAATTTCATCTATTTTCTTCTTTAGTCTTTGAAAGAGAACGTTATCTTTTTTAATATCCTTAACATCATTAGAAAAAGATTTTGTAAATACAGAATTATACATTTTAAAGAGAATCTAGATATTTTTTTGCTTCTTCACTATTACCAAATCTAGCAAATTCTCCTTTATTGTACTCTTCTTCAGATTTCTTTACTTCTTCAACGAATTCTTTAGAAAATTTCTCTTCAAAATCTGATTCTATGATATGCCTACATTTAACTAAAAGTTCATATTCATCTTTTGGTATAGTTACTGTTTCTGCCATATTATTCACTTTTAGTACCTAATTCCCTTTTTACATCAGATAATGGACTTGTTTTTCCTTCTTTCAACTCTTTCCTAGCTTCCTTTATGGCAGCTTTATCTTCTTCTGACAATATTGAATCAATATCTACCATATGATCCTTTATGTACTTTAAATCATTCTTAATTTCCTTTAAATCTTCTTTGGTAATTGTTTCGACCATAGTAACTTCTAAATGTGATTGAAATATAAAAATATATCGCTTATTTATCTAAAAAGTCCACTTAGTAGATTAAACTATTTCAAATTTTATCCCTCATCAATCCTTTATCTATCCTTAATTTATACCTAATTAAGTATACAAATTCAGCCTCTATAATAGTAAACTTTAAATACTTATACTTAAAATAGTATACATATTGTCTATACTAAGCTAAAAATGAGTATACAAATAAGGATTACTGTATCAAAAGAGATAAACGATCTTCTAGAAAAAGTTTCCAAAAAACTTGGCAAGAAAAAATCCATGCTAGCCAGAGAGCTTATGGAGCAGAAAATGTATGATCTTGATCTGATACAAAAAGAATTGAATGAGATGAACAAATGAATAAAAAATCACAAGCTACAATTTTCATGATAGTTGGTCTGATTATATTAATAGGCGGAGGCATATTTTATTATTCAACTCAAAAAATACAAAGACCATACGAACCGGAAATAAAAATTATTCAGGAGCAAGTGCCTACTGAATTTAATCCGATCAAAAGTTATGCTACTGACTGCGCTTATTCTGCCGGAGTTGAAGGATTGCAAATAATCGGCAAGCAGGGAGGTTATATCACTTTCTCAAACCGATCTTTGAACAGAGAGCCATTTACAATAACATTAAACCCAACTGAAAGCGATGCTGTGGCATTTACCCGAGATACTGACTTAAGAATTCCGTATTGGTGGTATCTGAAATCAGCAAACAACTGCAAGGGCAACTGCCAGTTCGCATCAAAAAGACCTGATTTAAGGCAAAGCGACAATTCAATAGAAAAGCAACTGGAAAGATATATTGATTTCAGATTTAAAGAATGCTTAAATAATTTCCAGCCATTTGTTGATCAGGGATTTAAAGTTACTGAGGAAGGAAAAGTAAAAACTGACGTCACAATTGCTTCTGATGATGTTCTAGTGGTAGTTGAATACCCATTAAGTGTCGAAAGACAGGGATCAACATCAGATCTTACCCAATTTCTAGTGAGAATCCCAATTAATCTTGAAAGGGTATATGAATTAGCGACTAAAATCACAGATCTGCAGGTCAAGCACAATTATCTTGAGAGACATATCCTAAACTTAATCGTTTCATTTTCAGGAGTAGACAAGGATAAGCTGCCTCCAATGTCTGACATGCAGTTCAAGTTTGGAAGTTCAATCAGCTGGAAGAAAAGCGACATAAAAAACAAAGTAACAGGCCTTCTTTTATCTTACATCTCATTGCTGCAAGTAGATGGAACTTACAATTACGATAGGAATATTTTTGGCTCTGAATTAAAGCAAAGATTGTACGATTCATCAATTTTGCCTGTTGCAAACAGCTCATTCAGGGATTTATCAGCCCAATTCACTTATTTGGATTTCTGGTCAACATATTTTGACTTAAATTGCAATGGAGAAAGATGCGTCCCAAGCTCTGCAAATAGCATAATCCCTTTCATACCATTCGGAATACAGACTTATCAGTTTGCTTATGATTTATCATTCCCCGTATTTGTTGAAGTCCAGGATCCATTTGCATTAAACGGCCAAGGCTACACCTTTAATTTCTTTTTAGAAGGGAACATAAGAAATAACGAGCATATGGCCGGAGATTTCACTCAATTAGATCTTATTTCATTTTCTGAAAGATCCCAGCTTTGCGATATAAGAACGAGCAGCGATGTAACAGTAAAAGTCTCAGACTTAGTTTCAAAAAACCCGATTGACGATGCCCAAGTGCTCTATACTTTAATTGATGAAAGCTGCTTCATAGGATCAACACTTGCTGATGGAACTTTAAAAGAAAAATTCCCAATTGGAGTTGGCGGCGTTGTTAACCTAATCAAAGATAATTACATCGGCAAAGCAGTAGAGTTTGATGCAAAAATCGATTCTGAATTATCATTAGATGCAGAGATAACTCCTATTTTTACGAAAAAAGTCATCATCAAAAAGAAAAATGTTGTCAAGACACTGCAAGGATGGCAATTTGTTGATGCTCCTTTGGATTTAAGCAGCAAGGAACATGCTATTGTAACTTTATTAAGGATAAGTGATGGAACTGAGCTTGACTTTTCTTCTGTTGCGCAATACCAAGGCCAGCAACAACCATCTGAAATTGAAATTGCTCCAGGAACCTATGCTGCCGACATCACTTTAATGCTGAATGAGAGAATTGTAATACCTGAATCAGAGAAATGTTACCGGGATCCTAAGAAACTTTTTCTTGGAAAAAAATGTTTCACGATACCTGAAATTGATTTCGGCGAAAGGTCAACACCAGGCCAGGAACAATTTTCTGAAGGCGGCCTGAAATTAAACCTTACATTTGATGCAAACGATCTTCAGAATAATGATGTAATTGTACTTTATGTTGTGAGTTATGACATCGCAGGTGTTCCTCAAGAGCAAAGAGTTGTGGAAGACCTGGACCAATTAGGTAAGGTTGAGGAATACTCAACTACACACAAAAATGTATTGCAGCCAACTTACGAATAAAATGAACCTGATAAAAACAGAAACAATGATGGAAAATAATTTTTCAGGATATCTTCATATTAGAATATACAGGAAATTCGCTAAAAATCAATTGATAGTGAAAATCTACAGATCGGATTACAAGAAAATAATAAAGAAAAATGAATAAAGAAAAATATTTGCAGTTCATTGCAGCATTTGTAATAATCTTATTATTTAATTTTATATTCTATGTGCCTCGAGTACACGCATCAATCAACTCAGTATCAATAAAAGGCAGCGGTGGAATTGCAGGATTTGCAAAACAAAACGATGCACTTGACATTGAAGCGCTTGTTTCTATAGGCAATTCCACTATAAAAGGAGATCAAATCTTTTTAGGCTCAACCATCAGTTTTGATTCATGCTCTGGATCAGGAAACCAGGATACTAAATGCACTGTAAAGTTTCCCAGCACAGGCTCACAAGATTTAGGAAACAAGCCATTGCAATTTGTAATTAATCTATTCAAGAATTCCAGCCAATTGCAGCTTGATGATTCTAAAACAGCAAGCGTTGTTGTTGATAATCAACCTCCTAATGTAAAAATTAGTATACCAAAAAGCGTTTTCTCTGGTCAGGAAAATATTGTAGTGACATATGAAGCAACCGATACTGCCTGCAGTGATCCGACCTGCACAGGCTTTTGTGTCGGAATAAAAGACATAGAAATTGATACTAACGGGACTTTTAAGAAAACAATCGATCCAAATGCAACTGGATGTTCTGTAGTATCAACCATAGCAATTGAATCAACAAACGTAAAAGACGGACTGAATTCAATATCAGCAAAAGCAACCGATAAATTTGGCCAGGTTTCTACACAAAAAACCATTTCATTCACAGTTGATGCTGTTCCTCCGAATATCGTAACAAATTCTTTAGTGATATTGAGAAGGGGGATCAGCCTGAATACATTTTCCCCTCAAAGCGTCCCTGTTGAAGTCATGGTCAACATTTCGGCACCTGATTTGGATCCGAACTCCGTTACAGCAGATTTATCTGAATTAAATCCATCATCAGGCAGTGTCAGGGGCTCATGCAGCCCAACAGGAAATGATATACACACCTGCAGCTGGCCTATTAACTTAAATCCAGGAACAGGCAGTTCACAAAGCACTTCAACAACTTCTTCACAACAAACAAGCAGTTCTAGTACTGTACCTTCAAGATCTACACAGTCTGGCACTACATCAACTTCCACTCCAACTAGTTCAAGTTCAACAAAAACAATTGAAATTAATGCATCAGATTTGCTTGGCAATCGTATAAGCGTTAAATTATCAAAGCCTTTGGCTCTTGATGATAAAGGACCTGATATTTTTTCCTTGACTACGGATACTGAGTTAAACGGTGTTGTGTATGCAAGGCCTGATGGAAACAAAGTAATAGCAACTATCACAGAAGCAACTGGATTAAGTGCAGATGAAGTGTTCCTGCATGTTGGCAATGATAGAATAGCAGCAAGCAGCTGCACAAAGCAGTCAAACTGGGAATGCACATGGCAAAATGTAGGATTTGGTACTGTGTCTCCGGCTTCTATGTCAATAAAATCAGATACTATTGACCTATTGTTGAATCCAGTCAGCCAGGACAAGACTGTTTCAGTAACTATAGATAACAGGCCTCCTGTCGTGAATGACATCAATGTCACGCCTATCGGGACAATAAGCGCCACTGTCCCTCAAATATTTAAGGTTGAGGACAAGATCGCTGTCTTGATAAACGTCACAGAAGAAAATGAGTTAATCGCGCTTGCAGACTTCTCAAATTTCATCGGCGGTGCAAAAAACGTTCCTGGAACTTGCAGCCGGTTCGGAGATCATCAATTATGCACCTGGCTTTCAGATCCTACAAGCATACCCGGTACTGATGAAATAGAATTTAACTTTACAGATCCAGTAAGACATTCAACAATCGTTAGTCATTCATTGACCGTATTAGGTTTAGAAAACACAACAGTTCCTGATTTTTGGAGAAATGAAGTTACCTGCTCTCCAAGGACTGTCGACAGGCAGCTTGGTCCATTCATAAATCAAAGAGTCTACTGCCAAGTCCATCTATTGCCGAATTCAAACCCTTCAACTGTATTTATCGGGACGCCAGCATGTTCAGGCGATACTTCAATTGTCCAGAATGTTGAATCTTTCAACAGGGAATTCGGAAGCACAACACCTTTCATAAAATTCACATTAAAAAAAGACGAATTCAAG
>NZDH01000016.1 GCA_002688775.1 Candidatus Woesearchaeota archaeon
AATTGCACTTGACGCTTACAGGAAAGAGGCAAATATGGCAAGTGAGACACTTAAAAGACTGGAAGTAGTTGAAAAAAGAGGAAGGTATAGGGCGAAGAAGGGGAGTTAATGAGTTTATAAATAAAGGCTTAATGTCTATACTTTATAGTGACAAAAACGAAAGGTTTAAATACTTGGACCATTTTGGAATTATCATGAAACGAGTTGGTTATCTTCATTGTGAGTAAAATTTTTTCTGATTTAAATAGTTCCAACTCCGAGAGTTATTCAATTTATAAATGCATATATAGTCGTACTTCTATTCATCATAGCTAATTTCTTGCGTTGTTTACACTAAGATCTTTTTTTATTTTTATATGGCAGCAGTATTTTAGTGGTAGAATACGAGACTGTGGCTCTTGTGGCGCGAGTTCGATTCTCGCCTGCTGCCCTTTAATATTATGGAGGAAAAACATGGAATTACCCATTGGTTGTATTCATTGTACGTCCAAACAACAGAAGTTTGGCGAATTACGTAGCTACAGCATTGAAATACCTAGGAACTAGTAAAGTTAAGAGATTTATTGACTCTAGGGGCGAAGATATACCTTACCTAGTAGATGAATTATCCCAAAATGGAACCAAAGTATATGGTCTAACTGGTAGGGATCTTTTTAAAGAATATAAGCTAACTAAATATAATTCTAAACTAAGTGTTCTTAAAACCATTAATTGGGAAGATAAAAAAGCTCTTTTTGGCAAGCCTGCCTTGTGCCTCTTAGGGCCAAAAAACAAGAAATTTGAAGATTTACCAAAGAAACTAAGGGTTTGTATCAACATAAAATACAAAAATCTTGCAAAAAAATACCTAAATCAATTAGAAAGTAAAGGATATACTTTCGAAAGGAAGTATCTTGCTGGATCCACTGAAACAGCTTATTCTAACGGTCTGTCAGACCTTGTTATTGAAATTGTGTACACTGGATATTCTATCAATAAAGTAAATCTGGCAGTATATGACAAAATCTTCGAAAGTGATTTTGTGGTTATAGGTGTTAAAAATGATTAAGCCGAGAAAAGCAGTTTTGGAACTTGAAGAATACAAGCCACCAATTTCAGATAGAAATGAGTACTTAAGATTAGATTTCAATGAAAATACTAGAGGCTGCTCTTCTCTAGTATCAAGGAAGATTAGATCAATCAGCAAAAGAAGTTTAGCTACATATCCTGATTATAAAGAGCTTAGAACGAAACTATCAGAATACTGCAAAGCTAATGAAAGCGAAATAATAACGACAAATGGTGCAGATGAAGCGATAAAAACAATATTTGAAACTTACATTGAAAGAAATCAAGATGAAACTATAATTCCAGTTCCAACTTATGCACTCTTCAAATTTTATGCTCAACTAAGCGAAGCAGTTATTAAAGAAGTGGAGTACAATAATGATTTAAGTTTTCCTACAAAAAAAATTCTCAAATCGATTAATCGGGAGACTAAGATTATTGTTCTTGTTAATCCAAACAATCCAACAGGAACTTCAATTAACAGGAATGACATAATTAAAATCATTAAGAAAGCTCAAAAAAACAGCGCATTTGTGATAATTGATGAAGCTTATTATCAATATTGCAGAATAACCTCAATACCCTTAATCAAGAAATATGATAATTTGTTTGTTCTCCAGACATTTTCAAAGGTATTTGGTCTTGCAGGATTGAGGCTAGGATATATATGCTCAAATAAGGGAAATATCAAATATCTTCAGAAGGTATTATCCCCTTATAGCGTTAATAGGGCTGCAATAGAAGGTGTAATGGCTGCGTTGCAGGATAAAGGGTTTGTTAAGAAGTATGTAAGTGAAGTAAATTGTAGCAAAAAAACTCTATACGATGCGTTGAATCTTCTAGGAATCGGGTTTTTTAAGAGCGATGCCAATTTTGTCCTGATAAGAATTGGAAATAAAGCAGATTATTTCTATCAAAAATTAAAGGATTTTTGTATATTGGTTAGAAATTTCTCCAAAGTTAAGCTTCTGCGGGGCTGCATTAGGATAACTATTGGTACAAGGAGTCAAATGAGTGAATTCATCAAAGCACTTACTTGCATAATAAAGGAAATTAACCCCGTATTGATATTTGACATTGATGGTGTATTGGTAGATACCTCTAAATCTTATAGAATTGCAATAAAACAAACTTCTGAATATTTTACAAATGAACAAACAGGGATGGCAGAAATTCAAAAATATAAAAACAAAGGCGGCTACAATAACGACTGGGACTTAACCGAAGCAATCATTACAAGCAAAGGGAAAAAGATTACTAGAAAGAAAATTATTCAAAAATTTCAAAGTTATTATTCCAAACTTGCGAAATGTGAAAAATGGCTGCTTGATAAGCGCATACTAAAATTACTTTCTGCGAGATTTAATCTGGCTATAGTGACTGGGAGACCAAGAAATGAAGCATTATATGTTCTAAGAAAAAATAATGTCAAGAAATATTTTTCTGCTATAATAGCTATGGAAGATTGTCTGCTTCAAAAACCTAGTCCTAGCGGTCTAGAAATAATTATGGAAAAATATGGAAAAAATGAAGCGTATTACTTTGGCGATGCTATTGACGATATTAAAGCTGCAAACTTTGCTAAAATCAAAGCTGTTGGTGTTTTACCACCAGAAGACAAATCACCAAAATTAATGGAATTAATGAGGAAAAACAGAGCAAAATGCATCATTAAGGATATTAACAGTGTCTTGGAGGCCATACAATGAGAATTGCAAGAATAACCAGGATTACGAATGAAACAGAGATTAAGGCAGTCTTAAGAATAGATGGTAAAGGGAAGTTCGATATCAAAATACCTATTGGATTTCTTAAGCATATGCTCGAATCATTTGCAAAACATGGACTTTTTGATATGAAGATTGAAGCTAAGGGTGATTTAGAAGTAGATCAGCACCATTTGGTTGAAGATTTAGGATTTGTACTTGGCCAAGCTTTCAAAAAATCCTTGGGAAACAAGAAAGGCATCAATAGGGCAGGTTATTTTATCTTTCCTATGGATGATGCGCTTGCTATTGCCGCTGTAGACGTATCTGGAAGACCTTATCTTAAGTTTATTTCAAAATTCAAGAGAAGGTTTTGCGGGGATTTAGATACAGACTTAATTGAAGATTTTTTTTACGGATTTTCAGTTGGTTTGGGGTGTAATATAGCGATCCAAGCCAAATATGGAAGGAGTGACCACCACAAAATTGAGGCAATTTTCAAAGCATTTGCAAAAGCAATGAAAATGGCATGTTCGAAAGATAAACGTGCTGCCAAGGAAATGCCGTCAACAAAAGGATTAATAGAAAAATGATAGCGATAATAGATTATGGAGCAGGGAATTTAAGAAGTGTGAAAAACGCACTAGATTGTCTTCAAGTAGATAGCAGAATAACAAACAAAGCTACAGATATTCTCAAGGCTGATAGACTAATATTGCCTGGAGATGGTTCTTTCGGCTTTATGATGGATAGTTTAAGAAAGAATAAACTAGAAGCACCTATAAAGAAATCAATTCAGAATGGTAAGCCCTTTTTAGGCATATGCTTGGGTTTACAAGCATTATTTGAAGAAAGTGAAGAGAATTCAAATGTAAAAGGATTTTGCATATTCAAAGGGAAGGTTGTAAGATTTAGGAAAGGTAAAGTTCCGCAAATCGGTTGGAATAATATTATTTCAAAGAAAAAAGGCATTTTTAGAGATGGTTATGTGTATTTTGTAAATTCTTACTATGTTGTTCCTGAAGACCGATCAATAGTAGCAACAACTACTGATTACTATGGAAATTTTGTCAGTTCAATAAAACAAGACAACATAACAGCTATGCAATTTCACCCTGAAAAAAGTGGGGATTTTGGAATAGAACTCTTAAGGAGATGGTTAAAATGTTAGCAAAAAGAATAATTCCTTGTTTGGATGTAAAAGATGGCAAAGTCATAAAGGGAAAAAACTTTGTTAATCTTGAGTATGCTGGCGATCCAGTTGAATTAGCTAGAAGGTATAATGATGACAATGCTGATGAGCTTGTTTTTCTTGACATCACTGCTTCATATGAAAACAGAAAAATAATGATAGAAATAGTGAAAGAAGTAGCAAAGCAGCTTTTTATCCCATTTACAGTGGGAGGTGGAATCAACAGCATAGAGGACATAAGGGAATTGTTAAATGCTGGTGCAGATAAGGTCTCAATCAATACAGCAGCTGTAAAAAATCCAGTATTAATTAAGGAAGCTTCAGAAAAATTTGGGAGCCAGTGTATTGTTGTTGCAATAGATGTTAAGAAAGAGAATAGTGGCTGGAAGGTTTACATTAAAGGTGGCAAAGAAACTGCAAGTCTTGATGCTTTGGAGTGGGCTAAAAAAGTAGAGAAATTAGGGGCTGGAGAGATTTTGTTGACATCAATAGACAGAGACGGAACAAAAAAAGGTTATGACCTTAAATTAACCAAGCTTATTTCTGAATCTGTCAGCATTCCTGTAATTGCCTCTGGCGGCGCAGGTGATTTGACAAGTTTAAGTGATGTATTTAACAAAGGCAAGGCTGATGCTGCTTTAGCAGCTTCTATCTTTCACTATAACAAATATTCAGTTAGCGAAGTAAAGAATTATCTAAAAACAAACAATGTAGAGGTAAGAAGATGATAATTCCAAGCATAGATTTGATGGATGGAAAAGCAGTGCAGCTTAAGCAAGGAAAAGAAAAAGTGCTTGAAAGGGAGAATGTATTAGAGTTAGCTTTAGAATTTAGTAAATATGGAGAAATAGCTGTAATTGATTTAGATGCGGCCCTTGGTAAAGGTAACAATATAGGTTTAATTAAGGAAATTTGCAAGATTGCAGATTGCAAAGTTGGAGGGGGAATAAGAACAATAGAAAAGGCAAATGGGATATTACAGGCAGGAGCTAAGAAAATAATTATTGGAACAAAAGCAACAATTGGTTTTTTGAAGCAATTGCCTAAAGAGAGAGTTATTGTCGCAATTGATACTAAAGGAGATTATGTTGTCAATAAAGGATGGACTCAAAAAACTAAGGATAAACCTGAACAATTGATAAAAAAGCTAGAATCTTATTGCTATGGCTTCTTATTTACGAATGTGGATAAAGAAGGTTTGATGAAAGGTATTGATATTGATAGAATAAAACAATTGAGAAAATTAACAAATAATAACCTAACAGTTGCTGGAGGGATTTCATCCATTGGCAATATTAAGAAATTAGAGAATTTAGGTGTTGATTCACAATTAGGAATGGCTTTATATACTGGAAAATTGAACCTAACTAAGGCTTACATGTCTTTATTGGATTTTAATAAAAATAAAGGCTTAATCCCAACAATTGTTCAGGACGATAAAAATCAAGTATTAATGCTTGCATATTCTTCAAGAAAATCCCTTTTAGAAACTTTCAGAACTGGAAAGGCATGCTATTATAGCAGATCTAGGAAAAAACTATGGAAAAAAGGTGAAACTTCGGGGAATTATCAGGCTATTTTGAATGTAAAATATGATTGTGACAGAGATTCGTTATTATTTACAGTTAAACAGAAAAATTTTGCCTGTCACTCTGGAAGATATTCTTGTTTTGAAGATAGAAAATTTAGCTTCGAAGAATTGTTTGATGCAATCAATGATAGAATTAGCAACCCAAGAAAAGAGTCGTATACATCAAAAATAGCTGCAGATGAAAGTAAGATTAAGGCTAAAATCAGAGAAGAATGCTCAGAATTATTAAATTATACAAATAAAGATAACCTGATTTGGGAAATTTCAGATTTATTTTATTTTATATCCATTTTAATGGCAAAAAAAGGTATAAGTCTAGCAGACATTAAGAACGAATTGTGGAGAAGAAGAAAATGAGACTTGTTGAAAAAATAATTGAAGACGTGAAAAAGAAACAAGATGCTGCAGTTAGATTTTACACTAAAAAATTTGACAAAATTAATTTAGATGGATTTTCAGTAACAAAAAAGGAAATAAAAAGAGCTTACGACTTAGTTGATGAAGAGACAATAAAAGCTTTGAGATTCGTCAAAAGAAATATTGAATTATTTGCAAAGAGGCAAATGCAACAATTCAAGGATTTTGAAGTAAAAAAAGACGGAATTGTGCTAGGCCAAAAAGTTATTCCTATAGAAAGAATTGGCGTTTATATTCCAGGGGGAAACTACCCATTACCCTCTACAGCATTGATGTGTATTGTAACTGCAAGAATTTCAGGGGTTAAAGAGATTATAGCATGCTCACCTAAGATTAAACCTGAAACTATAGTTGCAGCTGATATTGCAGGTGCAGATAAGATATTTAGAGTTGGTGGAGCTCAAGCAATTGCTGCAATGGCTTATGGTACTGAAACAATTCCCAAGGTTGACAAAATTGTAGGCCCTGGCAATATTTATGTGACTGCTGCAAAAAAAGCGGTTTATGGAGATTGTGGTATAGACTTTTTAGCAGGTCCAAGTGAAATAATGATAATTGCGGATGAATCAGCAGATTATAGGCTAGTGGCAATTGATTTATTGGCTCAGTTAGAGCACGATGTAAACTCAAAGGCGTTTTTATTGACAAATTCAAAAAAACTGATTAAAAAAGTGAAAAATGAGATAGATAAGCAATTGAAAGGTTTAAGTACAAATCTCATTATTAAGAAGTCAATAAAAAATTTAGTAATTACTTTAGTCAAAAATATTGAAGATTCAATAGATATTGCAAATAAAAAATCTCCAGAGCACTTGGAACTGCAATTAAGAGATCCTGAGAAATATACTGATAAATTAAAGAATTATGGATCTTTGTTTATTGGTAAATTTTCAGCAGTTGTATTTGGTGATTATTGCAGTGGTACTAATCACGTATTGCCCACTGGAGGAAGTGCCAAGTATGCGGGTGGATTAAGTGTAAAAGATTTTGTTAAGCTGCAGACTTATCAAAAAATTAATTTGAAAGGTGCTAAGAAATTAGGTCCAACTGCATCAAAATTAAGCAGGATAGAAGGTTTATCTGCCCACAATAAGTCTGTTGAAATGAGACTAATCAATAATTATATAAACTAAAATCCAAATAGAACTCAAAATGGACTTACAACTACCAAAAGGAACAAGGGATATTGCACCTGAAGAGAAGATTGCCAAGGATAAGATAGTTAATACTCTGAAAGAAGTGTTTGAACTGTATGGTTATGCTCCTTTGGAAACGCCTTTGCTTGAGAAATATGATGTTTTGTCTTCGAAATATGCCGGCGGCAATGAGATTTTGAAGGAAACATTTAGGTTGAAAGATCAAGGAGATAGAGAACTTGGGTTAAGATATGATTTAACAGTTCCAATGTGCAGATTTGTTGGCATGAATCCTGCAATGAAGATGCCTTTCAAGCGTTACCAAATTGGGGAAGTTTTCAGGGATGGCCCTGTAGGTTCTTCTAGATACAGGCAGTTCACCCAATGCGATGTTGATGTTGTCGGCTCATCTTCAATGTCTGCTGATGCTGAAATAATGGCCTTGATTTATTCTGCTTTTAAAAAACTGAATCTTGATGTTGTTATCAAAGTAAACAACAGGAAATTGCTTAATGATGTTCTTGACTATTGCGGTATTGAAAAAAACAAACAAGAAGCTGTAATCCTTTCGATTGATAAATTAGAGAAAATGGGCATCGATGTTGTCAAAGGTGAATTGAAAAAACAAGATATAGACGACAAAACAATCGGCAAGATAATCGATATCCTGAACATAAAGGGGAATAATGAAGAAAAAATAGCGCAAATAAAGAATATGATAAAAGAATCTGAAGGTTTGGAGGAGATACAGCAATTATTGAAATTCCTGAAAAATATAAACTTTGAAGCTGATTTTGATGTTTCTTTAGCAAGAGGATTGTCTTATTACACAGGGACTGTTGCTGAAACGTTCATCAAAAATAGCAATGTAAAAAGTTCTGTCTGCGCCGGCGGAAGATATGACAACATGATTGGAGCATTCTTAGGCAAAGGAAATTTTCCGGCAGTCGGTGTCAGCTTTGGTGTTGACAGGATCTACGATGCCATTAAACAAAAAAATAAGCAGAAAACCAATACAAAAATTTATGTCATTCCGATCAAGACATTAGACGAAAGCATGAAAATAGCTCAAAAATTAAGAGATGCTGGAATAAATACAGATATTGATTCTATGGATAGGGGTCCTAGCAAGAATCTTGAGTTTGCTAATTCTTTAGGCATTCCATACGTTGTTTTTGTCGGAAAAAAAGAACTGGAAGATAATAAACTGAAGTTAAGGGACATGAAGAGCGGGAAGGAAGAGTTAATGAGTATTGATGATGTTATAAAAAAATTAAAATCATAATTTTGTTAATATTGTAACTTCCCCTTCACCATCAATCAAAACAGAATGTTCTGCCTGCGATACAATGCCATTGTTAACCTCAACTAAAGGAGGGTAATTATGGATAATTTCCAATTGGGTTAATTCTTTTATTGCAAAGTTTGTTTTTGCTCCAAATCTTTGGGTTAGCCATCTTTTTGCAAATGGCAAGTTTTCATATGTATCTATTTGCTTTAAGATTTCTCTTGTTATAGGGCTTCTGACAGGCTTCCTGTTTTTCATCATGAATACAGTTGGCAGGCCTTTTTCTCCAACAACTCCTGAGCCGGTTGTTGCGAACGGTTCAACTGCAAAAGTCATGTCTTTTTTTAAAGTTGTCTTGTCTCCTGTGTCAAAATTCGGGATTGTCGGTTTTGTATGTATGTTATACAGATCCAGACCGTGGCCTGAAAGGTTTCTTACAGGATTAAAGCCGTAACCTGAGATTGTGTCATTGATAACTTTTCCAATTTGACCTAGTTCAGTCCCAACATCCACTATTTTTAATGCTTCTTCAAGGGCTTTTTGCGCTGCTTTGACTAAATCAGCGTATTTTCCTGATAAATCTATTGTATATGCAGTGTCACCGATTGCTCCATTAATGTGAACTCCTAAGTCCAAGCTTATAACTTGCTCATCAAATACTGTTTTGTCATCATCTTCAACGCAGAAATGCGCAGCAATTTGATCGCAGGAAAACTGAACAGGAAATGCAGGCTTTCCACCTAACTCAAAGATCTTCTTTTCAATCTTTTCAGTTGAATCAAGAATTGAATTGCCCTTCTTTATCAAAGATTTTCCAAATTCCAATACTTCTGCAGAGATCCTTCCTGCTTTGATGTAGTTTTGCTTGGTTTCTTCGTCCATAGAAAAGAGTTTACAATGGAATTATTTAAAGGTTGTGCAGACTAAAAACGACATTTATTTAAAGTACTTATTAATTTAATATATCCATGGTTTATGCAGTCCAAAGAATAATGGTAAAAAAGGTCGTGACCTGTGATGTTAAGGATACTATACAATCTGTTGCGAGAACTATGCGCAAGAAAAAGATTGGGTGCTTAATTGTCCTAAAGGGTAAAAATCCTGTTGGAATTGTCACTGAGAGAGATGTGGCCTGGGAGGGTGTGGCTAATAATTTAAATTGCTGCATAATAAATGTAAAAGAAATCATGAGTTCGCCTTTGAAATCAATCAGCCCTGACGCGGATATCTATTATGCGGATGCTGTAATGGAAAAGAACAACATCAAAAGATTGGCTGTCATGAAGGGGAAAAAGCTTGTCGGAATCATAACCCAAAGTGATATGATTAAGTATTTTGTGAAGCAAAGACAGGCACTTGCCCTTGACAAATTCAAGAAAGGCATTAAATCTGTATAATTAATCTAAACCGGGTGAAATTTTGGTAAAACTAGACTTAGAGTCAATAAAAAATAATGATCTGGTATTTATTGTTGTTCCAAGCGAATTAGTGTAGCAGACAAATTTTCAAGTTTTAAAGTACATTTCCGACACAAAAAAACCAGTATTTGTGTACACAACTTTTACCAAACCCTATATGACTGTAACCAAGATATTGGAAAGAAACAACATCAAAACTGATAAGATGTTCTTTATTGATTGTGCAACACCTGTAGCCGGGAGGACGGAAATGCATGGAACAAGCAAAAGTCTTTTTTGCCAGCCGCAATCACTTACTAATATTTCTATCGCTATCGGACATGCTCTTGAAAGCATACCTAAAGGCAATGATAAAGTGCTTATATTAGACTCGCTAACTACACTAATGCTATACAACAGTGAGAAGAATGTAATTCAATTTATACACAGCCTTAGCGGAAAGGCCAGGGCATGGAATGTTAAATCCATCATTTATAGTGTAGTTGAAGATACGGACAAGAAAACTATTTCAGAAATCTCTCAATTCTGCGATACTTGCATAAGGATAAAGGAGTAGGTTACTTATAAAGATTTAAAAACTACCTCAAATATCCAGATATTATGAGAAAGAATTGGATGCTAAGATTTGGTTTGACTGTTATAATCCTGCTGATATTCTCTATAACCAGTTTAGCCAGGATATATACTAATTTCTTATGGTTTGATGCACTTGGTTTTAAGGAGATTTTTTTAATAAGCCTGTTTTCTAAAATTAACTTGTTTGCTGCAGCATTTTTTATATTCTTTTTGTTTGCTATCATTAATCTATGGATATCATCAAAAATCACCGGGAAAGACAAGTTTCCTTTCAAATTTAAGCTGTACATCACTTTAATAATATCTGTATTGGTTGGTCTTGTTGTCTCTTCAGGATGGTTTAAGATTCTTCAGTATCTTAAGCAAACACCATTTAATTTAACTGATCCAATTTTTGCAAAAGATGTGTCGTTCTATATATTTACACTTCCTTTTTATTCATTTATCCTGGGTTTTTTGATGAGCTGTGTTGTTCTCACGATAATCCTAGTCCTGTTAGACTATCTAAAATCATATTTTGGCCAATTTGTTAAGCAGGAATTTATTAAACCAAACCCGCTGGATTCCGCAACGACTGCCAGGCCAGTATTCGATTTCAAGATATTGTTGTCAAAGACCAAAGCAATAGCACACCTGGGGATATTATCTTCGATATTTTTTATATTGGTGGCCGGTAAACATTATCTTTCAAGATTTTCAATAATGTACTCCCAACAAGGAATTGTTGTAGGGGCTGGTTACTCTGATGTTGTTGCGTATCTGCCAATAATCAAGATCCTGATGGTGCTGGCCGTTGTTGTGGCAATAGCGCTTCTGGTCTGGGTATTTTATTTATCAAGAAAATTAAGAAAAAGGCACATCTTGTTTTATGTTGTATTCATTTACATTTTGTTTGGATTTGTCGGGCCAACTATAATTCCTGGTATTGTGCAGTCCCTGAAAGTCTCGCCTAATGAGATAAACCTTGAAAAGCCTTATATTGAGGACAACATACGATTTACCAGGATAGCTTATGGCCTGGAAAATGTTGAGGAGAAAGATTTTTCTGCCGATGAAAAACTGACTTCTGCAATCCTGGGCACAGCTTCTGAAACCATAGATAATATAAGAATACTGGATTGGAGGCCGTTAACTAAAACATACAAGCAAACGCAGGAGATAAGGCTGTATTATGACCTGGCGGGCATAGACATTGACAGGTATGAAATTGATGGAAAATATACTCAAGTAATGTTAGCTCCAAGAGAATTGGACCAAAACCAGATAACTGAGAATGCAAAAACCTGGGTAAACCTGCACATGGTATACACTCATGGTTTTGGAGTGGTGATGAGCCCTGTTAACAAGGTCACAAAGCAAGGCTTGCCTGACTATCTTATCCAGGACATCCCACCAAAGTATGCTACTGATGAGGTGGGTTTGAAAATTTCGAAACCACGAGTATATTATGGAGAAACAGACAATGATTTCGTGCTGGTCAACACAAAAACCAAAGAGTTTGATTTTCCCAAAGGGAATACAAATGAATATATCAATTATGATGGAAAGGGGGGTATTTTGCTGGATACTTTCCTGAAAAAATTGTCAATGGCCATAAAGTTTGCAGACGTTAAAATCTTATTGTCTTCTGATATAACACAAGAGACTAAAATAATGTTTGACAGGGATATTATTGAGAGAATATCAAAAATCACGCCATTTATCAGTTTGGACAGCGATCCTTATGTGGTAATCTACAACGGCCGTCTGGTATGGATTGCGGATGCATACACTATTTCAGGAAACTTTCCTTATTCTGAGAAGCTTAGCAATATAAATTATATAAGGAACTCCTTAAAAATTGTTGTTGATGCTTATGACGGCAAGGTAACTTACTATATTACTGATACTTCTGGTCCTTTAATGGATACCTATGCTAAAATATTCCCTAACAAGTTTAAGAAGATAAGCAGCATGCCGGAAGGTTTGAGAAAGCACATAAGGTATCCAGTAGACTTATTCAATATACAGACCCATATTTACAGCACATATCACATGGAAGATGTCAAGGTCTTTTACAATAAGGAAGATGCCTGGCAAATTCCGAGTGAAGTTTACGGTGTCGGGCGAAAAGTTAAGGTAGATCCTTATTATATAATCATGAAACTTCCCGGTGAGAATAAGGAAGAATTTGTGCTGATGACCTCTTTCTCCCCAATAAAGAAAGACAACATGGTGGCATGGATGGCTGCACGGTCTGATGGGGACGATTATGGAAAACTTGTAGTATATAAATTTCCAAAAGACAAGCTGGTTTATGGTCCCCTCCAGATTGAAGCAAGGATCGACCAGGATTCAGAGATTTCACAGCAGCTTACTTTGTGGAGCCAGCAAGGCTCACGGGTTACAAGGGGGAATCTGCTTGTAATACCAATAATGGACAGCATTCTTTACATAGAACCACTTTACATAGAAGCAGAAACCGGCCAATTACCGGAGCTAAAACGAGTTTTGGTATCTGATGGTATCAATGTTGTGATGGAAGAGAATTTAGGTGAAGCACTTGAAGTTTTGTTTGGAAAATCCAAGAGAATAGTTGTTGCTGAAAAAGGAGTGGAAAAATCTGCAAAAGAGCTTATCGAATCTGCGCAGGACTATTACAATGACATTGAAGAATCAATGCGTAAAGGTGATTGGGAAGGTATTGGTTCTAATTTGGATAAATTGGGCAGTGTTCTAGAGAGTTTGAAAGAATCTTAGAAGTTTATGGATTTTTGCATAAGGAGTAGCTTAATTCTGCTTTGAGGATTGAGTTATTTAAAAGATTGTGAGAATTTAATGTTTTAGAACTATTTCTTTCCTTTTACCGGTGTTATTCATTGCTTCGGCAATAAGGGTTTTTTCCAATTCAATTATTTTTTGCGCGACTGGATTTTTAGTGTTTAATGTGTATAGTTTTGTTTTACCAAAACTCCTTGTTACTTTTACAATTCCGTGCTTTTCTATCTCTTCCCAATAATTGAATAAAGAGGCCCTTGATATGTCTGCGCCTTTTGAAATGTCTAACTTGCTGAAATCCATGCCTTTATTGTCTAATAGAAAGTCAATTATCTTAAATAAAGGCATTTCTCCAGTTAACCTTACTAGTAATGATTTTTCTCCCATAACACTTAATTAAAAGCAAAAGTATATAAATCTTGTCATTCAAAGTCTATTTTGGTGGACTTTTGTGTGGACAGATGAACAGATTAAAGGTAAAATACTCCATAAATTAACCCGTAAAGGCAAGTTTGAGCATAGTCATACTGCTTTAGACAACCTACCAAAAGGCTTCCCACCGGATTTGAAAGGACAAGCAAAAGAAATGTCTCACGAACTGATAAAGGAAAACATCCTGTACCTGAAAAAAACAAGTTATGGAAAACAGGTTTCTATTAATCTGGAGAAAAAAGATCAAATAATGAAGTATATTGATGAATTTTTGAAGATGGAATAAACAAAAAGTTCGCCATAACTGTGTTAAATGAACTTTTCTACTTAACCCTAATAGTCTCCAGATTCCTTGGTGCTACTGTCTCGATTCTGAAACCTTTGTGCATAGAACTGGCTAAATCCAGGCATCTTGAGTTTTCGCCGTGGTTTACAATCACTTTTTTAGGGCGAGGATCGCATTTTGCAACGAAATTCATCAATTGGTTTCTTGAAGAATGGCCTGAGAATCCTTCGACAGTGTGAACATGCATTTTGATTTGGAGCATTTCTTGCTTGCCGCCATCAGAAAATGTGAATTCTCTTTCGCCTTGCTGTATCCTTTTGCCCATTGAGCCTTCTCCTTGATAATTTACAAATCCGATTGAGTTCTTTGGGTTGTCGCAAAGACGTTTTAAGTATTCAACTGACGGGCCGCCTGTCAACATACCTGAGGTAGCCAGGATTACGCATGGCCCTGTATCTTCAATTATTGCCATCCTTTCTTTTTGAGAGCCAACTCTTTTGAAAATTTCATGCAGGAATGGGTTTTGGTCCTTGTGAAAAATTAGTTTTCTTATT
Organism: Candidatus Woesearchaeota archaeon; assembly: GCA_002688775.1. Taxonomy (GTDB): domain Archaea; phylum Nanobdellota; class Nanobdellia; order Woesearchaeales; family GW2011-AR4. The sequence goes on from NZDH01000016.1 coordinate 14,401, forward strand.
GAATTATTCAAATATTCTGGATAAGCTGTGTGAATGGCTGTAACATCCCACACCATCCCATCAATGTAAACAGGGACCGGTTCCATTCTGCCTTCCCTTACCATTGCTTCAATTGCAAGCATAACTTCCTGGGATCTTCCAACTCCTAATGTTGGTATGAGAACTTTTCCGCCTCTTTTAATCGTGTCCCTTATTACTGTCATCAATTCTTCATCAGTTTCCTGCCTGTGGGGCATGACATTTTCTTTTCCTCCATAAGTTGCTTCCAGCATTAATGTTTCAAGCCGTGGAAATTGGGTTACAGCCGGTTCCAGCAACAAAGTCCTGCCATATTTTTGGTCGCCACTGTACAAAATGTTATGAAGTCCGTTTCCAACATGCAGATGAACCATTGCACTGCCTAAAATATGGCCTGCATTGTACAAAGTGATCCTTACATCCGGAGTTATGTCGCTGACTTCATCGTACTCAAGAGTGATTGTATGCTTCATCATCTCCTTGATATCGTCTGTTGAGTAAACTGGCTCTTGTCCTTCTGCTCTTTGTATTTTTATGAAATCTAACATCAGCAATGCGGAAACATCCCGTGTTGGTTCAGTGCAATAAACAGGGCCCCTGTAGCCAAATTTAAACAAATAAGGAATAAATGCGCAATGATCAACGTGAGCGTGGCTTAGAACAACAGCATCCAGATCATTGATGTTGAATTCAGGAGCTTCCAAGTGAGGATACGGTTTCTCGTCCGAAGCGACGTTTATTCCACAATCCAATAGAACTCTTGATTCTGGTGTCTGCAGAAAAATGCAGCTTCTGCCTACTTGCCTCCCGCTTCCCAGGTAAGTCATCCTGACCCATTCATTTTTCTTTTCTCTTCTCCAGCCGTCGTAAATTCTATGCCCTACTTTATCCAGGAATTTTCTTCTGTAATCGCTGTTTTGATAAAGAACTGCCCTGATGTTTTCTATTAATTTTGACCTTATTGCCGGCTTTCTTCTGATCAGAGGCACCCATAAAGTCTGGGTTCTTATGTCTCTCAGGATCGCCCCTTGCTTTCCGATCGCCAATCCTGGTTTGTCTGCTTCAATTATTACCCTGCTTCTTTGAGGATCAAAAATGACTTGATCAACGCCTGCTTCTTCCGGAATAATCGACCTAATGATCTTTTCACCTTCTTCCAAATCCATTGTAATGCTGGGATCCGGCCTCAATTCAACCCGCTTTTTAATGTTATCAACAATTCTCTTTATCATTCCGTTGTTGTTTAAGAAAAAGTCCTTGTCTTTTGTGTACAGGACTATATTAGCGCCTTCAAAGTTAATGTCACTAATCCTTTTCTCTGGAAGATTCTTTAGAATTTCCTTTGTAATGTCTGCCATTTTATTTAGAATATTTTATTTTAATTTTTGTTTAATTAATTTTGATTTATTATTGGATTATTTTTTAGTTTTTGATTGATTTTTATCTTATTGAGCTTTAGTATTGAAAATTAGCCGCAAACACATTAACGATTTAGTAAGTCCCCCGTAATGAATTATTTGTTACTTTTTACTTATGTAATGTACTTATTTCATTTTAACAATGAAAATATTTTTTAAAATAAAACCAACTCTTGATTACAATAAAAACTTTTTTCAAAAATAATTTTTCTTATTATTGCAGCAATTTTAGAATGCTTATGCTTCAAGTTTGTATGAAATCTCCTTGGATACTGCTTTTTTAACCCCATCTTTAGTTATTGTCAGAATATCCATGCCGTTTCCAGAAGCAATATCTCTCTGAACAGCTGCGTTGATCCCTTTTGCAGCCAGCTTTACGCCTTCATCAACGCTTAGTCCTTTCTTATACAAAGTTTCTAAAACCCCAAATACCATTACAGAGCCTGAACCTGAAGAAATATAATCATCAACCTCGACAATTGAGCCGTCAGGACTTAAATCATAAAGATGAAATCCGGTTGAATCTTTGCCACCTATTATAAAATGAGATATTCCCGGCAAAACGCTGAATTTTCTGATATTGTTGTATACAAAGTTTGCAAGCAAGTTTGCTCCTTCTTTTACGCTTGTCTCTCTGCCTGTCCTTATGTCTTTTAATTTCAGCTCTGCCTTAAGGTATTTTGTCAATAATTGAACATCAGAGACGCTGCCTGCAACCGTAACAGCTATGTTTTTTGTTATAGGCACTATCTTGTCAAACTTTTTCCATGCTATCAAGTATCCGGAAGTAGCTCGTTTATCCGCAGCTAGAACCAAGCCGTCTTTGCACACTAAACCTATTGTTGTCGTGCCTGTTTTTGTTTCATTACTATCCATGCTTAAAACCCTTAAGAATATCTAATATTATGAGATAATAAAGTAGTATTTAAAGTTTTTGGTTAGTTAAGATTAATGAGCAGCGCGTCTATCTCTAACTGCTATCTCTACTGCTTTATCTAATGTTATTTCTTGAGCGTCAGGATGCAATTTTCTAGTGTGTTCCGGTGTTATCGTATCTCTTCTACGATATATCCCTATATATGCATCATCTAGAATGTACCCCCTTTTCCCTCCCACATCAAAGCAGGCCCTAATCTTACACTTAAATGGGGAGACCCTTCAAGGATTAAGTTGACTAAATCATAATGACCAGAACTATCAACCTTTCCAGTGTAAACAAAATCTCTACGTTGCTCAAGTCTGGTGCTTGCCATTTTCTGTTCACTTCAAACTTTCAGCAAACAAAACGTCAACTGCGCTGACAAAGAAAGGGCTGTTGATCCAGATTGAAACTTCGTAATCCGGTGCGACGCTTACGTTTGAAATCATGAAAATCATTTCTTTTCCGTCTATTGTCAAAAAGCTCGAGTTTGGATTGTATTCAATATGCTCGATATTTTGCAATTTCTTCATGACGTCCTTGTTATAAGGGCTGTATAATCTTACTTTCATACCTTTTTTTCCGAAGTTTGGCATGAAGTTTTTCAATAATTTTGCAATTCTGTCAAGATGCTGCTGTGTTGCAACAATCACAATGCTTGATTTCGCTTTAGGAATTACATCCTTTATGAACCTGTTAATGTTTGTTCTTCCAACGATTGATTTTGATATTGATGAAACGTCAACATGCTTAACTCCTGTTTTATGCAAAAGTTCAAGTTCTTTGAATTCGCTTGTTTCTTTGATGTTGTCCATCTGTTTTTCTAATTCATCAGCATCTTCCGTGATGTTTTTCTTGACCCTGTCAAGAATTATTTCTGGTTTTACTGCAAGATATTTTATTGGCTTTCCAATTTTCATTATAATGAAGCCTTTTTTCTCCAATGATTCAAGAACATCATAACATCTTGATCTTGGCACACCAGAAATATCCGCTAACTCGCCAGCAGAAGCTATCCCCCTGCTCAGCAAAGAAGTCCAAATTTTTACTTCGTAAATATTAAGCCTGAAGTGTTTCTTCAAATCCAGCAAAAATTGTTTTTCCTGTTGCATTTTTAACTAAAAGTATCGTGCATGTATATTTAAAGCTTTCTATTGAATAACTACTTTAAAGTGGTGTATCAAATATATTGAATAAAAATAAATTTAAAAAAAGAAAGAAATTAATCCCTTCTTGCAAACAAAGTCACAAGCAAGATTATTCCTGCAATCACTGCGATTATCTCTATTGCTATGATTGAGATTACAAAAGCATTTCCCTTGAAGAATCCTTCCTGTGTTACTGTTGTACCAGGAGGCAAAGGAGGCTGTATTACAATTGTTGGTACTTCAGGAGTTGTTTTTGGAGGTGGAGTAACTACAACGACACTGTTGTCACCTTTTGAATCTGTAGTACCACCTTGTTTAGTATCTGTTGTTCCGCAAGCATTAACAGTCAAAGTAACTGTATTCTCAACTTTTCTCCTGTTATTGTCGTATAAAGCCCTTACTGTTACTGGATAACTACCTGCTTCAATAGTACTTGGAACGTTAAATGAGTATATTTTTGAAAACTTGCTTTCATCTTCGAATGGCTCAGCTGTTATCTCCTGCAGATCTTCCCTTATATCAACAGCCAACTCTGTGTTAAAAATATGCAAGTTTACATCGTCTTCATCTTCATTTCCTATATTGAGTAAACCTACACTTAACTGGACATTCCTTCTGCTGCAAGAAACTGTGTTAGGGCTTAGTGAACTTCTTGTTAAGCTTAGTAAATGTGATTCCTTATCAACTTCAAGTGTTAATGTAATTTCTCTTTCATGGTCTGTGCCGTTTTCATCTTCCCCATCAACACGGATTATAACCTGGAAATCATCTTCCTCAACTTCTAAAGGAATTTCAAATTTCAGTGTACTTCTTTTGTCTCTGCCATGCCTTAGGTCAAAGTCTTTTGACGACTCTTCAAAATCATCTCCATCATCTATTTCCTCAATTGTAACTTCAACTTCTACATTCTCTATTTTTAGATTTTCAGCGCTTGTAAAATTATTTTTTACTTCAACTCTAAATTCAATTGTGTCCCCAGGCTCTGCATCCCTGTCAATCCTATCTCCATCTTTTACGTTTTTGTCAGACTTGCCGCCAACTTTTACATCAATATCGCTAAAAAGTAATTTTGAGCCAACAGCGTGGGCTACGCTCATCAAGAAAATGAATATTACAAAACTTATTAACAATGATTTTAGCTTAATTTTAACCACCTATCATAGGTGAAATAACCACTAGTATATAAATCTTTTGCTATTGGTCAATAGTAACAAAATAGGTAATAGGTAAGTGGGTTTATAAAGGGTTATATATAGTAGGTAGAATTTGGCTGAATTAGGGGTTAAAAAAGGGAGATTTGGTGTTTGGGTATAGGGGCTTATTTATTTGTAAATATTCCTTCTGTGGCCGGCCTCAATAACAAAAATCATTAACTTATTTTCTTTTATATCTAAAATAACCCTATAGTCGCCTACTCTTAAACCATAATATGGCCCTACTAACTTTTTAACATGAGCATGCGGTCTTATCCTGCATCTTTCAAGTGTAGAGACTATTCTAACTTGTATATCTTTATTTAGTTTTTTTATTTGTTTAAAAAATCTATCAGAATATATTAATTTGTACATCATAGTCCGAGCTTCTTCTTAAGTTGCTCATGAGTAATATATTTACCTTCCTTGAATTCCTTCTCAGCTTGCTTTATATGTCTCTTTGTTTGTTCAGACAATTCAAGAGTATCTTCCAATAAATCCCAAATAATATCTTCATAACTTTCTTTATCATACATTTTTCTGATTTTAAGTTCTTTCATCAGTTTATTAGTTACTTGAATTGTAGTTGCCATAGCAATTATATAGGTTGCTATAGTATATAAACCTTTCGATTTTTAGAGTTCAAATTACTGAAAAACTTTATATATCTCCTTTAAACTATTTCTTATATGGTTGGCAACATTCCGAATTACACTAAAATTGATGTTCTTCGATGTTTTTTAAGGCTTGAAAAGAACATCGGAAGGCAGGATCTGGCAGATGAGCTTGACCTTGGAGAGGGCACTGTAAGGACAATTTTAGATGTCTTAAAGTCCAAGAAATTGATCGATTCCACAAAAAAAGGGCATTTCCTGAGCAGGAAAGGGGTTGAAATCTTAAAAAATATTTTTGAATCTGTCAGTTTGCCTAAAGCAGTTGAAGTAAAAAATATCTATCCTGAATTTCGGAAAGTTGCTATTAATATAAGGAAAGCTCCTGCACTGAATGGATTATATAAACTTAGAGATTTGGCTGTCAAGAACGGAGCTGATGGCGCAATAATATTAAAATTTGAAAACAAGCTTTATGCTCCTGAATCTGATGTTGAACGGGATTTTGGAGAGCTAGAAAAATATTTTGAATTAAAAAATAAAGATGTTTTAGTTGTTGCTTTTGCTAACAATAAAAAAGATGCTGAGAATGGAGCTTTTGCGATTGCTGTTGAGCTGAATAGTGAATTGGGGAAGTTTGTTGAGGGGGTTTGATGGGTTTGTTTTACTACAATTCACTCAAAGGAACCAGCATTGTTGTACTTCCAAATATTCTTTGTAAGGCAATTAGATAATGTTCTGGTATATCTAATCCTACTGCTTCTTCTTTCTTAACTTGCTGGAGGTGATGTGCTGGATCATTCGGATCAATCTCATTTCTATAATATTGGTCTCTGTCAACTAGCTGGATTTCTCTTGTAACTTCAGGATGCGACTTGGCAGTTACTTTTCCAATAAATTTGTAACTTCTGAATCCGTTCTCTTTTGGTTCATCATAATAATCCTCCATCTTAATAATCTTTATCCCAGATCTTCTTATACTTGATGCTTGTTTTAAATCTCTAGCAAATTCATGTACTTCATCTTCTGTTGCCAACCCAACTCTATGAGCTGCTCCGTCACTTACTACGTCATCTTCATCTATAACTCTTTGGACCAATGTTCTTGTGTTTTTTCTTTTGAATGATCGTTTTAATCTGTAGCTTACAAAAGGTGGACTATGAGTTCTGTAATGTTCGAAAGAAGGCAATTCAACTCTGTGAATGTCCACATATCCGACATTATTTCTGTCGACAGTTTCTGTTACTAATGGCAACAATTGTGTAGTATCTAATACCTCATCTTGCATAAATGGAAGTAAATCCCGGTCATTAAAGTAAAAAAACTTAGAACCCTCTATTAAGAACCCTTCAATTCCACGTCCTTGCAGACTTTCTCTTTGATGCGATAAGAATTCCCCTGTTTTTGTTCGGGCCATATAGTCATCAATAGTTTCCCTATAGCCATCAGCCGATCCTGGAATGCTGTGAGCCCGATATAATTCGTGAGGGTTGGTTCCAAGATCAATTCCAAGTGTACTTTTATGCTCCTCATCACCTACAAATTTTCCATTAACTACTAACACAACACGTTTAGTTGGGCCTTTTCCTAGAACTTCCTGTGCAAGATCCAAAGCAAATGAATAAGTTGAATTGTCTAATACAGCTTTAACATATTGAAATTCTTGTTCAGCATCTGATAATAATTGAGCGTCTAACTTTTGATGATTTCCTGTTCTAATTCCCCTACGTATAATGCCCATTGCTCTGTAAAGAGGATTACTTGGCCTCGAATAATTTCTCATAATGTTAGGTTCATTATATTTTGTTCCCATTTTGAAACAATCAAATCACCATGAGTGTTATTTAAACCTTTCTGTTTGTACTACTAGAAGGTGGTGTTGATTTATTTTAGAAATAAATTATCACATTAATAACGATCGTGCTATTCCTTTATATCGACTTGAGCTTAATCCACGGTTCGGTGAATTTAAATCAGCCACATGCTGCCAATAATTTGGCATGAGGCTTCTGAGCGCTTCTACTCCTTCAAGAGTAAAAAACTTATGTTTTTCCGGATCAAGTTGATCCACATCATCTAATGGTGTTACTCTTCCGTCTGAATTGGGCGCATTAACGCCATAAGTTCTGAGAAATCCAAGAATGGCTTCCCTGAAATCTCTGGTGTGTCGATAATTTTGCTGGCGCAATTCAGGATGGTCATCAAGTGATTGGATCACTTTTCTTGGCAAGGGATCCCATACCATCCAATCTCGTGCAGGCCCATATATTGTAAGTCCTCCGTAGAAGTTGCCTCTTTGTTTGCTTCTTATTTCATCATCAACTGTATGTTTAATTCTTGCAATTTCAGGAAATTTTTCATAAAATCCAATGACTTGGTCTGATAATTCTAATGTTGCTCGTCCCATTTCTCTTGTGCTGACAATCGCTAACCATTGTAGGGCTGCAGTTCTACTTGCTCTTAAAGTTCCCAATATATATGGGGGGAGTTCATTAAAAGTTTCACTTGCATGGTGCAATGGCAAAATCGATTCGAAAACCATCCTAATTCTTTCAGCACCTGACATAGGTACTGCATGATCCCTAACTGTGCCATACATTTCTCTCAAATACTGGCCTGTTTCGTCTGTGTCGTTAAACGCTTTATATATCCCTCTTTGAGTTACAGGTCTAACCAACTGCCCTGTTTCCCTCATATTTACATTTCTGTCAGCATTCTTTATCGAAATTCTTCTAAAAGTTACATCAGGATGTTCCTTGGCGCTAGGTGCTACATCAAATCTCCTATATTGATCTCCAACGGAAAAAGGATAAGGACTTCTATCAGGAAATCGCGTGACCCCAAAAATAAGATGGGCCGCTCCGGTTATACTTTGTTCAAGATCTTCTCTTTTAGATGCTCTAACACTAGGAGGTATGTACCCCATTAATTCTGTCCTTATTTCGTCCCTTTTTCTGGATATTGTTTCTTGTAGCTGCACAGTAAGAGCTTCTCTTTTTTCATGATTACCTTCAATTGTCGCAGATCTCCACCCCTCATTTAAAATCTGCACTTCTGCATCATCTTCTGGCCTATCATGCCCTGTGTGTCCCAGCAGAATCATGAAATCAAGCGGGACATTTGCAAGTTTGGAATTTCTCAGTGCTTCAACTACATTTCTGTCAATATGTGAGAATGCGTGCAAGCCGCTATTTCTTCTAGGCCCAAGTGATTTTGCAGCTTCTCTGGTTGAATCTTCAAATCTTTGTGCTATTTCATATTCCGCACCACTTAACCAATCTGGAAACCGGGAAAAACTTTCCTGAAAGGATTCTCTGTCAAAAATGCTGCCAATATGATAACCGTCAACTACAACAAATTTTCTGCCTTGTTGCCCATCCTGAACAGAATATCCGGAAGCGCTTGTAGGACTATACCTACCGAGAGATTGTGTTAAGAATTCTAATCCCCTTCTTACTATTGGTAAATCCATTGTTAAACTAATGTTTTGCTAAATTACAGCAAACAATCTATCTTTTCGTTTTCTCCTCTTATTTCAACAACCCCCAATAGCGATAAAGTGATTTCTTACTTTAAAAAGCTATGCCTTTTGGATTATATAAATTATATAGAACCAGATTTAGTAGCTCTTCCCGAAAACAGCCCATGATTTTGCTTCTTTTCCGCATTGTACGCACTTGCCTTGCGCTTGCTTTTGCTCAAAAGGGATACACCTGCATGATGCGCCTTCAGCCTTGTCTTTAATCAAGTCTTCGCAGCCCATGCTGCCGCAGAATAAGACTTTGGCCATCTTTTTGTCTTTAATCGCTTTAATAAAATCATCAAAATTCTTGACTTCAACAATACTTTTTGTCAGATATTCTTTTGCTTTCTTGAACATTGAATCCTGCATGTCATCCAAAGCCTGCTCGATTTTTTTCTCCCAGTCTTTTGTTTTTATCTCGATTTTTTCATTAGTGTCTCTTCTTACAATTACAAGCTTGTCAGCTTCCACTTCTTTTGGGCCGATCTCTATTCTTAGCGGAATCCCTTTCAGTTCCCATTCATTGAATTTCCAGCCGGGGGTATAGCCATCCCTGTCATCAAGCAAAACATTATAGTTTTTTGATCTTAATTTTTTTATAATATCTTTTGCTTTTGCAACTATTGGGTCTTTGTTGCCTTTGAATACAATTGGAACAACAACAAATTGTATAGGGGCTATTTTTGGAGGCAAGACCAGGCCTTTATCATCCCCATGGACCATGACAATCGCGCCGATTGTTCTTGTGCTTAAGCCCCATGAAGTTGTCCAGGCAAATTTTTCCTTTTCGTCCTTATCAAGAAATTTTATTCCGAATGGCTTTGAGAAGTTTTGGCCAAGAAAATGCGATGTGCCCATCTGCAGTGCCTTGCCGTCTGGCATGAACGCTTCAACTGCGGTTGTGTAATCAGCTCCTGCAAATTTTTCCTTTTCTGTTTTTTTGCCTGCAATTACTGGAATTGCCATAAAAGTTTCAATCAGATCGGTATATTCAAATAATTGCTGCATTACTTCTTTTTCAGCTTCTTCTTTTGTTGCATGCGCTGTATGGCCTTCCTGCCATAGGAATTCCCTTGTTCTTAGGAATGGCTTTGCATGCTTGAATTCCCATCTTACAACTGAATTCCATTGGTTAAGCAATAAAGGCAAGTCCCTCCATGATCTTATCCATTTTGCATAGCTTTCGTACATCACTGTTTCTGATGTCGGCCTTATCGCCAGTTTCTCCTGCAATTCTGAATTTCCGCCTCTTGTTACCCATGCAACTTCCGGTGTAAAGCCTTCAAAATGGTCTGCCTCTTTTTTCAGCAAACTTTCCGGTATAAACATCGGGAAATAACAGTTCTTGTGGCCTGATCTTTTTATCTTGTCATCAAAAATTCTTTGAATTTTTTCCCAAATAGAATAAGAGTTTGGCTTGAAGACAATGCAGCCAGAGACAGAGCTGTAATCAATCATATCTGCCTTTAGAACAACCTGATTGTACCACTCATTAAAATCTTCAGATTTTTTTACATTAAGACCTAGTTTTTCTTCCATTAAAAGTTAAACTAGCCAATTGATATATAAAGATTATCAAAAAATTTACTGTTTGAACCAGACTGTTGCCAGGTAAATCGCACCTACAACAAATATTATCCACAGAACGGTGGTCCAGCTGCTGAATATCGCCGGCCAAGTAGTTCCGACTGCGACACCGAAAGCCATCATGGTAAGCTTAAAGATGCTTCCCTGCCACCATTTCAATGTTATGTCCTTAAAAATGTTCATTTTGTCTCACCTCGTGTTGATTTTCTTAATATTATCTATTAATATTTATCTATTATGGGATCTTCTTATGATAAGCACTAGAACAATTAAAGAATTTGTAACTATCAAAGATGCTGGGTAAAGCCAAGTAACGACTACATAAGTGTTAAGGGCAAAAATACCAGCAATCCATTTGATAGAACTTAAGGCGAAATATGTTGCGCTTTCTTCAAGGGGCTTGTAATAGCTCTTGTATGAAGTTAATAAACTAGCCAATGCGTCTGTTATTGTTACCAAAATTACAGAAAGTAGAGGTTCTTTCGTGATCCACCAAAGTAATATTGCTAGTAAGGCTGAAGCGAAAAACCCCCAATCAAGTTTACTAAACTTCTTTTCTCCTTTAAACAAAGCCAAAACAGAAATTATAAAACTAGCAAGAGCGGTAATTCCCATCGCCCATGCACCAGCACCTGCGCCTTTTACTATTTGTGCTACAAAGGCTGTACTCTGTAAAACCCCCAGATAAACCATGAAAAAGCATGGGGTTTTATTTTCCCTGCAGATATCTGTCTAAAATAAATAATATAACTTACAAAAGCTATAAGAACAGATAAATATCCCAATAAAATTTTAAATTCGATCATGCTAATTTCTCTTTCACCATTTTTTATTATAGCAATGATCCGATTGTATTCAAGATACCTTCAAACATCAATTCAACTGCATAAGCAGCTATTATTAACCCCATGACTCTGGAAATAATAGTTGTCCAGTGTTTTCCTAAAACTTTGTACAATCTTATGGAGTTCAATAAAACAATCCATGTTACAAATAAAGTCAGGAATGCTGCTATGGAAGTAACAAGAATGCCAAATTGATTAACAAGTAAAATAGTTGCTGTAATGACTCCTGGGCCTGTAAGCAACGGAGTTGCAATTGGGACACTTAAGTCTTCATCATGGTGACCGAAATATTTGCTAGAGATTCCCAAAATATAAGTTATTCCGATTATTAATAGTAAAATACCTCCTGCTATTTGAAAACTGTTTATACTAATTCCAATAAAATTAAAAATACTGATCCCAAAAAGGAGAAAAACAAAAAGTATAATGCCTGCAACAAAAATACATCTTTTATAGATTTTCCGGATCTCTATAGAAGGCGTGCCTTTTGTCAAACTTATGAATAATGGGAGACTTGCAAAAGGATTCATAATTACTAACAAAGTAATAAAAGACTCGAGTAGGCCTTCCATTGTATTTTAGAAGATATTTTTTATTTTATTGTTTGGTGGATTATTTCTTAGGCGGTGCTTTTGAAGCAGTTTTCTTGATATTGAATTTTTTCTTTGGCAATAGAATAAACAGTGAAATGCCTACGACAATTATCGTGTATATGATTGAAAATCTCACTATAGATGTGGCATCTACTGCATTATAGGCATAAAAGATAAGGCTTACCATGCCTGCAAAGAACAGAATGGGTGCCAAAGTATGATATCCCATCTTTTCTGTCTGAAAATAAACCCAGGAAATCAAGAAAAATGAAATTGTTGTAATAAATAAAAACACAACGACAATGTTCATGTACCTTATGCTTTCAAAATGTATTGTTGAGTAGATTGAGATGTATAACGTGAAAAAATAAGCTGCCAGGATAGAAATATAATAAAACCATTTAGGGGGCTGATTCTTTGGAACCTCTTTTTTACTAGCCATCTTATATTTTATTAGATGTTAAATATTTAAATCTATTGATTCTGCTGGGCTTCATAATCAGATATTATTTTGTTGACAACACTTTCTACTTCATTTGAGGAAATTGCAAAGCCAAGGCTTTCAAAACCTCCGACCTTGAAGTTATTTATGCCGATGATTTGGCCCTTGTTGTTTAACAAAGGTCCGCCTGAATTTCCTGGATTGATTGGAACATCAACTTGAAGATAGTTAATTCCATTAAAATCCCTGAAAGCGCTTACAATCCCTTCTGTTACTGTAAATGACAAGCCAGCTGGATTGCCTGCTGCAATTACTTTTTGGCCAACGCTGACATCATCAGAATCTCCAAATTCCAAGGCTTTTAAGTCAGGAGCATCTACTTTTAATACAGCAATATCGGCAGCTGAATCAAAGCCAACTAGTGTATTGACATCGTATGTGTCTTCAGAGTAGGTTGTTACTCTTACCCTAGATGCTCCGCTTATGACATGTACGTTTGTTACAACATAACCTTTTGAATCTATAATGACGCCACTCCCCTGGCCGACATTGGTCCCGACACTAACAACAGACTGCAAAACATCATCAACAATAGCAGAGAAATCATCGCTTTTTATCCTTATATTCTTGACTTCATTTTTTAATTCGCTCAACTGAATGTTGCTTTGTTCTTCTATCTGATCTATCAAGTCTGACAATGTGATTATGTCCTGTTGGTTCTGTTTCTTGAAATTTTTAAGGCTTGTATCGACAAGTCCTATCTGTGATGATAGGTTAAGCCCGAGCTCTTCAATTAATGTTGTTAATACCAGCAAATTTGCATCCGTTTGTCTGCTTAATTCCAGTATTCTTGTTTCATAATCCTGCCTTACTAAATCCATATGATAATTTACATAATAAATTATCCCTGATGTCAGGAGTAAGACCAGTATGACAACAACAATGATATTTTTTATTTTTTTAGTTACCATTTCAATCTTTTACCTTGTATTCTACATCTACATATTCTTTTTGGCTTTTTTTATGCTTTTTGTTTAATGATCTAAGTTTTAATGCCCCTATCAAAAACATCAGCAATGAAAACAGGATTACCAACAGGATGATTCCAACAGACAATGCTATTATTCCCCCCACAATGATCAAGTACCATTTTGAAATAAATGTCAATACTGCCCACCCCTTGTCTCGTGAATAGAGGAATATAAAATAGATTATGATAAGGCTGAATATTGTTCCAAATCCGAAATTCCACTGTTTTCTTACCTGCATTATTTTACAAAATTTTTCTGCAAAAATAACGACATTTGCTTGTTGTCCGCTGCTTCATACGCTTTTGCAGCCAGATCATATTTGTTTAACTTGATGCACATTAACGCTGCTTCGTTTAGCTTTTGCTTATCCTTTGTCGGTATAAAACAAAGTGTTGCAAGTTCTGTTTTTCTTTCCTGCAAAAATAAATCCCCTAGTTTTATCAGTCTTTCTGTGTCTCCGCTTTTTGTTATGATTTCAATCGCTTCCAAAAGCTTGCCCTGCTTGAAAAGCTTGTTCCCGACATCGGTGAGAATGTTCTTTCTTGACTTTTCATCAAGCATTGAAAGGCTTACTGAGTTAATTCCCTCTTTTAGGATCTTTTCCACAATGGGGTTTTCCATAGTGTGTCAATTGTAGTTTCATATTAAATATTTTGCTATAATCTCCATTATAACCTGTACATTTTATAGAAAACAAGTATTTATGCTTGTGGCCGCCTTGCTGTATTGGTAAAATTAATTTGTCCGATAAGATTATCTGTCTTCAATTCATAATCAGGGTAAGCTGCCTGGACAAGCTTCAAGAGATTTTGATAGATTCCACTACGGTATGAATATCCAGAAAAAAGCAAGGCTCGCCTCAATTGATTTGGTTCATCTTCAGATATAAGATAAAAATTTAATTCGGTTTTTCCGAACAGATCATACTTAGCCTGGCTAACCCCCCTTTCCATCTGGCCTCTCAGTATTGTCAATACAGTTCTAACCTCTTGGTGTGTTATGGCATCTAAAGTCTCTCTTGCTTCTTGGACTGTTGGAGTCACTTCCCCTATAAGAAAATCGATAAATCTGGGTTTTAATTTATGTCCGAAAAGTAATTCCCCAACATCAAGTTTTACCGCCATTTAACCAACGGAGTATGGAGTTTATGGGGTTTTATAAAGATAGGGGGTGGTTTGTTTGAAGGGGTTTTAGAATTAGAATCTGGTGTCGGCAACTAAATCGTCTATACTTTCGTAAGACCACCCAAACAATTCGGATAATCGTTGAAAATTGGCAGATGATGGTAAACTTATACCTTGTAAGTATTTGTAAATCATTTTTTCGCTTAAGTCCATTATTTTGGCAAGCCAATAGTCCGATTTGCCTTTTTTTCCCAAACTATCCCTTAATAATGTACTAAAGGCAATATTTTCTGGTCTGGACTGTCTCTCAAGTGCTAAAGCTTCTTCATAATGGGCATCGGAGTTATACCCTTTTCGTCTAGCCAGAGCGTCCCTATATTGGCTTCTGGTGGCAAAATTACTTCGCTTGAGCTGTCGTGGCCTTTCAACATACCTTCTTGCTGTACTGTATGATACCTTCAATTCATCTGCTGTCCCAACTAGAGTGCTACCTCCATCGTATATTCTCTGCATGCCCCGGATAGTTTTATAAGGGGTTTTATTATGGGGTTGCATAGTTACCATAATTTTTCGTAATGTGTATCATTTAATAAATATTACTGAAAAATAGAATTAGTTCATGTCTTTATAATCAACAGCTACTTTACCACAATCTTGATCTTTTTTTTATCTCCTTCTTTTCTCAGGTTTCTTAACGTGTAATTCTTTATGTTGTTCGCCTTGGCCCACTTGTTTGCAGATTCTTCTGACTTGAAGGCTTTGGGTCTTGATTTTCCCGGTACTATCCTGTCTACTCTCAACCTGTTTGAAAATAATCTGCATGCCATTTTGATCAATATTTCTCTTTTGTTTTTAAAGGTTTGTTAAAATGAGCCTGGAGGGATTCGAACCCCCACTGCCAGGTTTCATCTAAATAACCGAAGCCTAGTTTGCTATCCAGTTACAATACAGGCCCATGAAAATAACCCTAAATAGTTTAATATTTAAAACTATTTAAAATAAGAAAGAATTAGTTTACTGATTCCGGCCTAAAGTAATCTCGATTGAAGAAACTCTAACATCTTTTCCTTCGCTGTTTTGGAAACCTTCTGAGTCGATCTTTATGTTCTTGACTCCAACAGAATTCTCAAGAAATCTTTTTGATGAGACTTCTGCAACATCAACAGCTCTGCTGATGAATTTTCCTCTTGCCTTAACAATAACTTCTTCAGCATTCTTTGTTGTGAACTGCATCACAACGCCTGTAACATAGTTCATGAAAGGCTTGCCGCCTATAAAAACACTGTTGTCGTTCATCTTTACTACCCCCGTTTCTTCGTTTATAGTTGACAATAAAACCACTAATCCCCAATAATCAAATAGTAGTGCAATAAATGTATATAAAGCTTTTGGAAACTTCCCCTATTCCTTGACAATCCTGGCCTTTAACACTTTTCTGCCCTGAACGTCTTCCATTACCACCTTGAAATTATCATGAGATATTTCTTCTCCAACTTGAGGGGCCCTTTTCAGTGATTTCAGGATAAAACTGTCCAGATTATCATAGTCTTTTGCTTTGATTGGAATGCCTGTTTTTTTATTTAACTCGTCAATTTCAGTTATGCCTTTTACAACCCACTGATTTTTCTCAATCTGGAACACATTCGGGTTGATTCTGTCGCTTTCGTCAATTATCTCGCCAACAATCTCTTCCAAAATGTTTTCTATAGTGACTAAACCGACAATAAATCCTTTTTCATCAGCCACAATTGCCATATGCTCTTTTCTTTTTTGAAACATGTGGAGCATTGAGTCAATTTTTTTATTTTTGAATACAAAAAATGGCTCTCGCATAATATCCCCCACCTTAACATCCAGTTTTTTGCTTTTCAAATATTTTAAAGTATCTTTTAGGTTTAAAATTCCAACAATGTTTTCCCTGCGCTTGGTGTAAACCGGCAATCTTGAATACATTTTAGCCATTGGAAGTTTCAAAACATCCTTAATTGCCAATTCTGAGTTCACTAAAACCATTCTTTTTTTGTCGGTCATGACATCCCCTACAGTAGTATTGTCGAAATCGAAAATTTTTTCAATCATTTTTTTCTCTATCTCTTTTATTGATCCTTCCTCTTCGCTTGTCTTGACTATTGTTTTAAGCTCTTCCTCTGATAAAATATGTGTTTTTTTACTTCCTATCAGCTTATTGAGCGCTTTAAGAAAAAAATCAAGCAGCTTAATCACAGGGTAAAGAACAATGCTCATATACCAGATTATGCGTGCTGCAAACAGGGAAAATGCCTCATTGTTTCTTGTTGCAAGCGTCTTTGGAGTGATCTCTCCAAATATAAGCAGCAAAAATGTCATTACACCTGTTGCAATCCCGACAGCATTATTCTGTAAAATAGTTATTGCTATTGAAGTTGCCATTGCTGCGGCAGCAACATTGACAACATTGTTCCCGATTAATATTGTCGACAAGAGTGTTTCAGGATTATCCTTTAGTTTCTTGATATAAATAGCTCCAAACCTTTTCTTTTCCACCATGTAACGGACTCTAAACCTGCTTAATGACAAAAGAGCTGCCTCAGATCCTGCAAAGAAAGCTGACAATACCAAAAGAACAATTATGATGATTATCTGGGTTTCTAGAGGCATTTTAGTTACATTTATGCAGTAACTTTTATTTTTTGTTTTTCAGATCGCTTTTTTAAGTCTTCTAAAATTAGTGCATCATCTATCTCAATTAATTTTTTAATTTTGATATTATTTTTGTTTAGCTTGTATAATTTTGCTCTCCCAATAACCCTTGTTGGGGTTATAATCTTATTTTTTACTAAATCATCCCAAACCCTGTATAAGGTAGATCTGCCAATTCCTGCATTTTTTGCCATGTCTGTTATTGAGAAATCCAGATCCCGTTCTGTTAATAAGTAGTCTAAGACCCTTATAGTGGGTGACTCTCCCATGAATTCTATAAATAATGATTTTGTTTCCATTTTTATTAGCTTATATAGTAACTTATATTTAAATGTTACTATTTTGGGACAATATTGTATCAAAAGAAGCACAATAACTTATATACTTATTGCCATTATAATCTATATATGAAATTTACAAAAGACGAAATCAAGAAAAGAGTAATCAATAAGCTTGTAAGATGGAGAAAGTGGGGCGGATCGCATACAGAGAATATCCTAAAAGGCTTGCCTTCTCATTTAAAAGGTGATAAAAATACAAAACAAGCATTGAAAGAATTAGAAAGAGATAAATGGCTGATTCCTGCAAAGAAAACAGGAGAAATTCATTATTCACTTAATCCTGAAAAAACAAATGAAATTTTGCAATTCTATGAAAAATGTTGTAAAAAATAATATTTCACATCTTCTCCAAAACACCAATCCCTAACAAATTCAATCCATTCTTTAAAACTTGCCTTACTGCAGATATCAATAATAATCTTGCGTCTTTTACTTTTTCTTCAGCCTTCAATATCTGGTGGATATGGTAGTATTCATTGAACTTATGCGCTAAAGCGTAAAGGTAAGATGCAATCAGATGCGGCCTTAATTCTTTTGTTGCTTTTGTCACTGTTTCTGGAAAATTAGATAACAGCTTGATTAATTCAGTTTCTTCTTTTTCTGTTAAAAGTTTTATATTGGCTTTTAAATTAATTTTATCCTTTTTTAATATGCTGCTTATCCTTGCATAAGCGTATTGTATGTAAGGGGATGTTTCGCCTTCGAATGATAAAGCTTGTTCCCAGTCAAAAATAACGTTTTTTTCAGGGCTTACCTTCAAAATGCCGTATTTTACAGCTCCGTAAGCAATTTTTTTTGCTACGCTTTCATCTGCTTTATCATATCGCTTCTTTAACTCTTCGCTGGCTTTATTAACTGCTTCTTTCATGAAATCTTCCAATAAGACAAGATTGCCTTTTCTTGTTGACATCTTGCCGTCCTGCAACAAGATAAAAGAATAATGAACAACTCTTGGCCACTTTAATTCAAGCTCTTTTAAAGCAGCAACTATCTGCTCTTCATAGAGTTTTTGATCTTCGCCAAGAACAACAATATTCTCTCCTTTTTTTAATTTTTCAATGTTATAAGTTATATCTCTCAATGGATAAAGTGAAGTTCCATCTGCTCTTGTCATCACAAATACAGGAACTTTCATTCCTAATCCATAGCCTTTCTGATCTAGAACCCATCTTTTGTATCCATCAATAAACAATTTTCCTGTTTTTTCAAGTCTTTTTAATGTTTTTTCAGTCTCTTTGCTCCACAAGTACTTTGATTCATAATCAAAAACATCATAATTGATATCGAGCTCTGAAAAGATTTTATTTTGCCCTTCTATGCATATATCAACAACCCTTTCGAATTTCTTTTTTACTTCTTTATCCTGCTTTTCGAGCTTGTTCAGCAATTCAAATGCCTTTTTTTCTATTTCTGGATTTTTTTCAAGCTTTTTGTTTATTTCAACGTAAATGTCAAGTAAATTGTTGAAATTAATATTTTTCTTTCCTTCGGCGCCCAGAACAAGCAATGCAATTTGCTTCCCTACATTGTTAACAAAGTAATGTGATTCAACTTTATAACCCTGAAATCTAAGAATTCTTACAAGAGAATCACCAATAAAGGCATTTCTGGCCCTGCCGACATGAGGTGAAGCATTCGGATTTATGCTTGTATGCTCTAAAAGCAGTTTTTTGTTTTTTCCTAAATTACTTGAACCAAACTTATCTTCATGCTTCAGGATATCCTTTATTGTTTCTTGTGATATTTTTTCCTTATTGATGAAGAAATTAAGATATGGTCCTAGAACTTTGACTGAACTGATCAGATGGCTTGATTTGAATTTGATGCTTAACTCTTGGGATATTTCATTTGGTGATTTCTTCCATTCTTTTGATAAGGAAAAGCAAGGAAAAGCATAATCACCCATTTCAGGCTTCGGTGGAATCTCTAGCTGAATATCATCTAATTTTGTCTCTTTTTTAAGAAAATTAATAATTGCAGCCTTAAATTTGTCCATAAGAAATTAATAAGAAAGGTGGGATTTAAAGGTTTCGGAAAATAAAATTTTCCGAAGCCCAGCAAATTCATTGAATTTGCGTGGTTTTGGTTATATATACTCAATTAAATCTTTCACACTAATTATTCTCAAATTATATTTCTTAGCAAACTTTCTTAATTCCGCAATCTTCATCATCTTCCCATTCTCGCCGATTATTTCACAGATGACGGCAGCTGGATAAAGTTTTGCCAATCTACACAGTTCAATTGTCGCTTCTGTGTGTCCTGGTCGTTTGGTTAAGCCTTTTGAATCACATCTTAATGGAAAAATATGGCCAGGCCGTGCTAAATCGTTTGGTTTTGTTTTTTTATCTATTAAGCCTTTGATTGTTTTTGCCCTGTCGTAAGCGGAAATTCCTGTTGTGCCTTTTTTTGAATCGACAGAAACTGTGAAAGCGCATTTTGTGAATTCTGTGTTTATTTTTGTCATCAAAGGCAGTTTTAACTCATCCAGCCTTTTCTTTAGCATTGGAACGCAGACTAAACCACGGGCATTCTTGATCATAAAGTTTATTTTTTCAGGAGTGGCTTTTTCTGCTACAAGAACTAGATCAGCTTCATTTTCACGATGTTTGTCATCGATAACAATAACAAACTTGCCTTTCCGGAAGTCATTTACTGCAGATTCAATATTTGAGAATGTCATTTTTAATAAAAAATATATCAAAAATTAGATATGGGCTTCGATCAACAAATCCTTACCTACCTTCCTTGTCTCAGGATGCTTTAGATTGATTGCCCTATTCACTTTCCTAATTCCAAGATTTCCGATTGCGCCAAGGCCGTTACCGATTAATTTAGGAGCTGCAAATAAGTAAACTTTGTCAACTAAACCTGATAAAATTGCTGAGCTGTTTATTTCAGAGCCTCCTTCGATCATGACGCTCATTATCTCCATCCTGCCGAGCTGTTTCATCAGATCTTCCAGATCAACCATACCTTTTCTTGATCTTGTTACAATAACCCTTACTCCTTTTTGCTGGAGTTTAGTTATACTTTTTTTTGAAGCGTGATTTGTGGTTGCAACTATAAGCTGAGTTGGCTCCTTCATCAGATTACAGTTCTTAGGAATTTTTAATTTGCTGTCAGCAACAACTTTAAGAGGATCTTTGCCCTTGAATAATCTTGGAGTTAATCTTGGATTGTCTTTTAGCACGGTGTTTATGCCAACCATGATTGCGTCAACGCTGCTTCTTAATTTGTGGACATACATCCTTGCATCCCTGCTCGTTATATATTTTGAGTTGCCTGTTTTTGTTGCAATTTTTCCATCAACACTCATTGCAACTTTCATTATTACAAACGGTTTTTTTGTTCGAACGTATTTTATGTAAGCTTCGTTCAGTTTTTTTGCCTGTTTCTCAAGAATTCCTATCTTTGTCTTTAAACCGCGAAATTTTAGCTCTAGATGGCCATCAACATGTGAATTTGGATCCCTCATTCCGATTATTACTTCCCTAACTCCTGCTTCAACAATTTTCTCAGTGCAAGGCGGAGTTCTTCCCCAATGAGAGCACGGCTCCAGATTAACATACATTGTAGAATTAATGGCTTTCTTGCCAGCGTCATTCATTGCAAGAATTTCTGCGTGTTCTGTACCTGCTTTTTTATGATATCCTTTTCCGACAATCCTGCCCCTTTTCACTATTATGCAGCCGACCATTGGATTCGGACTTGTCAAGCCCCTGCCTTTTTCAGCAAGCTTTATAGTCATGTCCATGTATTTCTTGTGTGATATCAATTAAACCCCCTGATAAATCCGGGTAATTAGTATTTAATATTTAAATCTAATCATTCTTTTAACACGATTGCAAGGTGGTGAAAACTTGGATTAATTTAATACCCATCCCAACTCTTAATTTCCAGATCTTCCATCTTTTTCTTGGAAATTGAATCTATAAACAATTTAGCCACTTGGGCATTAGTTAATAATGGAATATTAAAATCAACTGCTTTTCTCCGTATCAGATAATCATTTGTTAACTCTTCTTCTTCATAGCTTTTAGGAATGTTAATTACTAAATCTATTTTTCTTTCTTTAAGATAAGTAAGGGCATTTGGTTCTTTTTTGTCCAAAGGCCACTGTAGAACTTCATTTTTGACTTTATTATTGTCAAGGAATTTTGCAGTGCCTTCTGTTGCATATATTTTAAATCCCATCTCAACTAACTTTTTTATGCTTTCAAGCAGATATGCCTTGCTTTTTATCGGTCCTGCTGACAATAAAACATTTGCTTTAGGCATTTTGAATCCAACTGAAAGCAATGATTTCAAAAAGGCTTCATTCAGATCATTTCCCAGACAAGCGACTTCTCCAGTAGAGGCCATCTCAACGCTTGAGATCGGATCTGCTCCATGCAATCTTGAGAATGAAAATTGCGGTGCTTTTACACCTACATAATCCAAATCAAGAGTATTATAGTTTCCACTAATATCAACATCAAGCATAGACTTAGTTGCCATATCAATAAAATTATACTTTGTGACTTTTGAAACAAACGGAAAGCTTCTTGATGCCCTTAAATTGCACTCTATTACTTTGATTTGATTTTGTTTTGCAATAAACTGAATATTGAATGGCCCGGTTATTTTCAGTTCCTTAGCTATTTCTTTGGCTATTTCCTTAATTCTCCTCATTGTCTCCAAATAAGTGAATTGAGGCGGCAAGGCCATTGTTGCATCGCCAGAATGAACGCCTGCATTTTCAATGTGCTCTGAAATCGCATATATCTTAACTTCCCCATTTTGTGCAACTGCATCAATCTCAATTTCTTTTGCGTTTGTAATGAATTTGCTTATCACAACAGGGTGTTCTTTTGAAACATCTGCTGCTTTCTTAAGATATTGTTCAAGCTCTTTTTTGTTGCTTGCAATGCTCATTGCAGCACCGCTTAAAACATAGGATGGTCTTATCAAAATCGGATATTCAACTTTTTCAGCAAATTTATCAGCTTCTTCAATTGATTTTGCTTCAATCCATTCTGGCTGGTCAACATTTAATTTATCCAGCAATGCAGAGAATTTATGCCTGTTTTCAGCATTGTCTATGCTTGAAGGCGATGTTCCAAGGATTTTTACATTCTGCTTATGCAGTTTTGTTGCAAGATTATTAGGAATTTGCCCCCCCATCGAGATTATAACGCCAAGAGGCGATTCTTTTTCGTAAATGTCAAGAACCCTTTCGAAGCTTAATTCATCAAAGTAAAGCCGGTCGCAGACATCATAATCAGTGCTGACAGTTTCAGGATTATAGTTTAGCATTATTGTGGAGTAGCCTAATTTTTTAAGAGTGAAAACAGCATTTACGCAGCACCAGTCGAATTCGACAGAACTTCCGATTCTGTAAGCTCCTGAGCCAAGAACAACAACGCTTTTTTTGTTTTTAAAATCAATATCATCTTCATCGCCATTATAAGTCAGATAAAGGTAGTTTGTTTTTGCAGGAAATTCGGCAGCTAGAGTGTCTATTTGGTTTACAACAGGGATAATATTATGTTTTTTTCTTAATTCTCTAACTTTTAGCATTTTTTCAGTCATATTTGCTGCTTTTTCCTTAAACAAGCATCTTGCAACCTGAAAATCAGAAAATCCCTGCTGTTTTGCCAGTTTCAATGTCTCTTTCGGAGCATTTTCTAAACCATATTTTTTTAATTCATTTTCTGTATCAACAACATTCTTTATTTTGTACAAGAACCATTTGTCGATCTTTGTTAAATTATGAATTTCATCGATAGAAATTCCCTTTTTTATTGCTTCAACAATCACAAAAAGCCTTTTATCAGTTGGATTTTTCAATTCATTTTCGATATTGTTAAAATTTATTCTGTTTCCTACAAGACCATGAAGATTGATAGTCAGCATTCTTATTGCTTTTTGAACAGCTTCTTCGAATTTCCTTCCAATTGCCATTACTTCTCCGACAGATTTCATCTCACTTCCTATCTCAAAGCTTATGTGCTTGAATTTCTCCAAATCCCATCTTGGAATCTTGATGACAACATAATCTAAAGCTGGTTCAAAACAGCTCTTTGTGACTTTTGTTATCATATTTTCCAATTCTATCAAAGAAAAACCCAGGGCAAGTTTTGCAGCTACAAATGCCAAAGGATAACCTGTTGCTTTTGATGCTAATGCAGAACTTCTTGAAAGCCTTGCATTGACTTCAATAATTCTGTAATCTTCAGAATTTGTATCAAGGGCATATTGAATGTTGCATTCTCCAACAATTCCAAGATGCCTTATGACTTTTATCGCAATATCCCTTAATTTATGATACTCTTTGTTTGTCAAAGTCTGAGAAGGCGCTACAACAATGCTTTCTCCTGTATGAATTCCCATTGGATCGAAGTTTTCCATGTTGCAGACTGTGATGCAGTTATCATAAGAATCCCTCACTACCTCATATTCAACTTCCTTCCATCCTCCAAGATATTCTTCAATTAATGCTTGATCAGAATAAGCAAATGCTCTTTTAGCATTTTCCCTTAATTCTTTTTCATTTATTGCAACACCGGAACCTTGTCCGCCCAAAGCATATGCAACCCTGAGCATTACCGGGTATTTCAATTTGTCTGCAACTTTTATTGCCTGTTCAACATTGTAAACGGCTTGGCTTTCAGGAGTTTTAAGATTAATTTCATTTAATTTTTTTATGAATAATTTTCTGTCTTCTGTATTTTTTATTGTTTCGATCTGGGTTCCAAGAACTTTTACATTATGTTTTTCTAAAATTCCCTTATCTGATAATTCAACACCGCAATTAAGAGCAGTTTGCCCTCCAAAAGAAAGCATAATTCCGTTTGGTTTTTCTTTTTCAATGACTTTTTCCACAAAATAAGGAGTTACAGGAAGGAAATAGATTTTGTCTGCCATTCCCTCGCTTGTCTGGATCGTTGCGATGTTTGGATTAACCAGAACAGTCTTGATTCCTTCTTCTTTCAAAGCTTTGAGACATTGGGAGCCTGAATAGTCGAATTCTCCTGCTTCGCCTATCTTTAAGCTTCCAGATCCTAAAACTAATATTTTTTTTGATTTGTTCATTTTAGCATTTTTATAAACTCCTCAAACAAAAACTCTGTATCATAAGGACCTGGAGTGCTTTCAGGATGGAATTGAATGCTCATGAATGGCTTTGTCTTGTGCTTTATGCCTTCGTTTGTGCCGTCATTGGCATTTATGAAGAATTCTTCCCATTCTTCGCCCAGTGTTTTTCCGTCAACTGCAAAGCCGTGATTTTGTGTTGTTATAAAGCATCTTTTTGTGTTAACTAAAGTGCATGGTTGGTTTTGGCTTCTATGACCATACTTTAGTTTGTAAGTATCGCATCCTGCTGCAAGAGCCAGGAGCTGGTTTCCTAAACAGATTCCAAAAGTAGGGATATTGTGTTTCATAGCTCTGCCAACATTGTAGATAGTTTGCGCGCATATTTTTGGATCGCCAGGGCCGTTAGAAATCAAAAGTCCGTCAAAAGGCTGCGTCAAGAAATCATAATTGTAAGGGACCCTTATTACAGTCAAATCCCTTTTAATTAGATTTCTTATGATGTTGTTTTTAGCACCGCAATCAACCAAAACAACTTTTTTTTGATTTGGTTTTTCGTTATATATGGTGGGTTCTTTCACCGTAACTTGTTTTACAAGATCAACAACGTTTGGATCATAAAATTTTACATCCTCATTATTAAAAATAATCTTGCCAAGCATTGCCCCTTTTTCTCTCAATAATTTGGTAAGTTTTCTTGTATCAATTCCATAAATCGCAGGAATATTCTCTTCCTTTAGCCATTCAGCAAGGCTTTTCTTGGCATTCCAGTGTGAATGCTGAAAAGAATAATCAGAAATAATCAATGCCTGAACTTGTATTTTATCTGATTCAAAGTTCTTTAGTAGATTATTTTCAGTTTCTTTTCCTGGGACACCATAATTACCGATTAATGGATAAGTTAGAACTAGAATCTGGCCTTTGTAGCTGGGGTCTGTTAACGATTCAGGATAGCCAACCATGCCTGTGCTGAACACAACTTCGCCTGAAATAGAGCGCTCTGCTCCAAAAGAAAAGCCTTTAAACTCATGACCATCTTCAAGAACAAGTTTAATTTCTTTATTACCGTACATTAAAAAAAGAAATAATGGTTGCTTATTAATAAAGCTTACGGTTAGGGATTTTTTGAATTCAAATAATCTACAACCACATCCGGCTTGTTGCTGCCAACACCATCAACACCTAATTTTAACATTTTTTCTAAATTTTCAATATCATCAATGTTCCAGACATAAACTTTGAGATTATTTTCATGGGCGTTATCAACTAAATCTTTATCAGTATACTTGAAATTTGTAAATAGAAAAATAGCATCAGCTTCTTTTGCCAAGCTTGAAACATTAACCGGGTTGCCGACAAAAAGAAGTCCAGTATCAATATTTTTATTTATTTTTTTAATATTTTTTATTATTTGGTGGAAAAAAGAGATTATTATTGAATCATTTTGAAGATTGTGCTTTTCTACCAAAATAAGAACGTCTTTTTCCAGGTCTTTTTCCTTTAATTCAATGATTAATTTTATTTTTTTATTATTAATGTAATTTATTACTTCTTCCAACGTCGGTATTTTCTCTCCTTTGCCTGCATCAAGTTTTTGTAATTTATCTAAGGTAAAATCTTTAACATAACCTTGGCCATTTGTTGTCCTATCTACTGTATCATTGTTTATGACAATTAATTCTCCGCTTTTGCATCTTCTTACATCGATTTCAACGCCATCGGAGCCCAGTTCAATTGCTTTTTTAATAGAAAGAATGGTATTTTCTGGTTCATAAGCCATTGCTCCTCTGTGGCCGATAATGAATGGTTTCATAGAAAAAAGAATGAATTTGAATTATAAAAATGTGTTTGTTTAATTAGAAGAATAAGGTTTTACAATATATCCTTGTCTGAGTGCAAAAGGATGTAGTAAAAGGGATCTTGCCCTGTCAGATCCAATTGAGTGTACTGTACTTGGTTTTGCTGCTATATAAGGGGCAATTTTATCAAGGAAAGCACTTCTTGCCCCTTCAAATCTTTCTTTGCCAGTGCCCCTCTCAAGAAATCCAAAGCCATGAATGTAATAACCGTCTCTTTCTGTTCTGATATCATCTATTTCTGCATAATGCCCTTGACTGATTTCTTTAACACTGGTCCTTACTACAACAGGGATATTGGGGTTCATTGCTTGAGCATAGGCAATTACTTCATCCATCATATCAACAAGCAAACCATTCCCATTATGAGGTGGTGCAACGCTTGCCTTGTTCACATACTTAAATCTTATTCCATCAACTATGTAGTCTTCAACCATAGAATTGCTTGCCATTTCTCCATTAGCTGCCCCCCCTATTACAAGAGCTTCAAGACGAGTTGGAGAAAGTGGGTTGTTTCTTTGGAAAAATTCTCGATCAACTAAACTGTTTCTTTGATGTAAAAAGGCCCTTTGAGTAGATTCCTGCACAGCTCCAAAAAGTTCTGGTGGAAACCAGTTATCTGGAGTTGGGTGCACATGCAAAGCTATGTCGCTCATTTTCTTTGAAAATTAATAGATTGAAGGATGTTTTTAAAGCTGATGCCCTAATTTAAACATTTATGAACAAAAATGTCCAAAACAAAACATTTAAAAGAAAAGAAGGATTATTTTTTGAAAATTGGGGTTTTTGATTGAAAAATTAAAATGCCGAACATAACAAAATTAACTGAAAACTATATCCAGGAGCATCCCTCTGTAAAAGACTGCCTGAGAAATGGCTTAGTCAACTACTCATCTCTATCAAGGAAAATTGCTTCTGAATCAAAGCTTAATGTAAAAAAAGATTTTGATGCAATATTAATTGCCTGCAGGAGATTCAAGAGAAAATTAAAGAAAGAGGAAATCTTTGAAAGAAGAATTTTAAAGATTTTGAAAGCAAGCAAGATAGAGATCAAGAATAAAGTGATTGCTATTGTGCTGGAAAAGGATGTTTTTTACGGAACTTTGCTGAATCTTGAAAAAGAAATCAAGAAAAGAAACGAGATATTTAGGATTATTGAGGGTGCTTCTGCAATAACAATAATTACCTCAGAAGAATTTCTTGATTTGATCAAAAAGAATTTCAAGAATAAGATAATACTTGAAAACAAAAATCTTGCTGAAATCACCATCAAAAGCCCAAAGGAGATTGAGACAACACCTGGAGCTTATTCCTATCTGTGCTCTTTGTTTGCCGAAAATAAGATCAACATTGTAGAAACCTTAAGCTGCTGGACAGACACGATATTTCTTGTTGATGAGAAAGATACCGGGAAGGTTATGGGTTTGTTGAGGTTTTGAAATCCTACGGATTTCAAAGCCCAGCAAAAACAAAGTTTTTGCGCTGGTTTTAATCACTTCACAACCCCTTTCTTCTCTAATAAATGACCTAGTTTTTCCTTTTTTGTACTGAGGTATTTTTTGTTTACTTTATTTGGTTTTGTTATGATGGGGACTCTTGCAACTATTTTTAGGCCATACTTTCCAATACCTTCAATTTTTCTTGGATTGTTTGTCAATAATCTTATTGTTGATAATCCCAAGTCTGCCAAGATCTGCGATCCAATTGTATAATCTCTTGCATCGGGCCTTAATCCCAGCTTTAAGTTTGCCTCTACTGTGTCCATTCCATGATCCTGGTAATTATAGGCCTTGATTTTGTTGAACAAGCCTATGCCCCTGCCTTCCTGCTGCATATAGAGAAAAACCCCTCCTTTTTTTCCGATCATCTTAAGAGCTTTTTCAAGCTGTTCGCCGCAATCACATCTCAATGAGCCGAGAATATCGCCTGTTGTGCATTGTGAATGGACTCTGACAAGAACATTTTTTTTGTCTTTGATTTCACCTTTAATCAAGGCAAGATGGTGCATTTTATTGGCATCTTCATAAGCAATAACCTTGAAATTGCCAAATTTTGTTGGCAGATTTGCTTCTGCTGTTTTTTTTACTAATAATTTCATGGAAAAAGTGGTTTTCTGCGGTTATTTAAAGGTTTTCTTGAATTGAAATATGATAATAAAAACCAAAATTTTATATATGGTGGGTGTAATACATCAATTATGGAAATAAACCGAACAATCCTGATTGGAATTTATGTTTTGATTGGGCTGTACATTCTTTATAAGTTATTATTTAGGAAAAACCCTTACCGGGAAGATTATGAAAAGGTATACAATCATGTATTGAATTCTAAAAAATACAAAGTTAAAGGTCAATTTGATAAAGAAGAATAGGTTTAAGCTTCCCTAATTCTTAGATTGAAAAATAACCATACTAAAAATAAATAATTCGCCTATGCGTTCTGTTTTCATGTTAATGTAGTATTTAAATTGTTTACTTCTATTTTTAGGCTACTTGAATTAGACATATATTCTCCAGTATATATCAAAATCGAAAGGTATATAAATGAGCAATATACAGAAACGTATACTGGTATATTGATACAGAATAAAGGTATACTAGTTCATTAAAAAGAGGTATATATCGCAGCCGCTATAAAGGAACAATCGACTGATACCTCCTTTTTTAAGCAAAGAGGTCAAGATGGAAGCTGAAATTCAAACATTCAGGGACAATGTGGATTCGTGGATAAAGCAGATCAGAAGGGAGTTTTCTGATTTCTCAGAACTGCCTGAAGTAGTAGTTGAAAACAGCGATAATATACAGCACAATTACGAGTTAATTTACGAGCTTAGAGACCAGGTAGAAGAGCTAAAGCAGGAGATTAACGCATTAAAGCTAATCCAGATAATCAGCTTAAAGCAAAAGGTTAACCAGAAGGCAGAACAAAAGCCACAGGCTTAATCCATTTCATTAGTTATTTTCTTTAGAACATTATCAACGGCAACAAATAGATTTCTGTCTGTTACATCGCTTGCGAATACCTTTCCATCATCAACAATCTTGGCGTGTATTTCGTATTTCTCGCTTTTTTCTCTTTCATGGACTTGTTTCAGGGTAAGGTGCAATAATTCAAGCTTATCAGCCAATTCTTCAATTCGTTTGGCATGATTACCTACAATCTTCTTCAAAACAACCATAGTGGCGCCATCCAAGTCCCTAAAACCCGCCAGTTCTATGTTTCCACCAAGCTTTTTATTGTCGTCCATATTGGTTTTTAGAAAGACTAAGATATAAAAAGATTTTGATTTGTTATTAATCCCTATATTGAAATGAGGATAAAATTATAAATACCCCACCTAAACAATAATCAATATGGCCTTAGTAGAATCATTTTCAGGTGTAAGGGGAATATATGACAAAGATCTGACAGAGAGTATTGCTGTCAGGTACGCTCATGCTTATTTCACCTTCTTAAAGAAAAAAACAAAGAAAAACAGCATTACTTTGGTTGTCGGCATGGACACAAGGCCTTCAGGATTAAAGTTAAGTGAAACAATTCTTGGATTGATTGACTGCAGTTTCATTGATGTCGGCATTCTGCCTACGCCGGCAATAGAATTTGCAGTAAGGCATTTTGATGCAGACGGTGGCATCATAATCACAGCTTCCCACAATGAGCCATTCTGGAACGGATTTAAGTTTTTAGGTCCAGATGGGGCTATTTTGAACGAAAAGGAAATGAACCGGGTTATTAGTTATTCTAAAAGGCTTAAGGATTTTCACAAAATAGAGTTTAGGAAAGTCAGCGAGAAAAACACGGAAGCTGTAAAAAAATACGAGGATTTTATTTTAGATATAGTTGGTGGTGAAAATATTGAGAATATAAAAGAATCAAAGCAAAAGATTGTTCTTGATCCAAATGGCGGAACAGGCGCAATTGCAAAAAAGATTCTGGAACGCATTGGAGTTGAAGTTGTTGGTATCAATATGAAGTATGGTGAATTCAACAGGACAATTGAGCCGACAGAAGACTCGATGATCTATCTCACTAGTGCAATAGATGAGAATAAAGCTGATTTTGCAGCTGGCTTTGACTGCGATGCTGACAGAGTTGAGATCCTGATGAAAAATGGGGGATTATTATCTGGACAAAATATACTTGCTTTGGTTGTAAATGAATTTTTATCAACAAGTGATAATCCTAAAAACGAAGTTGTTGTTGTCAATAGTGCAACATCAAATGTTGTAAGGGATGTTGTAGTCAAGCATGGAGCAAAGATAAAAGAAGTTGAAGTTGGTGAAACAAATGTAATCGAAGAGATGAAAAAAGTCAATTCAACCATTGGCGGTGAAGGTTCTAGCGGAGGAGCAATAATATTCCCTTCCAAATGCAGGGATGGAATATTAACATTGTTGATGATTTTGTCCATAATAGCTAAAAAACAAAAAAAATTGGAAGAAATTATCAAGGAATTCCCTAAATATTACACTTTAAGGAAAAAATTAGAGTTTGATTCTAAAAAACACGATAAGATAAAAAAATCCCTTAAAGAGCATTATTCAAAAAAAGGTTTCGAGATCAAAGAAACTGGCGGAATAAATGGAGGTTTAAAAATAATAACAGGCAAAAACTCGTTTGTCTGGTTCAGGGCTTCAAAAACAGAGTCAGATGTGTTCAGGATAATAAGCGATTCTGACAGCAAGGAAGAAGCTAAGAAGTTGATTGAAGAAGGCGTAAGGACTTTCAATGAACAATAAAAAAACAATTCTCAATAGGATAGAATCAGAATTATTGTTTGCTTTGAGTAAATATGTAATTCCATTTGTATCTAAAAAAATAAAAACAAAAAAACCAAGTAATCTTGAGAATATTGTCAACAAACCGAAAATTAATTTTAAAGATATCAGAGAACTTGAATCATTATTATTGAAGAATTTGAATGAAAATGTAAAAGTAAGGAAAAGAGCCAGAGTTATTTCAAATGATTCATTTTATTCATTAAGATTTAGAAGGGAAAAGAAAGATAATGAAAAAAACAATGAAAATTATTCAATAACTGTCAGATATGAGGAGAACCAAATTGAAGATAAATTAAAAGTTTCAGTTAAAAAAGATGGAAAAGAAGTTTATTCTTCTGAAATAAACAATAAAAAAGGCATTAGGGATAAAGTTGCCCCTTACAGCATCAGAATAACTTATGAAGATAATTATTTCGAGGAAAGGCTTTCTATAACTTACAGGCAGCAACTAGGGAAATATAGGCAGCAGCATATTGCCAGCAAAGAGGATATGACTGAAAGAGTTCCGT
This sequence comes from Candidatus Woesearchaeota archaeon, assembly GCA_002688775.1. Lineage (GTDB taxonomy): Archaea > Nanobdellota > Nanobdellia > Woesearchaeales > GW2011-AR4. The sequence goes on from NZDH01000016.1 coordinate 46,096, forward strand.
TAAAATGGGTCAATATCCATCCTGAAAGCACAATGGGCGGCGTATTAGGATTTACATATCTCGGTGACCATTCAATGGGCAGAAGGGCAGATCTGACAGGCAGCACAGCAAGAATGGTGGATATCCATGAAAGCATCCATACTCCGGATGAATATGAGACAAGAGTTTTGACTTCTTGGATAATGGAGAAAGCAAGAGGGAAGTATATCAAATAAAAAATGTCAACTACAATCGGTATAATCTCAGCTGCTGTTGCGGCAATCGGATGGGGATCTTACTTTGTGCCGATGAAAAAGATTAAAAAGTTCGATCCTTTCTATTTTCAATTATTGATTTGTATTGGAGTGTTAATATCCAGTTCTATCATTGTCTTTTTGTATGGCTCATTTTCTCTTTCATATTACGGCATCTTGTCTGGTGTTTTATGGACTATAGGCAATGTTTTAGTCATATTTGCTGTGAATAGTCTTGGATTGGCAAGGACCGGTCCGATCAGCGGCGGTATTGTAAGCTCAATGTCATTTTTATGGGGGCTGTTATACTTTAAAGAGATCATTTCATCTCTGCTTTTTGGTATTGTTGGCATATTTCTCCTGATAATGGGGATTGTTTTGATATCTGCAACCACCAAAAATAGCGGATCGTATAATTTCAAAGGCTTGATTTTTGCTGTATCTGCTGCAGTTTTATTTGGAATGTACATCGTACCATTAAAAGTGTCTGGACTTGAGCCAATGCAGTTTTTGTTTTCTATGTCGCTTGGAATTTTTGCCTCCGGCCTGGTATTTTATCTGATTAAATTTTCGAAGTTTGATAAGGAAATTATAATAAGCGGGCTTTCATCAGGAGTGTTATGGAACATAGCAAACATTGCCAGTTTTTTCGCTGTAGCAAATTTGGGCTTGGCAATCGGTTTTCCATTAACGCAGATCGCTTTGTTCGTCAATGTGCTGTGGGGATTGGTTTACTTTCATGAAATAACTGAGAGAAAGAAGATAATCAAGTTGGGAATAGGTGCTGTTGTGTTGTTCACTGGCGCTGTTTTGCTGGGGATTTCTGTTTGAGATAAATTTATATACTGATATTGGATATTCTGAATTGGAATAACAAATGAGAGAAACAAATCATGGTGTAGTTTTAAAGGAGCAAGATGGACTTCATAGGGGGGAGTTATTAGTCAGGCCCCTATACACTGATATTGTGGTACCGGTTCAATTTAGAGATGTTGTTTGGTTTCCACGTGGAACTGATGGGAGGGAAACACCCATGGAGTTTAGGTTAGCTCATGATGGCCATGATCCATCGACAGGTATGTTGAATGTTACTGTACAATCACCAACATTAAGGCCTGTAAGTATAGACGTGCATGTAAGTCAAATTGGAGTAGATTTTGGCTATAAAGTAGTTGAATATCATCACTAAAGATAATCATTAAAATTTAGCCTGTTTTTTTGTTGATGTTAAAATGTTTTATTTGGGGGGAGAATGGCATCTAGCTTAGGTGGATTGGGTTCAGAAACTATAAGTTATTCGGATTTGTCTGTTGACCTAGTCACACTTAGATCGACAGTTTCTCAACTGGAAAAGGCTGTTGAAGTTGGAATAGTGACTAAGGCAAATCTACTGTATATTATAAGGAGTTTAATTCAAGCAGGTAGATTCAGTCCGGATTCAAGGGAAATGGCGGTTATTGAGAATTTTTATTTAGACACTTATCGTCAGCACTTGCCAGAAGATATAAAGTATGCTGGCGCTAGAGAACCTTAGTTAAAGTCAAAACTTCAGATATACTTTACAAATCTTGAAATTTGGGACTTACAATAATTCTCCCAAATCCTTAAACATATCCATCATCCCTAAATCTTCAGCCACTGGCTTGTATGTTATAAATCCTTTATGTGTATTAACGCCTTTTGCAAAACCAGGATTTTCTTTAACTAAATTGTCAAATCCTTTATTTGCCAATTTTAATAGATATGGAAAAGTTGCATTTGTCAATGCCATTGTTGATGTTCTTGGATAAGCTCCTGGCATGTTGGTTACGCAATAGTGAGTTACTCCATGCTTTACAAAAATTGGATTGCTGTGGCTTGTTGGTTTTGAAGTCTCGATGCAGCCGCCTTGGTCAATGCTGACATCAACGATAACTGATCCAGGCTGCATTGTCTTGACCATCTCTTCTGTTACAACAAAAGGCGCTTTAGCTCCTTTAAGCAATACAGCTCCAACAACTAAGTCAGCATCTATTATGTGTTTTGAAATATTCTCTTGGTTTGAAAGCATAACGTGGGCTTGTTTTCCGATGATATCTCTCAGATGATCCATCCTTTCTTCGTGTCTTCCAAACAAAAACACATTTGCACCCAATCCATATGCTGTTTTTGCTGCATGCCTGCCAACAATCCCATCACCGATAATGACAACTTTCCCATATAATTTTCCAAGAATTTTGCCAAGCATCATGCCTCTTCCGCCGTTAAACTTTGCAAGATAATATGCAGCTACCTGCACAGACATGTTTCCTGCAATTGCACTCATTGGGGCCAGTAAAGGCAATCGATAGTAGCCATCTTCAACTGTTTCGTAAGCAATAGAAGTTGTTTTATTTTTTATCAATGATTCTGTTAGTAATTTTGGAGCTGCAGCTAAATGCAAAAAAGTGAATATAATCTGATTTTCTTTAATAAATTTATATTCTGGCTCTAATGGCTCTTTGACTTTTACTACAATGTCTGTGTTCCAAGCCTGTTCTACTGAAACAATTTCAGCTCCGGCTTGTTTGTAATCATCATCTGTGAAACCGCTGCCTAAACTGCCATTTTTTTCAACAAGAACCTTATGTCCATCAGAAACCAGCTGCTTAGCGCCTTCCGGAGTCAGAGCTATTCTGTTTTCTTTGTCTTTTGTTTCTTTTGGTACGCCTATTAAAATCTTAGAACACCTTTTTTATTTTATCCCAAAACTTTTATTTGTCATTTCTATTGACTTTTGACCATCCTTAAATCCAGTCATTGCCCTTATGCAGTCAATGTTTTCCGGTACTACATCTGATTCCTGATGGACTGCCTGCATGTAAAGCAATTTATTGTAGCCATTTGATACTGCGCCTATCGCTTCTTTCCAGACGCAAATCTCCGGCATATCTCCTCTTTGCCTGCCTAAATCCCTGGCAAATTCTATTATTTCGGCAGTTGATCTTAAATGCTCTGCATTTCTTACTATCCTAATCCTTGTTGCACTGCTTAAAGCATCAATAACATCATCAACGTTCACCTTTTTCTTGACATCAGCTATTACAGTATGAACGTGCATCAAAGTCGAAGGAACGCTCAGGGCAGTTGTAAATATCTGGCATTTTGGCAAAACGCTTCGAACATCAGGACCATGATGAGATGGCATCTCTAAAACTGGAACAACTGCGTTTATTGGGCCATGACGTATATCTCCTGGATCAGCTCCCCGCCTAATCAATGTTGCATGGACGCTTGTTATATCAAACTTGTTCAATGCATGCAAAGTCCTGCAAAGGCCAGTTGTATTACAACTTACAATCCTAACAAAATCTTTATTCAATGCTTCATCGTAGTTACACTGCGCTACAAAAGAAGTTCCGGTTGTTTCGTGTTTTTCACCGCCTTGAATTATTGCCTTGACTTTTTTTGGCTTATAATATTTCTCAATGTTTTCTTTTCCTACTTTTTTAGGAGTTGCGTCTACAATGATATCCACTTCTTCAAGGAGATTATTTATGTCACCAGCTGGTTTTATGCCATTTAATTTTAAATCTCCATCATCACCTACAGTAAATATCTTGTAGCCCTTTTCATTTGCAACTTCAGTGTTAAAACTATAAGAGTGTGCAGTAACACCTGTAAGTTTCATGTCTTTCTGCATTGCAACTGCATCAGCGACTCTTTTGCCTATTGTTCCGTATCCAACAATCCCGACTTTTATCATAACTTATTTCTCCATGTCCTCAGTATACTTTCCCTGTGTTGCCAGGCTGTTGAGTTTAGCTCGCTTCAAGAATTCTCTTTGACCAGCTTCAATATTTTCATCTTTTCCCTGCCATGCTTTTAATGCAGGTCCCTGCAAAGCTCTGGCATAAGAAAAGCTAACATACCAAGGTAATTCTTCTCCTAAAGTGTGGATTCTGTTCAGATGGGCAGTTGATTCTTCAGGAGTCTGGCCGCCAGACAAAAAATTTATGCTCGGCAATTCAGCTGGTACATTTTCTTTTAAAATCTTGATTGTTTGTTTTGCAACCTCATCAACATTAGCTCTGTTGTCAGCCTCTTTACCAGAAATAACCATACTTGGCTTCAAGATTGTACAATCAAGCGCTACATTTTCTTTTTTTAAAGCTTCAAAAACAGCCTTCAAGACTTTGTCAGTAACTTTGTTACAAGTTTCAATAGAATGGGTGCCATCAATCAAAACTTCTGGTTCAACTATAGGAACAAAACCGTGCTCTTGGCAAATTTTAGCGTATTTTGCAAGGTCTTCTGCATTTTTCTTTATTGATTCGTCACTAGGTGTATTTTCGGAAATGTTATACACAGCTCTCCACTTCGTAAATCTCGCACCTGTTTTCTTGTATACTTCAAGCCTGTCGCCTAAACCGTCTAAGCCTTTGGTATATTTTTCTCCTGAATCATTTAAGTCTGCAAGACCTTGGTCAACCTTGATACCCGGAACAATGCCTTTTTTAGCCAACAGTTCAGGAAATAAAACGCCATCATTTGATTTTTGATACAAAGTTTCTTCAAATAAAATAACTCCAACAATATAATTTTCAAGTTGAGGTGCTGATAATATCAAATTTCGGTATTGCCTCCTAGTTTCTTCTGTAGATTCAACATTTATAGCTGCCAAGCGTTTTGCAGCGCTTTTGAGACCCTCATCAGCTGCTAAAATCCCTTTGCCTACAATAACCATGTCTTTTATTGTTTGTTTAAGTTCTTGATTGGTCATATTATCACCTTTTAATATTCTGGAACATGCTCAAATTTATGCTCTGATTCAATAAATCTCACTGTTTTAGTTTTTGCTCGCATCACAATTGAATGTGTTTTTGCACCATCGCTTAAAAATTGAACTCCTTTTAGGATTGTGCCGTCTGTAACACCAGTTGCTGCAAACATGGATTCATTGCTAGAAACTAAATCGTTCATCAATAATTTTTTATCGGGATCTTTCATGCCCATTTTTTTTGCTCTGGCTTTTTCTTCATCATTCCTGAACTTTAACCTGCCTTGAATTTCACCGCCAAGGCATTTTAATCCAACGGCTGCAATAACTCCTTCTGGTGCAGCGCCTATGCCTAGCAAAAGATCGATGCCGGAATCTTCAATTGCAGGCGCCATGGCCCCAGCAATATCTCCGTCCCTTATGAGTTTGATCCTGGCACCGCATTTTCTAACTTTTTCTATCAGTTCTTTGTGCCTGTCTCTGTCGAGAATTATGACCGTGACTTCTTCAACATCTTTATTTAAGATTTTAGCTACTGCATGGATGTTTTCTTCAACAGACTTGTCCAGATCAACAGCACCAACACATTTTGGACCAACAGCAATTTTGTTCATGTAGGTATCAGGGGCATTCAATAAACATCCTGTCGGAGCTGCTGCAAAAACAGACATTGCATTTGAATCGCCTCTTGCTGTTATTGTAGTGCCTTCTAATGGATCAATTGCAATATCAAGCTTCAAACCTTTTCCAGAACCAACTTTTTCACCAATGTAAAGCATTGGCGCTTCGTCTCTTTCGCCTTCCCCAATAACAACAGTGCCGTCCATATCGATGATGCTGAAGGCTTTTCGCATTGCTTCAACAGCTGCATGGTCTGCTGATTTTTCACTTCCTTTTCCAACCCATAAAGCAGAACTTATTGCAGCTGCTTCTGTTGCCCTTACAAATTCCAAAGCTAGATTTCTATCCATAAAACCCCACAAAAAATTGTTTATCGTGCCCATATTTATAGTTTTCTATTTTATCATACTTTATCATACGAAAATGGAAAGATTTATAAAGCTAATATATAACCATTAAAATCGGATTTGAGAGGTTAAACTATTTGTCAAAAACCAACAGACAATTTTGTCCCGGTTTTTGAGCATGCTCGAAAATATACTTCAATTAGAACAACATTGGATTTACGTCCATCAGTCCAAGGACTGATGGTATATTTTAGACATATGAAAGAAAGAATTACTATAACTCTAGACAAGAATTTAATAAGCCAGATCGACAAGAGAATAGACGGCATTGATATTAAAAATAGGTCGCAGGAGATAGAGCTGATGCTGGCAGAATCTTTGGGTACAAATATTCCAAGCAAAGCTGTTCTTTTAATTGGAGGAAAAGGAACCAGGCTTAGGCCTTTGACTTACAAAATTCCAAAAGCACTTCTTGAAGTTCAGGGCAAGGCTTTGACCGAACATCTATTTGATCTGTTCAAGAAATACAGTATCAGGGATGTTGTTTTGTGTGTCGGTTATCTTAAAGATAAAATAAAAGAACATTTTGGAGATGGAAGCAAGTTTGGCGTGAATATAACTTATGTTGAGGAAAATGAGCCGCTTGGAACTGCCGGTCCATTGAAGTTAGGGAAAAACTATCTCAATGAGAGTTTTATTGCCTCAAATGGTGATGAACTAAAGAATATAAACATCGCAAGGATGTTTAGACTGCACAAAAGAAAGGATGCTTTGGCAACAATAGCCCTTACAACAGTTGATGATCCTACACAATATGGTGTTGCACGGCTTGATGGTTCCAGAATAATCAAATTTGTTGAAAAACCAAGCAATCCGCCTTCTAATCTTATCAATGCCGGCTTTTACATTATTGAGCCAGAAGTTTTAGACATGATCCCTAAAGGATTTTCAATGCTGGAAAAAGATGTATTTCCAAAACTTGCTAAAATGGGAAGACTAAGGGGATTTCCTTTTGCAGGCCAGTGGTTTGATGTCGGCAATATGGAACGATACAAACTGGCAGAGAAGAAGTGGAAAGGTGTTGTTTCTATAGAAGAGGATGAAAGTTGAGATAGGATAATAAAAAATGGCTACAATATCACCTGAATTTGCAGGTAACACGATAATTGTCATGCTTGTAGTCTATGTCATCATGCTGATCTACAGCATGTTCATGGCCTATCTTGGCTGGAAACAGGCAAGGGTAAATGAGCAAATGAAAGAAGTCATTAAGATACTGAAGCAGATAAGGGATAAGAAGAAATAATCATTATAAACACATTTAAATATTAATGAATTAAAAATTATTCTGGTAAACTATGTTAAATGAAATCTTCAAAGCCTATGACGTAAGGGGAATTTACGGTGAGAATCTGACAGAACAGATTGCCTATGATATCGGCAAGGCTTTTGTTACTTTTTTACGATGCAAGAAAGTGGTTGTCGGCACTGATATGCGCCTTTCTTCTCCAAAATTAAGTAAAGCTTTGATGAAAGGGATTACAGACCAAGGGGCTGATGCAATCTTGATTGGAGAAGTCTGCACTGACGCTGTTTATTTTGCTTCTGGACATTTGAATCAACCCGGAGTTATGTTTACTGCTTCCCACAATCCCCCACAGTATAATGGATTGAAATTCTGCAAAAAAAATGCTGTCCCTATTAATAAAAATACAGGATTGCAAAAAATAAAATCAATAATTGAGAAAAAACAGTATGGTAAGGCAAGAAAACCCGGGAAAATAATCAAGAAAGATGTCTTGAAGGATTATGTCAGGCATGTTCATAAATTTATTGATGTTAGAAAATTAAGAAAACTAAAAATTGCAGTTGATGCCGGCAATGGGATGGCTGGGAAAATTATTCCTTTAGTTTTTAAAAGATTGACAGTCAAGATTGTCCCCCTTTATTTCAAGCTCGACGGCAGCTTTCCAAACCATCCTGCTGACCCTTCCAAATATGAAAACTTGGTTGAGCTGCAAAAGGCAGTAAGAGAAAAACATTGTGATTTCGGCATGGCTTTTGACGGTGATGCTGACAGGATTTTTTTTGTTGATGAAAATGGAAACGTGATAAACAGCTCTTTGATATCATCGATGATAATTAAGAGCATATTACTAAAAAATAAGAAACAAAAAGTGATCCATAATATTGTCTGCAGCCATATTGTTCCTGACACTATCAAAAAGTATGGCGGCAAAGTCATTGTTGAGAGGGTCGGGCATTCTTTTATCAAGGACACAATGCGGAAAACAAAAGCAATTTTCGCTTGTGAGCATTCTGCGCATTATTATTACAAGGAAAACTATAGGGCAGACTCTGGAATGATAACAAGCCTTATTGTAGCAGAAATAATATCTAAAGAGAATAAATTGTTATCAGAATTACTAAATGAATTCAGGAGATATAGTACAATTGAAGAAACTAATGCTGAAGTCCAAGATAAAAGTGCAAAATTAAAGGAGATTGAATCAATCTATAAAAAACAAGATCCAAATAAAATATCAAAACTTGATGGAGTTACAGTTGAATTTGATAATTGGTGGTTTAATGTTCGTCCTTCCAATACAGAGCCGTTGCTTAGATTAAATTTAGAGGCTAATTCTAAAGATTTGATGGAAGAGAAGAAGGAAGAAGTGTTAAATATTATGAGAAGATAAAATTAGTTTGATAGGTAAATATTTTTTCCAGATTTTAAATTTGAAAAATCAGTTGCAGGGAAAGTGCTAAATCTGCCATTATTTATTCTGGATGTCAATAATTGACCATTGTTCATATTAATATCACTTGACCAAGTTTGCGCTTTATATGGTTGAAAAACCTGATCCGAATATTTTTCAAGTATGAATTGTTTAATAATCTTGCCATGATCAAAAGCGTAATGACTGCCATTAATAGACATCAATTCTTTTGGTGTTGCAGTCCTTGCAGTTCCTGCATCGTGAGTTAGATTTGAGTGTGCTAATGTTTCAAAATCTGCTCTGGATTTTAGTTTGATTATATACACATAATTCGTATAAAGTACACCATCAATTTCTTGAGTAGAAGTTCTATAAAGTTGTGGATTTTTAGTTAACTCCTTAATTAAAACAGATTGTGCCTTTTCAGGAACTTCTTCTGTTATCTCCCTTACCAAAGCATCCAGATGACTTTCATCAGTCTGGTCAATTGCTCCGCCAAGAAGACCTAATGTTCCCTTGTATTCTTCAAAACTGTAGTCTGGGCTTTTTTGCTCGAGAAAAAATTCAACTCTGCCTGTTTCAGGATCTTCATGATAGATTATTGCAATCGCACCATCAGTTGTAATTTCTTTTGATGGCTTAGTTGACTTGGATCTAGCTTTGTGGCTTGAGTATGCTCTTTTTAACGGGATGTATTCTCTGCTGTTTGGCGTTGCTTCGCCATCTGTTAGTCTGGCTTCTAAACCATCCTTAGGTTCGCTAGTACTTAATTCTCCGTCTGATTCGGTCATATCACTAGCTGCAGCGTAGGATTCTCCGTCTAGACTAGACTGTTCAATAGGTGAATCATCTACAGGCCCTTCACCCCCACTGGATTCTTCCATTTTATTTATTATATAGTAGTTAATATCAGATTAGCTATTTAAAAATCTTTTTGTTATTGGATTTGTAATCCAAATACAATACTCAATTCAGAAACTACCTACTCATAAACTCTAGGTCTTTTATCAATCTTAGCTACAAGGATTACTCCATTTTCTTTCAATTTGTATAAAGCCCTATAATCTCCAATCCTAATTCTAAAATTCTTACCTTTATCATCTCTAGAAATAAATTTAGCGTCACTTGGGACCGGAGTATGGGGTAATGATTTGAGTTTTTCTTTAATACGGTCACTAAGATGTTTATCGAGTTTGTCTAAGAATTTAGCTGATTTCTGCGATAATTCTACTGAAAACAATTATAACTTCACCGTTTTACCTTTTTTCAGGTCATCTTCAGCTTCGCTCAATGCTTCGACGTCATCTTTAGTCAGGATAGTGTCTGCATCAACCATGTGGTTCTTAATGTAATCCAGTTCGGATTTAATTTCATTCAATTTGTCCATTATCATTTTTGTTTCAGATGCCATAATAGAATATATCTATTACTCCTTTATAAATTTAGCGGCGATGGGACTATAAATAAAATCATAACCTTTAAATAGTTTTAAACAATCCTGCATAGTAACAGAGAGAGAAGAAGCGAGTTACTAATTTTCTTCTCATATAATTTGAGATGATAAAGACGAAATTAAAGCCTATTTTGCCAAGCTTAAGGGAAAAAAAGCGTTACCTAGTCTTTGAAGTAATATCAAAGGACAAGATTACAGATATTAATGCAGTCTCAGATTCTATCCGGCATTACTCAATGCAGTTTTTGGGCCAGTTAGGAACTGCGAAAGCAGGAATAATGGTGCTTAATAACAAATGGGATGCTGAACTTCAGAGAGGAATCATAAAAGTAAGCCACAAGCACGTCGATGGATTGAAAGCATCATTGATGTTTATCGATAAAATCAATGATAAGGAAGTTATTTTCAGAAGTTTAGGAGTATCAGGAATATTAAACAAAGCAGAAAGAAATTATTTAAAGATAGCAGCGTAGAAAATTTTAAAAAATTTGGAGGTAAAGATTAAAATGCAACCAATGCCGCATCAATTGATGGGATATGACAGGGCAATAACTATGTTCAGCCCTGATGGAAGGCTATTACAAGTAGAATATGCTAAAAAGACAGTAAGGCAAGGATCAACTGCCATAGGGATGGTATGTTCAGATGGTGTTTTGCTTGTAGCAGACAAGCGAGTTGTTGATTCTTTAGTTGTGCCGGAAAGTATTGAGAAAATATGGCAAATAGACGACAATATAGGGGCTTCTGCATCAGGAATTTTAAGCGATGCTCGTGTTCTAATAGATAGGGCCCAGTTAAAAGCACAACAAAACAGGGTTACTTATGATTCTGACATTGATACTTTAACAATTGTAAAGGATATATGTGATCTAAAGCAGATCTGCACTCAAAGCGGCGGATTAAGGCCTTTTGGAGTATCAGTTTTAGTTGCCGGCATTGATAACAATACGCCTAAGTTGTTTGAAACAGATCCAATCGGAATTTATTTCCAGTACATGGCAACAGCGATTGGAGAAGGTGAAATTGAAGTAGAGGAAATTTTGCATAAAGAATACAAGCCAACAATAACAATTGAAGGCGGGTTAAAATTATCATTAAAAGCCTTGAAAAAAATTTTAGGGGAAAACTTTAACGTGGAGAGAATTGATGCAGCTTATATCAGCACAGCACAGAAAAAATTTATCAGGATGACCAAGGCGAGAGTGGAGAAATTGGCAGCTGATATAAAAGACGAGAAAAAATCATCGAAGAAATAATATGGTTACAGTTGATCAGGCAATTATCGCAAGATTGAAGACTCATGGCCAAAACTTTGAGATTCTTGTTGATTGCAGCAATGCGCTTGCCTTAAAGGAAGGAAGAAATTTAGATATGCACGATGTTCTGGCAGCTATGAAAGTTTTTTCAGATGCAAAAAAAGGCCTGGATGCGTCTGAAACTTCAATGAAGCAGATTTTTGGGACAAGCGACGCTGATGAAGTCGCAAAACAGATAATACAAAAAGGAGAAATCCAGTTAACACAAGAGTATAGGGAACAGCTTAGAGAAGACAAAAGAAAACAGATCATGGCAGTAATACACAGAAACGGTGTTGATCCAAAAACGCATCTGCCGCATCCGCCTCAAAGAATTGAGAATGCTTTTCTTGAAGCAAAAATACATATTGATGAATTCAAACCAGTTCAAGAACAAGTGCAGGATGCTTTAAAAAAATTAAGGCCTATTCTGCCGATTAGGTTTGAAGTCAAAGAGATCGCAATCAAGATCTCCCCTGATTATGCGCCAAAATGCTACGCAACTGTAAAGCAATTTGGCACAATTTTACGAGAGGAATGGCAGACCAGCGGCTATTGGGTTGCTGTTGTCGAGATGCCAGGCGGCATGGAAAATGATTTTTACGATAAATTGAACAAGATATGCCATGGAAACGTTGAAAGCAAAGTTTTGAAGATAAAGTGAGGGTTTATGAGGTATACACAATTATTACGAAAAGTAAATGAAGCTCAGAAAGCGCCCAGGCCATATGATTATGGAAATTTTGATGAAAGTTGGGATCGAGTCTTTAGAAATGCCAGAAGGATTTTAGAAAATCCTTCCTCTAGCATCGACGATAAAACACGTGTAGTTGATATTATGGGAAATTTAATTGTGGATTTATCTAAGCATAGACCTTATGGAGAGGTGCTGAAATATTTAAGAATTTTCCAACAATCAGTTCAAGAATACTATACTGTGAATTAACAATCTAATAATATAATTTAATAAGGTGAAAAACAAAAATGACAAAAATACAAATTAAGGATAAGGAAATTTCAGTTCCAGGTGAAACATTAGCAATAGGAATGGATGTTTTGCCAGGCCGGGGAACTTATAGAGACGGTGAAAAGATTGTTGCAAACAGACTAGGGCTTGCAATGGTTGACGGCAGAACAATAAAGCTGATTCAATTGTCCGGAAGATATGCTCCAAAGACTGGAGACACAATTATATGCAAAGTCATTGATGTCGGCTTTAATGGGTGGAGGCTCGAGACTAATTCTGCATATTCTGCAATGATGTCTATGAAGGATGCGACTTCTCAATTTATTCAAAGAGGCGCAAACCTGACTCAATTTTATGATTTAGGCGACCATGTAGTATGCAAGATTGTCAATGTGACAAGCCAGAAACTGATTGATGTGACAATGAAAGGGCCTGGGTTGAGAAAATTAAGAGGCGGGAGAATAATTGAAGTTGACCCTAACAAAGTTCCAAGAATAATAGGGAAACAAGGCTCAATGGTCATGATGATCAAAGATGCTACAAAATCGAATATCTCGGTCGGCCAGAACGGGTTGATATGGATTGATGCAGAGCCAAAGAATGAATTGCTTGCAATCAACACAATAAGGAAAATAGAGAATGAAAGCCACACGGCTGGATTGACTGACAAGATAAAGGGATATTTGGAGAAGAAGGTGCAAAAATGACTTACAAAGAAAGAATTGACGGAAGAAAATTTGATGAAACAAGGCCGATTGAGGCAAAAGTCGGTGTTATAAAAAGAGCAGACGGGTCTGCTATGTTCAAGATAGGAAATACATGGGCTTATGCTGCGGTGTATGGCCCTAGAAATCTGCATCCAAAGTTTTTGCAGAATCCCGAAAAGGGGCTCTTGAGATGCAGCTACAACATGATGCCTTTTTCCAGCACTGGAGACAGAGTCAGGCCGGGAGGTTCAAGAAGATCAAAGGAGATTTCATTAGTTACACAGAAATCCTTGAACCCGGTTTTAAATCTGGAGGAATACCCTAATTCTGTTGTTGATGTCTTTATAGAATTGCCACAGACAGAAGCTGGATCAAGATGTGCTGGCATTTGCGCAGCGTCAATGGCATTGGCAGATGCAGGTCTTGACATGAAAGATTTGGTATGCGCTGTTTCTGTCGGCAGGGTTGATGACAAGCTGTTAGTTGACCTGGATTATTCAGAAGAAAGTTATGAAGACGGGCCTGTTGCAGACGTTCCGATTGCTTTTATGCCTAACATTAACAAGATAAGTTTGCTCCAGATGGACGGCGAAGTTAAAAAAGAAGAATTGATGAAATTGATTGAAATGGGCAAAAAAGCCTGCATGAAAATCTATGAAATTCAGAAAAAAGCGTTGAAAGACAAATATAAGGTCGAGGTTTAAAATGGAAAGAGAACTAAGAAGCCACATCATAAAACTGTTGAATGCTGACACAAGACTTGATGGAAGAAAATTAACTGATTACAGAAAGCCAATTGAGTTGGAGTACGGTGTTACAAAAACTGCAGAAGGTTCTGCACGGGTAAAGATCGGCGAAACAGAAGTCATGGTTGGCGTTAAATTAACCACAGGCGAACCATATCCTGATACTCCGGATCAAGGCACAATAATTGTCGGTGCAGAGTTGTTGCCGATGTCCAATCCTGAATTTGAGCCAGGACCGCCAGGAATACAAGCGATTGAGTTAGCAAGAGTTGTTGACAGGGGAATAAGGGAAAGCAAGGCTCTTGATTTCAAGAAGTTGTGCATCAAACCAGAAGAAAAAATATGGATGGTCATAATTGACATTTGCCCTATAAATGATGCAGGCAATCTGTTCGATGCTTCTTCACTGGCTGCCTTGGCAGCGCTTAAGGATGCAAAATATCCTGGGTTTGACGGTGAAAAGGTCGACTATAAGAAAAAAACCGACAAAAAACTTGAGCTGGAAAAATTGCCAATTGCTGTTACTGTGATAAAAATTGGAGATAAATTCATCGTTGATCCTGACACTGAAGAAGAAGAAGCAATTGACGGAAGGCTTACAGTTTCTTCAATGGAAGACGGATCTTTATGCGCTTTGCAAAAAGGAGGAGATACACCGTTGACAGAAGAAGAGATCAGCAAAATGCTTGATATCGGAATTGAGAAAGGAAAAGAATTGAGGAAGAAATTGTGATTTGATTATTGCTAAAATTCACGAAAAATATTTATATACCTTATTAATATACTAATAAAATGTTTGAAAAACATGCAGTTATTGGAAGATTCAAGGATGATGTTGCACAACATCTTGAAGTAATTGAAAGCGAGATTGAAAAAGGGAACAGGGAAGAAGCAACACTTTGGCTTAATGAACTTCTTATAATGAAAAAAACTTGGGAAACTTCTTTAAATACACCAAATTTTGCAATCACTGCACATTCATGGGTGAATCCCTCAACTTTGGATACTGGATCTACAAAACATCTTGCTGCAGAAAGAATTCGAATAGTGGATGGAGCAATTGCACTTGTTCACGAAAAATTTCAGGCTAAAGGTTGGAGTACCTGATTAACAATAATTCTAGAAACATTTTGACCTCTTACTCTATCTCCACTCTCAACCAAAGTATGATGTAATTCATAATGGATTGGATCAACACCCTGTTGCACCAAAAACTTTCTGGCTCCTTCTTCACTTGCTAACTCACGTTCTAATCCTTGAAAATCTTTTCCCGATCTAAGATTTTGAACTTCAGCAATTTCATGGGCAAGTATTATACCTCTAACAGCGTGTTCAAAATCTTTCATCGTGGATTTATATCTTTCAAATCTTGGATCATGTTTTAATGTGTACATTAAAGCTGTTATAAATGTTACAAAATTTTCTCTAACGTACATTTCTTGAAGATCAGAAGAAGTGCAACCAGCAAATAATATTGACAAATTAGCTGTTTGTTCATTATGTAAACTTGAATATGATACATTTCTTCCGGAAGGATAAGTATGTGTTCGCTTTACTGGATCTGCAACTAATAACCAATTATCATGACCCATTGCAAATTTGCCAGTTCTGGCAGCAATAGTTGCAGCGATATCACTTGTAGGCATATCATAACTTATACCATCATAGAGGACTGGTAATTCACTTTCCGGAATGGGTTTTGGGATATGATGTGTAATTCTTCCTTCTAAAGTTTTAAGCCTTCCAAGCAAAGTTGATAGCTGTTGTCTAGTAGGTTTTTCGTCAGCAACTAAGTAGCTCATCAAGATATCATTAGGATATTTTTTTGTATCTGCCAGTCTGTGCAGTTCTGTAGGTCTGACCGGTTGCCTATAGTGTCTTGCAATCGTTTCTAGATCTTTAGCTGAATACATATAAACCATTAATTTAACTTAGTTTATAAATTTAACTTAGATTACTACTTCTTAGTAATTAAAATAGAAAGATTTATAAAGAGGAAAATTGTTGCAAGAGTATTTATAAACTAAAATGCCTAAAAAGAAAACTGATCTTAATGCTCTGGTCAGAAAGACAGATATTGAGGGTTTAGTACGTTGGAAACCAGAACCAACCGATATAGCAAGAGTTGATGAAGTTAGGCAGGGTTTTATTGGACTAGAAGAAGACCTTACTTATTCTGAAGTTCATGGCAAATATCCAACTGAAATTAAAGTAGATGATGATGACTCAGTTATGGCACTAGTAAGATCAAGGGCCGAAATAGTTGCTAGACATGATGTTGACAGTCTTGAAGGATTGAGAAGAGAAAGTGGATTGGATATACACAGAGAAGAATTAATAGAGGGCATCCGTAAAGACATTTCATTTGATGAAGGTCTTAAAAAACTACTCGTGTACATCAATAAATATGGCACAGATAGATTAGGAGAATTAGGTATGAGTAGGGCAAGAACTTTACGTGATGTAGCTAAAGTGATGCCAGAGATTTCTTCTGCAGAGATAGCGTGGTTATCAACCTTAAGATCAGTTCCAGATGTTTATCTTCAACAAAATAGAGGTGTGCCAACCATTCTTGATTTTAACGTTGAGGGTATAGAATTTGGATTTGATGGATTAGATAATTTTGAATTGGAAAGAATAGCATCATTTGATGCATACGCAGCTGCAGGATTTACAGGAGTAGCTGAAGGAGTAACTTTTAAACCATATGAAGCCAAATTTGCAAAAGCTTTCAAGGCATTAGCATTACTAACATTATCAGACTCGTTAGTTTATACTAAATTGTATGACCAACAAAGCGCTAACTCTTTAGTAAAAGGGGAAGGTAACTTAAAAAGAAAGCTTATAGAAAATAATATCGAACATTATTCTTTTACAGCGGAAGAACTTGAGAAACATAAATTAAGAGATTTAGATTTGAGTTCTGATGAACATAGTGAATTGGAAGATAGAATTCGAGACACTCTTGCTAATAAACAATTATTTGATCTTGGCAGGGATGCGATGTGTTCTACATCAGATTTAGTAACAACTGTTGGTTTATTAGAAAGAGTTCCTGAAGTTTTAGTAGGGGGTGATAAATTTGCCGGATATGTCTTACCATTTGGTAAAGGTTTGAAGTTTTTAGATCAAGATGGAAACGAAGTTGAATATGTAGCATACGATCCCTATTTACGGCTGGAGGCGCAACAACATATCCATCATGCATCGGTAGACATTTCTAGAAATAATCAACTGGTTCACTGGTTTTTTGATGCATATGCCCAAGATATAGAAGCGAGAATTAGTGGAGATGAAACATTACCTATTGATAGGTTAAGGGAAAGATTTAGAGTTAATTATGGAACTGTAGTTCCTACAAGAGCTGTCAAATCCATCACAGCTATAGGAAATTTCATGGAAGTTGGCAACTTAAAAACAAGTGGCTTAGGGATTGGTTATACATTAAAAATAGGAACAGATGAGCTTCAAGTTCTTTTAGATGTTCTTGACAAACTTCCAAGAGATTTAGTTCCTGAAATTACAGCTGTACACCGTAGAAGGACAATGTCAGACTCATTAGCTATGTTTATAGGTGGATTTGAAAAATTGGGATCATATTCTAGAGATAATAGAGATATTANATTATACTCTGCAGAAGATAAATCCTATCGTCAATTCTCGGCAGTTGAAAGACAAGAGCTTGAAGATACTTTATTACATGAAACAGGTCACGGTATTTGGCCAACACTATCTGAAAGTCAAAGAGCCAGTTGGAGACGTGTGAGCAAAGCAGATTCAAGAACTTTGGATGATGAGATTAAGGGGGCTTTTGTATATGATATAGAACAAACTCGGGAAATNTATACTTCCGGAGGGTATAGAGAAGAAGATTTACCTGACGAGTTTCGAGACAAAAAACCAGTGGACTATCTTACCGTCAGAGTTTGGATGGAAGAAGATTTTGCAGAGCATTTTTCTGCATATGTTAATCATGGAGTTGAATTCAGAGAACGTGCATCCAAAAACAGATATCTAAAAAGAAAATACGATTTCTTTAAAAGATTATTTGGAGAACGTGCTGTAGATGGTGAAACAAAAGAATACGACTCAAAACCTGGGGTAACTTTGGAGCATATACAAGGCTATAAGGGACACTTAATGAAGAAGAGGAGCCTTGATCAAGCTTTAATTCTTCAAAATAAGGAAATGGTATCAAGAGAACAAACATCAATAGGGGGCAGAGAAGAGGTTGCACCTTCGTATGAGGCTATAGGAATGACTGATGAAGAGCGAGAAACGAATGAACATATTTTTGGACAAAGGGATCCAATAGATACGTACATATTAAATGAAGTAAGTAATCATTTGCCCGATCCAGTAGATGTAAGGCAATTAGATCATAGTAGATTGAGGAAATTGCTAGATCGAAGTGTTGATGAAGCTACTAGACATTTAACAAGGGCATTTCCTGACTTGGATAGAGATGATACCTTTGAGTTCCTGGGCAATGTAAAGGAAGGTATTGAGTCAGGAAGATACAAGATTTAAAATAGATTTTTATATCATATTAATATTTTAGTAATATTATGCAGCAAATCCAACAAAAACTAGCAAAATACTTCGAACTTACTTCCAAAGCTATTGAAAAAGTAAAAATTGTTGAAGAACATAGAAAACAAGCTGAAGATTTGCTTGATCTGGCTAAAAGATATTTTTCAGATGCAAAACATTTCGAAAGCAAAGGGGATTTAGTAAATGCTTATGGCGCTGTTGTTTATGCGCATGCTTTCTTAGATGCCGGTGCCAGGCTTGGATTTTTTGATGTTGGCAGCGATAATAAATTGTTTATGGTTGATTAAAAGGTATAATTTTATAAATAGTGATATATTCTAAGTGTGGATTATGCCGATAATGGTGTCTTCTGTTTCAAAGGTTAGTTTCATTATTCAAATTTTGCAATATATTGTAGAAATATTTAAATTATTAAACCTATAACCGGCTAATTATAATGGCAATTACCCCAGTAGGATTTGAAGAGGGCTTAACTAGAATAGTTGAAAGACTGGAACCTAATGGAACAAGGCCTTCATTAATAACTGTTTATGGTCCTTCGGACAATGCAATTTTCCCTTTACAATGGGAATTAGTGCAAGTGAGATATGATCAGCACCGTCAAAGGGGCAAAGTTCATTTAGCAGCATTTACACAATTGGAAGCAATTCCTTCAGAAGATTGGGATTTTCTAATTTTAAAGGGTATAGGACATGCTCCTCAGCCAGATTTGCTAGAACAAAGGTTTAATAGGAGACCTTATAGAGTTTATATAACTCCTGAAGCTAATGTTGATTTAAGTCCAGCAAGTGACATAGCCAAAAATGGATATGATCTTGTAATTGTTGGTGCCCCCGACATACCTAAATAGTAAAAGTAGAAATAACTTAGAATAGATAATACAAACTATTTCTTCCCAAAATAAAAGAATTTGTCAATAGCTACGTCTTCAGAAACATAGTCGCCATAGCGCGGCTTTATTGGCTCTGCGTTTTTTGCAGCGCCGCTCTGGGGTATCTGCTGTTGCTGCTCTTTTGGCCTTGTGTCAACGATTTTTATTTCTGTTTTAGAATCAACGCTTTCATTTTCAGGCTGGTTTGATAAAATGCTCTGGACTGCGGTTGCCTGCTGGCCTTGGATTTGGATTTTGTCCATCTGGCTTTTTAGCGAGCCCATTTCGCCATGCAATGAGCTAATCTGGTCTTTTAAGCCGGCTATTTCCTGCTGCAGCTTCTTTGTAGCCATGTCCACCATTAATTCAAATCTTTTTTGATTAAAAGCATCCAGTTGTTGTTCCATTTTTGATTGTTCTATTTTATTTTTATATTATTATTTTCAACCCGTTCGCGACTTCGTCACTCACAACAGATTGTGCTCGGCATTGCTGTTTTGCCACATCGCAATGCCTCGCCTATTTATTGCAATAAATCGAGGCGAATTTTAGTGGCAGGACAAAATTCGCCGAGACTAATTATTGTCGCGAAGCGACGGGTTGATTTGTCTTATATTCTTTAAAAATCAAATTAAAAACTTGAGAGTTTGTTGCCAAAGTTCTCTCTTATGAACTGGACCATCATGTCGTTTCCAGCCAAGGAATATGATTTTAGGGCAGTTGCAAGCAAACCTTCTCTTAAGCATACATCGCCAAGAGCGCTTAGCTTGTCTTTGTCATGAGCGAGCTCATAAGCTTTTGAGGCATAGCCGATCTGTCTTTCGCGAAGGCATTTGTCTCCAATTTCAACAAGCTTGTGCGTGTTGCTCATTGCGTTGAAAATTTCAATAGCATAATCCCATTTGCCTTTTGCAAAGCATTCATCCCCTACTTTTGTCAGGTTTTCTACATCATTGCATAGCCTGAATGACTTGATTGCATCTGAAAAGTGACCGTTCTCGAGGCATTTCTTTCCTATCTTCAGCAATTGGTCATTTGCATCTGCCAATCTGAAGGTATCGATTGCGTTTCCGAACAAGCCGACTTCTTCATAGTGCTCTCCTACTTCAACAAGCCTTGTCCTGTTTCCTGCAAGAATAAAAGCCTTGACTGAATCATTCATGTTGCCCCTCCTTATGTATTCTTCGCCTAAAGCGTTAAGGAGCTTTGATTTTGTCGCTTCGTCAAACATTGAAAGGTTTACATTGTCAATCCCTTTCTCAAGAAGTACAGGCACAATTCTTTTGAAATTCTCCATCTCTTGTGGCTTATTCAAGAATTTCTCATTTGCATCTGCTATCTCAGCCACCATATTTTTAACTATTTTTTCTTCATCTACTGTCATTTAATTCACCTTCTTTTTTCCCGGTATAGATTAAAATAAATAAAAAAATAGATTTATTCAGTGAAGTAATCAATCCCTAACTCGTCACTGAATCTTTTTGATTCTATGGCTCTTGCTTTCTTGTCTGTCTTGCCAAGAATCCATGGTGAGTTAACTCCTGTTATGATTGTCATAACAGCAACTTTGCCTTTCATCTGTTCGCTTACTCTTGCGCCCCAAATGACGTTTGCATCCTGGTCAAGGGTTTCTGTGACAAGTTCGCCGATCTTGCTTACTTCATCCAGTGTCATGTCAGGTCCGCCTTCAACATGAATCAAAGCTCCTGAAGCGCCTTTGTAGCTGATCTCTAAAAGAGGATTTGATAAAGCTCCTTTAACAGCTTCTTCAACCCTGTTTGTTGTGTCAGAAACACCAACACCGATAGCTGCTACGCCACCATCCTGCATTATTGCTTTGACGTCAGCATAGTCCAGGTTGACTAATGATGGGACTGCAATTGTCTCTACAATTCCCCGAATCATTGTTGATATTAATTCATTAGCAACTGCAAATGCCTGTTGTACTGGTAAATTGCCGGCAATGTTGACTAGCCTATTATTGTCGATTACAATAACTGTGTCTGAGGTTTGTCTTAATTGTTGTAATCCAAATTCAGCCTTGTCAATTCTTGCTCTTTCAATCTTGAAAGGCATTGTAACGGTTCCGATGACTATAGCTCCTGCGTCTTTTGCAGTCTGAGCTACAATTGGGGCTGAACCTGTTCCGGTTCCGCCGCCCATTCCTGCACATACAAAAACCATGTCAGAGCCTTTTAGAACATCCTTTATCTCTTGAATATTTTCTTGTGCTGCTTTTGTTCCTTTATCCGGAAAACCGCCGCATCCTAAGCCGCGAGTTAATTCTTTTCCTATTAAAAATCGCTTATCTGCTTCTGTTACTTCTAAATGTTGCTTGTCTGTATTGCAAGCCAGAATTTCAGCGCCTCTTATTCCTTTTCTATACAGCCAACTTACCATATTGCTGCCGCCACCGCCGCAGCCGATAACCTTAATGTTGGCATTGCCTATTTGCAAATTTTCTGTTTGTGCGGCAGGTTGTTTTAGCGCACTTTCAATAACAAAATCCATTCCCATTCTTTTTCACCTCAGTTTTTTCTCTAAATTGTTTAAATTTTTGTATTTTAATATATGAACTAGTATATAAATATTACTATTTTGTATACTGGTATATGGTTAATATATCAAAAATAGGGTTATTTTCTATATTGTAAATAAAATTTAGGATTAATTGTATAATTTTAGTTTTGAGGATTAAATAAAAAATTAGGCAATAATTATATAAAAATGTGATTTTTTCTTATTCAGAATGTCAAACGTAAGTGCTCTTCTGTCAAGAAATAGAACTGATACTTCAACAGATATCCGATTGAAGCATAGAGTTAAGGTTAAAGATGCTCTTGAAGAAATTGCACGAATTCTGGGATGCTATTATATAGACAAACCAACAAATAGTCCAGTTAAATTGCTTAGGATTCCTGAAGGCAGTTTATTAGGTCTTACTGGGGTAGATAACTTGGAATATGTATATAATGTTTACAGGGGAGGCGATTCAGGATTGGTACCTATCCCTCCAAATGGAGCCTATCATGTCGAACGTGTTTATAATATAATGCCTTTAGGAGATACTGATCCAATCGGACTTTGGCAGGCATTTAGAATACAGTGGGCTTTGAGTAGATTAGAGAATCAAGATAAAATCTTAGAAGAAATTCAATAATCAAACTTAGAATCCATAGAATCATTAATTAAATCGTCTTCATCCTTGTATCTCTTGACTACCATCAATCTTGTCTTGCCGCAGAACTGGCATTTTAGCGCTTTTGGAGAGCCTTTTCTTACTGAGAATTTAAACCTGCAGTTCAAGCAGATGAAATTGACTTTTTTCTGCTCGTCAGGTTTTCCGATTTTCACTTCTTTTTTCTCAAGCTGCTGCTGATTTCCAAGGCAATTTACACAGATTATTGACCTGTCTTTAGTGTACTTTATGCTGTTAAAATTATATTCTTTCTTGCACCGAGAACATGTATGTAGGGATGTTAAAGGCATTTTCCTTCTCAATTTAAGGCAATTGATTCTGAATAATAAATATTTTTTGGTTTGGTATTAAATTTGCACCTACAATTGTCGCAAACTAACCCTTGGTTCAGGGTGATTTGTGTCAATTACTGCATAATATCCTTCTTGATATGGTCCTACTGTGACTGTTTGTAAATTATGTGGAGATAAAATATGATCTCCTACCCCGGTAGCAATTGTGATTTCTCCTTGCGGACCCATAGATGCTATTTGGGGGCGTTTATCATGGCCTCTGATCATAAGATTAAGGTTTAAAGCTTTCATTTGTTCAAAATTTTTTCTGTGGAGTGGTTCTTCAACTTGGGTATCTCTCTCATTTTGCAACCTGTACCATAATTTTGCAAAGGGGTCAGTTGAGTATACTTGACTAGTTAAGTGTCCGCCCAATGCTCCATGAAGAACCATCATTCTGTAACGATCATCATATTGTGATTCATCTAACTTACCTTCAATTGTCATTGAAGGGTTTGTTTCCAGCAACTTGCCAATAAATTCAAAGGCTTCAGAATCACTTCTAAATCTTTCCCTAACTTCAGCAAATTTTCTTGTAACATACGCAAAAATCTCATTTGGGGGTAAATTATCAGGTATAGTTCCTATACTAACAGGAGACCCACCATGATAAAGTGCATAATCATGATTTCCTGGCACAATTCCACCGTTATATCTTTGTACTAAAGCCCTTGCTTCCCTTACTGAATGAGGTTCATCAAAATCTCCAAGACAATATATTAAATCAGGATTTAGGGGCGTTATGACTTGCTGTACTAAATCTTCTAATGGCCTTCCATGAATATCTGAAAAGACGACTGTTATCATATATCCACTTAACAAACTGCAATCATTAGTGCATTCATTGCCATCATCCTCACAACACCAAACCCCATCACAATCAGATGCTGTTTTTTGAGCGCAGCTGCAGCCAAACTGGTCTACAACAGTAGTTTGAGAATCTGGACATTGATCGACAACATTTCCATATTCATCAACATCAGGAATTCTATCCCCGTCAGAATCAGGAACAGCATATGAGACACCTACAAATAGTATAAAGCTAAAAATAAATAAAACTACACCCTTTTTCATTTATATAAGATTTTAGAAGAAATAGTATTTAAAGTTTGTTTTTTAACCATATCAAGAAATCTTATTAATTATCTAACTTTCCACACATTCTCCTCGTGAGCAAATAAAACCTGGGCCATAATCTTCCTTGCAATCGATTTCAGTCTTCCTACAGTTTTCATTTTGATTACAGGAATACTGGATTAGCTTCTTTGTTCTCAACGCCCCTAAGAATCTACCGCATTTATCTTCTTTAATTTTTCCATTCTTTCCCATACATTCTCCGTAAGTTAGAGGGTCATCTTCTTCATCAGTATCTGTACAACTGTCTTCTATTTCAACACAAGCTCCTTTTACACAACCATAATTTTCGCCATACTCTTCCTCGCAATCGATTTTAACATTCATAAATGTTCCATCATCTTGACAAGAATATTCAATTAGCTTGTTTGTTTTAAACATCCCTAATTGTCTGGTGCATCTG
>NZDH01000001.1 GCA_002688775.1 Candidatus Woesearchaeota archaeon
TATAAAAAATTTAGCAGAATTGTTATAAATCTTAAACCTTAATCCAGGAACTTACTCGTTCCTAAAATCAAAACTCCCGTTAACTTAACAATGCATGGTAAGATTGAGGTTGATAAAGCAACAATGATATTGAGATTTATTTAAACATCATAACAATAATGGCAGGCAAACACGGTTTTTCTTGATGAAAAACCTACTCACAAAGGATTTTTCCGAATGTCGGAAATTTTATTATCTATCGAAAATTGCAAAAATTTCCGAGCATGCTCAAAAATCTTCGATTTTTGACACTACGTAATGGAAAAATCCTCTGCATTCGATTTGCCGCCATGACTGACTGGATTTTTTCTTTCACTACTCACGAGAATAGAAAGATTTATATATTTGGTAGCTAATGGGAAACGGAGTTTAAAATATTAAAATAAATAAGGGTGATTTAATGGGATTTTTAAGCAAACTAAAGGAAAGATTGGGTACTACTTCTGGTTCTGAGATGTTTGATGAGCCTGAACAAGGTTATGTTGAACTTGGAAATGAATCAGCCGCTTTAGATGCAAAATCAAAATTGACTGTAAGGCCTTTTGTGATTGAAGAATTTGAGCATATCAAACCAATCCTTGATGCTTTGAGGGAAGGCCACACAGTTGCACTGATCAACATAAAGCCACTGAAAGACAAGGATTTAGTTGAACTGAAACGAGCGATAAACAAACTAAAGAAAACTTGCGATGCAATCGAAGGGGATATTGCCGGGTTTGGAGAGAACTGGATTGCAGCTGTACCAAACTTTGCTTATATATATAGGGGACAAAAAGCAACAGCAAAAGAAGAAGCTCCAAAACAAGCAGGAATGGCTGTCAGTGAGTATGAATAATTGTTTTTTTATTGTCTAGATTCTAGAATTTTTTAATATATTTTTATTTATATGAACTAACCATTGATTCTAAACTATTGTAAGTTCTAGAAAGATAGTTCTTTTTTTGTATTTGTTCGCTTTGGGCTCTAAGTATCTCTCCGGCAATATCTGGATTATGGATTCTAGGTTGCCCAGAATATCCTGCAGTCTGATAACTATTAATTGGTCCATAACTTCCCCCACACCCACCATAACATCCCATATTGTGAAATTAGCCTAATTTACTTTTAAATCTTTCTGTCACTATCATAAAACTACTACAAAATCTTTTATATTGCTATCAATACTTATTTAAATGAATAGACAAAAGACTAGATAAAAAAGAGGTTTAATATGAAGTTTGATATTCCTAAAAAAGAGCATCCGAATCTTGAGCGGTACTACAAGGAAGATGTTGATACTGCCTACAAATTTGCGAATGAAATTTACAAAGAGCTTGGAAGCTTAATCAGAGCAGTTGTTATTTTTGGATCGACTGCAAGAAGGACAAAAACACCGGGAGGAGATATAGACATTCTTGTTGTAATTGATGATGTAATGATGAACATGTCTCCTGAGCTTGTTGAAGCTTACAGGCTAATTGTTCAAAAATCAATTGTAAAGATTTCTACAAAACTGCACATTACAACAATGAGGTTCACTTCTTTTTGGGAATACATGCGAAATGGTGATCCGATTGCAATTAATTTATTGAGAGATGGTGTTGCTTTGATTGATTCAGGATTTTTTGATCCGATGCAGGTTTTGCTGAAAAAAGGGAGGGTAAGGCCGACAATGGAGAGCATCTGGACCTATTACACAAGGGCACCAAACACTTTGCACAACTCAAAATGGCATTTACTGCAATCTGTTATTGACTTGTACTGGGCTGTTATTGATGCAGCTCATGCTGCTCTGATGAAAGTCGGCGAAATACCTCCAACGCCGGAGCATGTTGCTGATCTGATGGAGAAAAAATTAGTAAAGAAAAAAATGCTTGAGCAAAAATATGTTACCACGATGAGAAATTTCTATAAATTAATGAAAATGGTAACAAGGAGAGAGATAACAGAGATCAAAGGCCATGAATTCGACCATTACTTCAAGATCGCTGAAGAATTCGTCAACAGGATGAGAAGGATTATAGAGCATGGGAGATGAGTTCAATTAAAAATTCTTATTTAAAAATAGCATAAAGCGCCGCGGCTGATTTACGGCGCCGGGGACGGGACTTCCCGTGTTGACTTTTGAACCCGCGTAGCGTTGTGGTTCAACACCAGCTGGATCTTAAGTCCAGCGTCTTAGACCAGACTCGGCCATTTCTTTATTTATCAACAATAGTAGAATTCTTTACTTTAAATAGTTCATGCGTCCATGTCGGTAAATGCTTTGCATTTCCGATCATGATCGAAAATCTTAGATTTTCGACATGTCCAGTGACCTTTTTTGTCCAGTGCTTCTAGAAAATATATATTAAAAAATCAGAAAATTGTTTAGTAAATCAAACCCTTGCATACATGGGCCTTAGTTTGCGGTGATATTTCCTAAGATAAGGTATTTCTGTGTTCAATAGTTCTGCTGTATCTGAGGTAATTCTCCCTACAGGTAGTGGTCCCATCCCTGCATTGGGGTGTTCTTTTTTTATATCTGCCACATCAACATATCTCCTAGCATGATCAAATTTAAATGTCTCGCTTTCATTAACTATTGTAATTAAGTCTTCGATTTGGGTTGGATTCAGATTGCGTCGCACTATTTCTATAGTCATATAACAAGAATTTCGTTTTATTTTAAATATTTTTTTATGTTATTCTACTTATTCTTCAGCTCTTGCTGTCACAATCATAGAAACCAATACGAACAATATAGAAAGTGCAAATGTTGATAACAGCAATAATACCAAACTTCCGCCCCTGAATAAGAAAGGGAACAGGAATGTCTCTTCAGTTATATCAGTTCCTACAACTTGGTATATTGTGGATGAAGTAGTCACAGTTCTTTTATCATCTTCAGGTTTGGTTAAGTCGCAGCCTACAACTTCTAAGTTTATTGTTTTTGTATCTGATACTCTTCCGTCGTCTGAGTAGACATTGACAGTTATCGGGTAAGTTGCGTTTTCAACTTTATTACTGATTTTTAGTGTGTGTGAGCCTGAGAATGTGTTGTCATCAGCGCCTGCGTCGATTGATATGTCTCTTTGCACGAAATTCAATCCTAGATCCCTGTTAATGATTTCCACATAAGATTTGTCCTCATCTTCTTCGCCTAGATTGATAATAGTATAGCTTATAGTGAATGATTCAGTATCACATTTCACCTTTGATTTGTCGATGTTTAATCTTTGCAATCTCAGATCGTGCCTTTCTTTTTGAACTTCAAGTTCCACATCCAAATCATCGCTATGATCGTTGCCGTCTTCATCTGTGCCCTCTGCTTCAATGGCAATGTTAAAATCTCCGTCTTCAATATTCAGCGGAAGTTTGAACTTGAAAGTGCTCCTTTTGTCTCTTCCAGGCCTTAGATCAAATTCCCTTGATTCCTCTTCCATATCATCGCCATCGTCAATGTCTTCAATTGTGACTGTGACTACAATATCATTTATTTTCAATCCTGTACTGTTGAAAAGGTTTGTCACTTCAACCTTTAATTCCACCATTGATTCTGGCTCTGCATCCCTGCTTATTGTTTCACCATCTCTCAAGTTATTGTCGCTGCTCCTGTCAACTTTTGCATCAACATCAGTAATCTTTAATTTTGCACCGCTAGGTGGAGGTGGTGGAGGAGGTGTTGAAGTAACTGTAATAGTGCCGCATGTTTGAGTTGTTACCCCTCCTTTACCGTCTGAAGCTGTGATTGTAACTGTAAAAGTTCCTGTTGATGTATAAGTATGGGTTGCTGAGCTTGATCCGCCTGTTGTGGTTGTTCCGTCGCCCCAGGCAACTGAAACTGTAATTGGATCGCTATTTGGATCAGTTATTGTATAACTTATTGTAGCTGAATTTCCTAGTGTAATGCTTGATGGTGTATTGCAAGAAGAGATTACTGGCGGTTGATTTCCGCCTGCTATGACATTTACTGTGCCACATATTCTTTGTGTAACAGCACCTTTTGAGTCTGTTGCTGTGATTGTAACAGGAAATGAACCTACTGTTGAATATACATGACTTGCTGAACCTGAACCTCCGGTTGTTGTAGTTCCGTCACCCCAATTAACTGATATTGTTACTGTATCGCCATCTGGGTCTGAAACTGAGTAAGTGATTGTTGCTGTGTTGCCGACATTAACTGTTGATGGTGAATTGCATGAATTAATTACAGGTGGGTTACTTCCAGGGCCGGAAATTACATTTACTGTGCCGCATGTTCTTTGGGTGATTAATCCTTTTGAGTCTGTTGCTGTGATTGTAACAGGGAATGTTCCTGTTGATGTATAGATATGTTGTGCTCCACTTGCTCCGCCATTAGTTGTTGTTCCATCTCCCCAGTTTATTGTTATTGTTACTGCATCGCCATCTGGGTCTGAAACAACATAATTAACAGTTGCTATGTTGCCAACTATTATTGTTGATGGTGAAGTGCATGAAGTTATTACAGGCGGATTGTTTGGTGGTGTAATTGTTGTCACCAAAATTGAACCGCATGTTCCTTGTGTAACAGCACCTTTTGAGTCTGTTGCTGTGATTGTAACTGTAAAAGTTCCTGTTGATGTATAAGTATGGGTTGCTGAGCTTGATCCGCCTGTTGTGGTTGTTCCGTCGCCCCAATCTATTCTAATAGTTACTGGATTCCCGTCAGGATCAGTCACACTATAAGATATTACTGCTGTGTTGCCAACTCCAATTGTTGATGGCGAACTGCATGAATTAATTACTGGTGGGTTGTTTGGTGGTGGAGTTGACTTTACTAAAATTGAGCCGCATGATCTTTGGGTGACTGCGCCTTTTGAGTCAGTAGCTGTTATTGTAACGAAGAATGTTCCAGCTGAATTATAAGTATGGCTTGCCGAACTAGATCCGCCTGTTGTGGTTGAACCATCTCCCCAATTAATTGATATTGATACAGAATCTCCATCTGGATCAAAAACTGAGTATGTGATTGTTGTTGTACTGCCTACATTAACTGTTGAAGGTGAACTGCATGAATTAATTACTGGTGGGTTGTTTGGTGGTGGAGGAACAGAAATAACTGTTATGAATCCACAAGATCTTTGGGTGACTGCGCCTTTTATGTCTGTTGCAGTTATTGTAACAGCAAAAGTTCCTGTTGAACCATAAACATGCTGTGCTGAAGTTGCTCCGCCAAGTGTTGTTGTTCCATCTCCCCAGCTTATTGTTATTGTGACTGGGTCTCCGTCTGGATCAAAAACTGAGTAAGAAATTGTTGCGGTATTGCCGACTGTAGCAGTTCCTGGTGAATTGCAGAAATTTATTACAGGTGGGTTGTTTGGTGGTGGAGGTGGNGGTGGCTGTGCTATTGGATCAAGAGCCATGCAAACCGGAAGGAGACTATTTGGATTTGAGCTAGGCCAGGCAGAATGCCGCAAAATAAGTGAGTTGACATTTTGTGAAATTGATAAACCATTATTCACAAATTGGACAACATTCTCAGTATTATCCGGAATATCGTTAATAGAATTGGACCTTGTTATTTCCCCGCCACCTGAATTTAAGAACTGAACAAAAAATTGCTCTCTTACCTGATCAGGATTGAATTTGTCAAAGTGATTATCGTATGAATGAAGGCCGACATTGTAGGTTCCTGCTGGAATGAATACTCCATTAACCACTTGAGTAGCGTCATTCTCTCCAAAATCAGCCCTAAGACCTCCATTTCTATCAAAATTTACAATTGTCCTTCCAGACTGTGAAGAAAATCCACAAGCAGGCGGGTTAAAAGCAGCATTGACAGTCAAGACTACGTTAGAAAATAAGGACATTAAAAATACTATCACCAAAACACTGAAAATCTTCTTAAGGTGATTCATTACCTAAACCCCCTATGTTTATTACTAACTTATTCACTGCATAAAACCTACTCCTTTATAAAGCTTTTGATNTGTTACTATTTTATAATAGTTAATACAGAATTCACCTAACAAAAAAATTAAAAAATAACTTCACCACTTACCCACCACCTACTAATAAAATTTACTACTTGATGATTACAACAAAACGAAAGATTTATATATCCCTATTATCCCTCTCAATAACATATGGCAACTAAGACTATTAATGGTAGAGAATATGCCCTTGAATATCATCGAGGAATGCAATTTGCAGTTACAGAACGAGAGGGAGTAAAATATGCAGTTTATCATGGAGCAAGGAATTCACTTGTATTGAAACCATTAAATGAAGAAGTACCAAGGCAGGTTTTAGCTCAAGAAGCGCTTGACCAATTTGAAGGTTTTCTTCCTCCATTTAACAGGCGAGGTTTAGAGGCACTTGTAACAGGATTTACAGACTGGAATGTTAACACTCCATTTGCTATGAAAATGGCCCAGAAATTAGTTGACCATTCTATTCCTCCATTTTATTCAGAAAATTTTGAAATTGTGACTGGAGATGGTGTAGCATTCCCAGTGATTGACCAAGTAATATTGTTGGGGTCTGGAAATTTTGCTAAGAGAATTGGTCAAAAAGTCGCTAGACAAGAATCACGTTTTCCAGATAGGGAGAGAAAAGATCCTTTTTTCCTTCCAAGCAGTCGTGCAGAAGATGTTATTGATTTCGCTCAAAAAGCCTATGATCATGGAGAGATTAATCCACAATTAGTTAGAGACCTTTCGTTTAGACTAAGCAGAAGCAGAGCAACTCCAGAAAATCAAAGAGTATACTCAGACTACCAAATAGCTGCACTAGAATACCTAAGAGAACGACTTATAGGCCTAACACCAATCCCTAGAACTTATTCTAGAGAATATCAGCCCGGCATGGATTTATCTTTTTTGGGAAAAGCAAGTTTTTGGCACATTGATTTCTCCCCTGAAGATAGGGTAAGAATCGCACAAGATTTTCTTGAACGTAAAGTTAAAACAAATTCACTTAGAGGCGAAACTGTTGAGAGGATGAGTTTATTGTTCCCGCAAGTATTTGCAGACAGAAGGGTTGTACAACTTGAAACTCAACGTGTTAGGGACAGATATGCAGAATGTTTCACTGGCAATCCAAATTACAAAGTGCCTCCAGAGGTATTAGTTGATCCACAATTCAAAGATCTAAAAGATGATTATTTACAAAGAGTTGAAGCATATATTGGGAACATTGCTCGTACTAACCCAGATTTACTATTATCCAATATTGAGAATATTGCAAAAATGCCTAGCTCTCCTCAATTCTTGACATATGCAGGGCCTGTTGCGGCAATTATACACAAGCACAGGCTTAACTTGCTTCATTCGATGGATGACCAGCAATTTATGAGTAGATTTGATGATCCTCATAAAATGGCATCATTTGCTGGTCGAAAATTTTTCCCAGAGGCAATGGCGAATGCAACTCATACTTATGTTGTTGAGAGATACAGGTCATTAACTGCAAAGTAGAAATTTCCAATAATAAATTCTTATTTAAACTACATTCGGAATTAACAAAAGAACCTAGAAAGAAATCTATGTAATAATACTAATGCTCGATACTGGCTTTTTATCAAACAAAGCNCTNCCAATGCCCTTGCCCATGNAGAANAACTGNNTGCTNNTGACNCNTGNNAANANATCNAAAAGNCCNTTTTCTTTTTTGTATTCAACAATATCNGCTNTTATTTTTTCTTTTNTCTCNATGTANCTTATCACNTCATCNTTGCCGCCNAGNTCATCNANTAANCCAAGATCNTTNGCTTNNGTTCCAAGGTAAAACAAGCCGTTTGCCACTTTATCAACATCTTTTTTAGCCATGTTCCTGTTTTTAGCAACTTCGCTTACAAAATAATCCCTTATATCATCAAGATTTCGCTGGAATATTGCATTTTCCTGGGGTGTCATTTCCTTGAAAGGGCTGCCAATGTCTTTGTACTTGCCTGCAACCAATCTTCTGTAAGTAATGTTGTGATCTTCCAGCAATCCTGGAAATTCAAGATAAGATGCAATGACTCCAATAGATCCTGTTATGGAAACTCTGTTGGCAACAATATGGTCTGAGGCTGATGCAACCCAGTAAGCCCCTGATGCACCCGCTTCCCTGACCCATGCAACAGTTGTCTTGTTCACTTTCTTTACTGCATTTGCTATCTCTTCTGATGCAACAGCTGAACCGCCAGGGCTGTTTATCTCCAGAATTATGGCTTTTATATTAGGATTCTTGTCTGCTTTTTCTATCAATTCAATTGTTTCAGGAGAGGATGTAACACTTTCAAAAAGAAAATTTGAATCTTTGCTTCCTAAAATAATGCCATCTATATCTATCAAAGCAACATTGCCGCTTAAAGATTCAACATCAACGCCGACGAACAAGGCAATAATGCCGACAGCAAAGAAACCGATTATTGTTAATAATATCAAAACAAATATCGCATATCCCCACCTGAAATTTGATTGTGGAACTTTTTTCACTATGCTTCACCGTCTTTCTTAAAAGCCTGGAATACGTCTTTTCTGCCTTGCTTCAGATTATCAAGTATCTGGTCTTTTGCCATTTCCAAATAACCAATAACCTCCTGAGGAGATACATTCTGAGTTTTCATCGATGTCTGGATATTGTTCTGCCTAACATCAACTCTCAGCACAAAAACTTTTTCTGATGCCATTTTATTCGATGTAGTTTAAGGTATATAATAAATTTATTGTTTAATTATAAATTGTATTGTTCAACTACTCTTGTTTTGCTTAAAATTTCGCTCAATCTCTGGTTTGTTTTTGTAAAAAACATGAACAATGGATCTAAGATTATCAATAAGACAAATGGAAATATTGGAATAAGCACAAGATTTCTTACTATCATCTGCCATATCTTCATATCTTTAGTATCGCTCACAACAAACAGTTTCATTAATTTTTTTCTTATGGTCTGGCTGTATTTCCTTTCCAGCAATAAAAAATATAAAATCAGCAGAATTGATAAAACAACAGAAATTGAGGTTATCAAGCCTGAATAACCTGAGCTGCTAAAAAACCTGTATGTTTCTGAAAAAGATTGATTTTCCGGAATTAAATTGCTCAATAATCCCTTGAATGGAATCAATACGACAAAGTTGATTATTGCCAAATCAATAACAAAAGCAGCGATTCGCTTCCATACCAAGGCAGGCCCTATGAAAGTTCTTTCTTTGGGCAAATTCAGTCCCTTCATAATTTTGCTAATTTTATGGGATATATAAAAATATGGGTTTTGATTATAATAGTAGAAAGGTATATAAACAATCCAAAATTTATTTTACTAAATGAGCAAGAAGAAAGAAGAACAGCAGCGGCAGGAGAAAATCCAGCAAGAGATTTCTAGAATTAATCTTCCAAGAGGCAATCAGACTTTTGGCATCATTGAGCAAAGGCTTGGCGGTTCAAGAATGCGTGTTAGATGCTTGGATGGCAAAACAAGAATTTGCAGGATACCAGGCAGGCTCACAAGAAGATTATGGGTAAGGGATGGTGATATAACAATTGTTGAGCCTTGGGAGTTTGGTGGAGATGCAAAAGGAGATGTTGTCTACAAGTACTCAAAAACACAGCTGGCATTTCTGAGAAAAAAAGGGTATTTGAAGCATCTGGATGAGTTTGACGAATTCTAGATACTTATTACTACTTGATAATAGAAACATTTAAATACAGTAAAATAACCCCTACATCTATGGAAAGTTCGAAATCAGATTTATCAACAATAAGTTTCTTTGTAATGCTATTTGTCCTTTTATTTGTATTTATAGGATTTATTTTTGTTGTTTTTGACCTGAGCGGATTTTCATTTATTTTTGAGCTGGGATTATTGCTTTCCTTTATGTTTTTATTGGCTTTTGGAATGTTTTTTGTATTCCATGAAAAAAGAGCAAGCTGGGGAATAGTAGGTGCTCTGTTGATAGTCTTATTGTTCAATGTTTCTGTCATATTCCTTCTGACAAACAACTTTAATCTTGCCCATATAACGACAGTCTTGTTTACTGTTGTAGGTCTGATAGTTGTTTTGCTTAATCTTTTAGCTGACCGCCCAAAACCAGCTGAAAGTGTTGAAGTAAAGCAATACGATAAATCAAAGTATTACTATCCTTTTGTTGACAGAGTTGAAATAGCAGAGCAAGTTCCAGAAACAGTTCATGTTGAAAAAACATTTACACCTGGAAAATTCATCGCAAGCAGGAAAGCTGCAAAGTTTCATTTGCCAAGGTGCGACTGGGCAGGCAGGATAAGCAAGGAAAATCAAGTTTGGTTCAATACAAAAGAAGAGGCCCAATCAAAAGGATTTCAGGCTGATACATGCGTTGTTTGATTTATTTCTCCCATAATAATATAATTAATAAAATAACACCTATTGTTATCGAACTGTCAGCTATGTTAAAGACAGGCCAGATTCTAAAGTCGATGAAATCAATTACAGAGCCATGCAATATTCTGTCGATCAGGTTTCCAATTGTTCCTGCCAATAATAAACCAACAGAATATTGAATTAATTTTTCATTGTTTTTTATCTTGTTGATGAAATAAAATATTGCTATGATCACTATTATTGAGAATATTACAAAAAACAGATTAAATCCCTTAAACAAGCCAAAAGCAGAGCCGGTGTTGGTGACGTAAGTTAAGTGTAAAATGTTTTCTATTATTGGTAAACTTTGGTTTAATTTGAAATTTGTTTTGATTAGCAGTTTTGTTATCTGGTCCAGAAGTATTACTATTAGTGCTGTAGATAAGATTGTTATGTGTTTTTTGTTCATGAGATTAAATTAGAAAGAGGTGTATAAAAAGATTTTGTTTGGTGTTTAGTGGTTTTTTATTTTTTGTCAAAATTATTATTTTTTTATTGTTATTAAGAGAAAAGTACAATATGGAAGAAATGACTGCACAAATAATTCATTAAGTGTTTGTAAACCAATAGTTATTGTAATGTGGCTAATTTACAATACTAAAACTCATTGAATTCAAAAAAATTAATAATTAAAAATAAATAAAATAAAAATATCCTAATAATACCTTCTCTTTCTTGAGTCTTCCTGTTCTCCTCTGGCTATTGCTTCTATATTTGAAAGCCTTTGGTTGATGCTGTCTAATGAAACTCTTAAAGCATCGAGTTTGCTTGATATCACTTCCATATTCTTTGAATTGATGTAATTATCATTTGAAGGAGCCGGTGGTTGAAAACTTGGAGCTTGCTGAAAACCTGGCTGAGGCTGAAAAGAAGGGTATTTTTGGAATGGTTGTGCTTGTGGACCTTGATCTAGACCCATTCCCAAGTCTGGAGAAGGCCCTTGACCTGCATCTAATCCTGGCTGGCCCATTCCTAAATCCTTGTCAAGACCTAAGTCTTTTCCAATATCGCCTAGGTCATCGCTTTTCTTCCAGAATGCTAATTTGCCTAAGAGTCCCATCTATTCACCTCTTTATTTGATGATTTGTTAGAATTGATATATAAAGATTGTGGATTGTAAATTTATTTCTTCTTCTCTTCTTTCTTTGGAGCTTCTTCTTTCTTTGCTTCTGTTCCCGGAGCTGCTGCTGCACCTGCTGCAGGTTCTGCACCTGGCACTGCTCCTGCTGCTGCTACGCCTTCAACTGGCAGTAACTCTTTGATCATGTCATCTGGAATTCCAGCCAGAGTCAGTTTAGCCTTAATTTCTCCTCTTTGTTTGCCTGCCATTGATTCAATAATTTCCTTAGCAGCTTTTTCAAACTCTGCCCTCTTCTTGGCAAGTACTTCTGCAAGTTTTTGCTTCTCTTCTTCCAGTTTTGCAAGCTCTTCCTTGGTTAATTCAGTCTTTTCTGTTCTTATTTCTTCGTCAAATTTACCAGCATCAACATCTACAATTGTTTCTTTTGCCGGCTTTCCTTCAACAAGAATTCCCATTGATTGGCATGTTCCAATTATTTCTTTTACTTTCTCTTTTAGTGTTTTGCCTAATGTGGCAGTTTCTTTCATCTTTGCGATTTTGATTATCTGCTCAATCAGAATGTCAGCGACCATCTCATGCTTTGCCTTTCCTGAACCTTTTTCAAGATTGACTTCTTTCTTTATCAGTCCAGAAGCCGGAGGAGTTCCGATAATAATTTCATAAGTTTTTGTTTCTTTGTCTATGAAAATCTTGACAGGAACCTGCATTCCTTTGAATGAATCTGTTTTCTTGTTAATATCAGATACAACTTGGCCTATGTTGACTCCCATTGGACCTAAAGCTGGACCTAATGGTGGTGCGGCGGTAGCTTGACCGCCATTAACTAAAACTTCGACTTTTTCTTTTGGCATTTTATTATAGTGGTTGTAAATCTAAAGGTTTTTTAGAGTATTCTGGTTCTCCGCCATATCTCATTCTCTGGCATTCACGTGTTACGACTTCTCTAAGTTTGTCTGGAATTGAGGATATTACCTTATCGGGGGATACTGTTACATGTGCTATAGAACCACTCCGTAATTCGCAATCTACCCAGTAAGTTACACCTACTTCAAGACTAGGTAGGGTAAATCTTGGTCCTTGTTTATTTCCAGGTTTCATTTTAATATAGTAATAAATATCGATTTAAAAATGTTTACAAAGAGTCTTCTTCAGTATCATCTTTTTTAATTTCTGTTTCTGTCTCTCTTCTGATGACTTTGACTGCATCCATCTTTACTGTTATAGGGATTGGGACTGCTGCTTCTAATAACTCTACAACAACATCTTCTTTTGCCTTGTCAATCCTAGTGACTTTTGCGTTCTCTCTCTTGAATGGACCTGAAATAATCTCAACAATATCGTTCTTTTGGATATTCATCTCATGCTTTACTTGTTCCAGCATGTGCTCTATTTCCTTATATTTCACAGGGTGAGGAAGAATGCCCCTTGCATATGGGATGTTAAAAGCTGCCTGCTCTGCATCGGTTTTAGTTGCTGCTTCAATGAAAATATAACCCCTCATCCCATGAGTCCTTATCACAGAATAAACTTCCAGCTTTTTCTTTGTAGCATTGCTTGTAACAAAGTCCATGACTTGGTCTTCTCTGTTTGCTGTTGTTCTTAAAGCAAAAATTGTTTCGTCTTCGCGTGTCATTTAATCGTTCCGCGGGATTTCATATCCCGCATTGCATGCTTTTCCTCAATGCTTTTTGCAAAAGGTTGGCAAAAATTGTTTCGTCTTCTCTTGACATTTTAAGTGTACGCACTAGCTGTTTTATTTTGAAAATAAAAAATTAAGATGTATATTCATGTGAGATAAACTACCCCTTTATAAAGTTTTTTAAAATAGGTACCAATACATTCCCAACAGCCAACGCCAAAGGCAAATCATGCTGCGGGATATAGATTTGGAATATGATGAATAAAATAGCAACTAAAACACCATAAGCAATTCTTTGTTTTTTATTTGTTGGATTAGTTCTTGGCTCAATCAGCATAAACATTGAAAAGAAGAAAATAACGCTTCCGTTAATTAAGGTAAAATAAATGTCAGAAAATTGTGCTCCTCGTGATAATATAATAATTGAATTTATCAGAAAATAGCTTATTAAAAAACTTAGAGTTAAATCAAATCTTTTTAATCTCCAAACCATAAAAATTCCAAAAATCAGGACTAAAATTAAAGGCGAGGAAATCCACCAAGTATGAAGTGCAGTTGGAAATATGATTGAAGTGATAAGAATTCCAAGATTGGCTGGATTGAAAATATGCTTTTGCCGGAATTTAATCAAATGTTTAGATAAAATTGCAACAATTCCTGCTGCAACATACATGTAAAATGGAAGATTTTGCGTCAATAAACCTCCGATAAATAAGCCTGAGATTAATGCGCTTTGTGATAATTCCCATTTCTTAGATTTATAGTACCCAATGAACAGATCCAATGATACTGTTGTGATAATGGTTATCAAGACCGGCAATAAAGAATTTACACCAAAACCAAAGAAAAAAGTGCTTGCTAAAATAAGTACGATGAGAAATGAGATCATGTAATGGTAGATGGTAAACTTGTTGAGTAGTAATTTTAAATCCATTAATACACCTTTTTTATTTCTTCCTTGTCCTTTGCTTTCCGCCTGTCTTATACGGAGAATATCTTCCTTTTGCTTTCTGGCTTGTTTTTTGTTGTGAGTAAACTTCATAAACAGTTGTTTCATCCCAGCCGCAGTCTCTGCACTTGACGGTTTTGACACCTAAATAATTCGCAATCTTAATATCTCTTGAAAAGCATTTAGGGCATTTGTTCATGTAGAATTAAATTACTTAAGGGTTTAAATTATTTTCTCTCCGGTTTTCTTGTCCTTTAAGTGTATTACATTGACAGGGCATGAATCAGCAGCTTCCTTGTTTTCATTGTAATTTTTTTCGTCAATATCCAGTTCCTGCCATTCGTCTTCTACATTCTTGCCTTTGATGATATCAGATTTGCCATCCTCATTCATCTCCCAGAAATCTGGTGCTACAGCTGCACACGCTGCACATCCGATGCAATTTGGCCTGTCGTGCTGTAAAAGGTATTTTTTTTCAGCTTGCTTAGTATCATTTTGAGCAGTATTTTGCTCAGGTTTCTTTTCTTCCACTACATTTGCTTGATTTTGCTCTGTCATGCTAAAAAAGACTACTAAACCATTTATAAAAGTTTTGATTACATTTTAAGTTATAAATTAATGAAGATTATTCCGATTATTACCAGAATTAATGACGCTGTCTTTATCAGTATAGAATCAAAATCAAGTTCTTCCTTAATTATTTTTGGTATAAAAATTGAAGCAAGTATTGCTAATGTAAAAATCAATAATGGCGAAATAGATCCAGCGAGTGCAGATGTTAGAGTTGCAGTTCCAAAAAATATGCCAAGATTACTGATTGCAAACGCAGAAAAATCTACGACCATTTTAAACCCAAGAAGCCCTCTTATTTTGTTGTTCATTTTTCTAAAAGTGTTAATGAACTCATTTCTAATTGATGGAACAAATAATAATCCCAAAGTTACAAAGTTAGTCAGCCTCAACCATAGAAAAGCATTCCAAAAATTAGTAATGCTAAGTATGTGCTTTCCAGCAATCCAGCTGAATGCTATAAATATAGCAGATGCCAGCATAAAGTAAAATGCTTTATTCATTACCCATTTCTTCTTGGAATGGTGATAGGAGGCTAGAATAGATGCACTAACTAATAGAACAAATCCAATATAATGAAATAAGGTTAAAACTTCGTCTAAAATAAAAAAAGCTAAAATCAGTACAAAAACAGGAATTAATGTGAACATCATTGAAACTCTGGAAACTTCTTCGTTTTGGATTGCGGTATAGAATAGCACTACGCCTAAGCTTAAGAAAATTCCATTAGAAATGGCGATTAGTATGTCAATATTGCCAATACTGCTAAATTGAACAAACGGCAGCAAAAATATGATAAGTACATTCATCAAACCGTTAAGAATAATATAAACCATAGCACTTCTAATATAACCCTTTGAAAGTACAAATTTATCTATTATGGCTGTTACAGCCCAAATAAATTCAGATATAAAAATAAAGAAAATCCATGCTTCCATTCTATTTCTCACAAACTATTTTTAATTTTTCAACATAATGGCAAGCGTTGCATACATCCTTAGAGCTTGGCTCTTTGCATTTGACGCATGCTTTGATTGATTCGTGCTTGAATTTCTCCTTTAACATCGGCAAAGTCTGTAAAAATGAATTTACAATTGAATATTTAGTCCCTGGAAACTTATTTTCCATCTGATTCAACATATCTCTTATTTGTGCCCTGTATGATCGGGAAACATTGGGGCATTCGGTAAAATTATCCAATAAACCATTAATGAAAGCATAGGTTGTAACTTCCTTTTCTGTGCACAAGTAAAGCGGTTTTATTCTTTGTATGAATTTTTCATCCTTCACTATTCCGACTTTTGGGCCGAGTCTTGCAGATGCCCCGATGTTGTTCTTCATCTGGTTCATCATGATTGACTGGCATTCGTCGTCAAGGTTATGGCCTGTTGCTATTTTTGTAAATTTCAGTTCTCTTGATTTTTTATTTAGCAAATATCTCCTGAAAATGCCGCAAATAGTGCATGGTTTGACATTAAGTATTTTTAGCATCTCATCAAGTGTCAAACCAAATTCTTTTTTGTAAGAATAAATGTTTAGTTTTATGCTGATTTGATCGCAGAATTCCTTAGCTGTCTTCAATGTTTTATCCCTGTAATCATGAATGCCTTCATCAATTGCAATTGCACTTATCTTTATTTTTGGATTTTGCTTTGAAAGATTATTTAATAGATTCAGGACTGTAAGAGAATCTTTTCCTCCTGATAATGCAATCCCTAAGTGTTCTTCCTTATCTAA
>NZDH01000018.1 GCA_002688775.1 Candidatus Woesearchaeota archaeon
GGCATCTATAAACAAAGGAGAAGATGCATTAAGAATAACTAGAATATTGGAATTAGCTCAAAAATCTCTCAATAATAATATTACTGTCAAAATTCCTAAAATATAATCAATTGCGGAGAATAAATGAAATTATCCATTATTGTACCTGTTTATAACGAGAAAAATACAATTAAAGAGATAATTAAGAAAATAGAAGGCGTTAATCTGGGCAATATAAAAAAGGAAATAATACTGGTAGATGATTTTTCTATAGATGGATCCAGAGAAATTATCAAAAAATTAAAAGGAAATTATGTCAGGCTTTTCCATAAAAAAAACAGCGGGAAAGGTGCAGCCCTTAAAACAGGCATTAAAGCTGCGACTGGTGAGTTTATTATATTCCAAGACTCTGATCTTGAGTATGATCCAGAAGATTATAAAAAATTGCTAAAGCCGATTCTTGAAAACAGGGCAGGCATTGTTTTTGGTTCGAGATTCTCAAAGAAATCAAAATTGCTGCCAAAAAAGCATACAATGCACCCTTTGCACTGGATAGGCAACAAGGGATTGATTTTTATTTTCAATATACTTTACGGCACCAAACTGACAGATGTAGAGCCGTGCTATAAACTGTTTAAAAGCGATGTGCTTAAAAGCGTTGATGTCAATTCCAATGGATTCGAATATGATATAGAGCTCATGTGCAGAATAGTGAAGAAAGGACACAAGATAGTCCAGCTTCCCATAAGATATTCCCCAAGGGCATTTGAAGAGGGGAAAAAAATAAGTTGGAAAGACGGAATAGTAGCTTGCATCACAATGATAAAAAATAGGTTCTGAAAATGCCAAAGCTAAAAATTGCTGTTGTAATACCAACCCATTTCAATATACATTCTTCTCTGAACAATTTGTTGAAAGTGTATGGTTATTTGATAAAAAATAAGAATGCAGAAGTGACAATCTTTACAGACAAAAACAATGATTTCAGTTATAAGGGATTCAAGGTTGAAAAAATCAAAAGTTTTGACTATAAAACAATTTTTGAAAAGATATTTTTGCTATTGGGCATTCCGAGATTTCATTATTCTGATCTAATCCGAAAACTAAAGGATTATGATATAATTGAGTCAAGCAACCCTGAATTCTATATTTTTGCTTATCAGGCATATAAGGCCGCAAAAAAATACAAAGCAAGGCTTATCTACAGGACATCCCAGACAGTTGAAGGATTCTATTTGTTCAAATTATCCAAATATTTGATAAATCCCATTATGAAATGTGCCTATAATTACGCAAGATTTTCCTTATTTACCAACCCACAGGCAGAAGAAAGGTGCATAAGGCTTGGTCTATTAAAAAACAAAGAAAAATCAATGGTGATCGGACATGCAACAGACACAAAATGCTTTAAGCCGATGAAAGTAAAAAAAGAGAAGAAAACAATACTGCTTTCAGTTGCCGGCTTGTATAAAATAAAAGGCCACCATCTGATAATCAAGGCATTGAAAAGGATAATTGATAAAGGATACAAAAACACAGAATTGTGGATTGTTGGAGAAGGATATTACAAAAATACCTTAATAAATCTGGCAAAAAGTCTTGGCATAGAAAAAAATGTTAAATTCCTGGGAAGTAAAAATCATAAGGATCTTGCTGTTTTATATAACAAAGCAGATATTTTTGTTCTGGCAAACTATCAGGAGATAACCCCTGCTGTGAATGAAGCATTAGCAACTGAAACGCCTGTTGTCGTGATGGAAAGCGGTGGAAGAAAATTTGTAATTCCGAATGAATCCTTTGGTTTGGTCTCAAAAAGATTTGACATAGATGACATGGCAGACAAGATATTGTTTTTGATGAAAAACAAGGATAAAGCAAGTAAAATCTCTAAAAATGGAAGAAAAAGAATTATAGAGAACTTCTCAATAGAAAAAGTGGCATTAAAGATGTATACTGCTTTTACTAAGTAGGCAATTGTTTTGGCTTCTCATTGACACCTATCTTAAGATACCACACCCACCAGAATATTATGAAAATCCATAATGTAATCCCGATTATGCTATATCCGATTGCATCCCTGATAAAATAATAGGTATTTGCATTCCCATAGTAAAATACAAGCGCCATAAGTCCGCTTAATATAGAAAAGACATAATAAAAATATCTAAATTTACGCTCATTGGCTTTTAGAACCGCAAAAGGCAGCATCCACATGAAATACTGGAGGCCAAAACCTGAGGTGAATACAAAGAAAAAGAGATTGGATATTATTATTCCGTCAAGATAATTTATGCGCTTATTCTTAAGGAAATATAAAAACATGCCCCCAAACAGGAGTATTGTTATTGCAGGATATACATAGCTGAAGGATGTATGCAAACCAGGAAGATTAAACGAAGTAGTGAAATAGTTCTCAACCCTGCTGTAACCCCAAAGATACTTTACGCCGCCATACAGCAATGTGCCTTTCAATTTTTCAAACAGGGGTGAATAAGGATATGTGGCTATTAGAAAAAGATAGGGGAAAATAACTATAATTCCAAACATTGCCATTTTAAGAAGTTTTTTTTGTTTTGAGACAAAGTAAGGCAGTACAGGTGCAGCCACTGGCTTCACTACTAAAGAAAGCCCTAAAAGTAATGCTGAAAAGAAGTTTATCTTTTGAGATTTTAATAAATAATAAAAAAATAAGACCAGGAAGATAATGCCTAAGTTATCATCCTGACCATGATAGCCAGAGACCATGATTGTTAATGGATTGAATAGGTAAAATGCCATAGTTTTGTATATTTCTTTGGGGCCTTTCTTATAAAAAATCATAATCTTGTATAGCAAGATCCCTATTAGGAAAGTAGTCAGTATCATGGGCATCTTTATCATAGTAGAAAATTTTATAGAAGTCAATTCTGACAATTTTAATACTAGAAATGCTGTCCATGCCCTTGTCGGGGGATAATAATAGTCTGCTCTTTTGTTATATTCCTGGATTTCTTCCTCTGATTTAAAATAGGGGGTGATCTTGCCATATATCAGGGTGGTATAATATGGATTAACTTCCCTATAGATATTTCCTGCCTTATCAATGGTTTCGCCTTCACTTCTCCTGTTATTGATATCGTGCTCCACTCCAATAAACTGTGCTGCAAGATAAATTTGAAAAAGAAATGAAAGTATGAACACAAAGGTGATGGCTTTCTTGTAGTTCTTGGAAGCATTTAGGATATTGGAATAAATAAGGATGAGGAATAAGGATATCATAATAGCAGGAAACAGCCGAAATCCGTCTCTGCTAAAATAAGATAAGATCACAGCGACTGCGACAGTCAATATAGAAGCTAAAATGAAGGTGGATTTTTTATTGTTAATCAGCAAGGAGGTAGTTTTATCACTATACTTCTCCATAAAACCGTAAATTTTTTCCAGTATCATGCAAATCAGTATGTATAATTCTTTTATGTAATAA
Source organism: Candidatus Woesearchaeota archaeon (assembly GCA_002688775.1). Classification (GTDB taxonomy): domain Archaea; phylum Nanobdellota; class Nanobdellia; order Woesearchaeales; family GW2011-AR4. The sequence continues at coordinate 3,443 of NZDH01000018.1, forward strand.
GACTAGTCATAACTTTATATATTTTTTGCAATGTGAAAACAGGGAAAATACTGCCATTTGCAGCTAAATAATTAAAGGGTTAAATTTATAAAGTTTGATACTGGCCTCTATCAAATGAAAATTTTGATAACAGGGGGAGCTGGTTTTATAGGAAGTCATCTTGTTGATGCTCTTTCGAAGGATAAGAAGGACAGTATTATAATTTTGGATAATTTTTATAGAGGTAGGATACAGAATATCAAGCATAATTTAAAAAGCAAAAATATTAGATTAATCAATGGGGATATCCGGAATTATAATTCACTTAAAAGAATAGGTAAAATTGACATTATATATCATCTTGCGGCTCAGTCAAATGTGATAGGCTCTTCTTTAAATCCAGACTATGCTTTCAGTTCAAATGTGGATGGAACCTATAATATCCTAAAATATGCCTCGAAAAACAATGTAAAGGGATTTGTTTTTGCTTCGTCAAGGGAAGTTTATGGGAATCCGCAATACATTCCTGTGGATGAAAAGCATCCATTAAATCCCATAAACATGTATGGGGCATTAAAAGCTTCTGGGGAAATGTTATGCAGGGCTTTTATTAAATCTCATAAATTAAATGTCCACATAGTAAGGATAACAAATGGGTATGGCCCAAGGGATAGGGACAGAGTTATACCTATTTTTTTAGAAAATGCCAGCAAGAATAAGGATCTAGAATTATATGGGGGCAAGCAAATACTTGATTTTATATGGATAAGGGATATAATCAATGGCATAATTCAGGTCTCAAAAAGGGACGATTTCGTGGGGGAAGCTGTAAATATTGGCACAGGGAAAGGAACTTCAATCGAGGACTTGGCAAAGAATATCATAAAGATTACAGGTTCAAAATCAGAAATAGTAAGAAAAAAATCAAGAGGGATTGACGTTAAAAAATTCATAGCAAAAACCGGAAAAATTAAGCTGAAAACTTTAAAGCTGGGTGATGGATTAAAAAAAATGTTGGGTTAAGATGGAATTAACTGTTGTAGTGCCTGCATATAATGAGGAATCTTCCATAAGAGCTACAATAAAGAATATAAAAAAATATGTCCCTGATGCTTATATAATAATAGTTGATGACGGCAGTAAAGACAAGACAATAGAAACTGCAAAAAAGGAAAAAGTCAAGATAATTGTTCATAAAGCAAATAAGGGTTATGGAGCGGCGCTTAAAACCGGAATGTTTGCAGCAAAGACTGGATATGTTGCCTTTCTTGACGCGGATATGACATACAACCCCAAATATTTCCCTTTGATGATGAAATATGTAAAAAAATTTGATTTGGATTCTATATGGGGAAATAGGTTTGCCGGAACCAGGAATAAGATGCCTTTTATAAGGAAAATCGGGAATAAGATATTTGCTCTGCTGTTTTGGCTGATAACAGGGGAAAATGTAGGAGATTGCTCTTCTGGCCAAAGGATTTTAAAAACAAAAATACTTAAAAAAATTGACCTGCGAACCTTGCCCAATGACTTGGATTTTATAACTGCTTTATCAAAACGTACTGTAAGCAGAAAACTTGCATATAAAGTCATACCAGTCAACTATGAAAGGAGGGAAGGAAATTCAAAACTGGCCTTAATAAAGCACGGATTCAGAATGGTCAGAAACATAATTGTAGAGAAATGAAAAAAATATCACCGGAATTATCAATAATCATACCTACATTTAATGAAAAAGAACTCATAGATTATTCTATAAACCGGATTTTCAGCAATCTGGACAATCTTAAGATTGATGCCGAAGTTGTTGTTGTCGATGACAGCAGGGATGGCACTGAAAAAATTCTTAAGAAGCTTTCAAAAAAATACAACAGGCTGAAGTTCATTCACAGGGAGAATTCCAAAGGAGTTGGTTCTGCCATACGCAAAGGGATAAAAGAAGCCTCTGGAAAATATGGAGTTGTTTTCATGTCAGATGCGCCTGATGACATCAAATATATACCCTCTATTCTGAAAAAACTGCATAGCGGTTATGATTTTGTCCATACATCCCGTTTCATGAAAGGCTCAAAGATAATAGGATACCCTTTCATCAAGACACTGGCAAACCGTGTTGCAAACTACACTGTAAGACTTGCTTTCCTGAGGTTTGATCTTAAGGATTTCACAAGCTTGTTCAAGGGATTCAGGATTGATAAGGTCAAAGAGCTTGATCTTAAGGCGGATGAGTTCGATATTGGCCTTGAGATTGCATTAAAAGCCATAAGGAAGGGTTATAGAATAGTGGAAGTTCCTGTAAACTGGAAAGAAAGGGAAGCTGGCAAAAGCAAGCTAAGGCTCTCAAAGCAAGGCCCGCAATACCTGAAAACTATATCCAAGATATTTTTCTTATATTGGTAAAAATTGAAAAAGATTATAAATTAACTGATAAAACTCAGATTGAATATCACATAAAATGAAATGCAGAATATGCAAGAATGAGGACTTGAAAAAGTTTCTGTCACTTGGAACAACACCATTGGCAAACAGCTTCCTCTCGAAAGAGGATTTAAGCAAGGAAGAGAAGAAATTTCCCCTTGAATTGTGCTTCTGCAAACGGTGCAAGCTTGTCCAGTTGACTTATATTGTTCCTTCAGAGGAGATGTTCAGCGATTATGTTTATCTCAGTTCAACAACAAAGACATTCCAGAAGCATTTTGCTGATATGGCAGAGGATATAACAAAAGATTTCGGATTGAACGAGAAGTCCGTTGCTGTTGATATTGGATCCAACGACGGGATCTTGCTGAAACCCTTCCAGAAATTTAATGTCAAGGTTGTGGGCGTTGAGCCTGCAGCAAATGTTGCAAAGATTGCCGAGGACAATGGAATTGAAACTATAAACGATTTCTTCAACGAGAATGTTGTCAGTGAAATAATAAAAAGAAAAGGAAAGGCAGATGTCGTTACTGCAAACAACGTATTTGCCCATATAGACGACATAGACAGCGTGATTGAAAATGTGAAAAAGCTGCTCAAAGACGAGGGGATTTATGTCATTGAAATCCAGTATTTTGTGGATACAATTGAAAAGATGACTTTCGATAATGTCTACCACGAGCACATGTCTTATTACACTTTGACATCTTTGGATTATTTTTTCAAAAAGCACGGGATGGAGATTTTCAGGGTAAAAAGGATTGATACACACGGCGGCTCATTGAGGGTTTTCGCGAAGAGAAAAGAAAGCAGCCGCGAGATTGACGATTCTGTCAAGGATCTTCTGGATTACGAGAAAAAAATGGGCGTTGATGGATTTAATCTTTATGAAGAATACGGAAGAAAGGTATATGATGTCAGGAAAAGGCTAGTGGACTATATAAGGAATATCAAAAGAGAGGGTAAAAAAATAGCAGCTTACGGTGCTCCTGCCAAGGGCAATACCCTGCTTAATTTCTGCGGCATTGGAAAGGGGGAGATTGATTATATAATAGAGGACAATCCGTTAAAGCAGAAATTGTTTGCTCCAGGGACGCACATTCCAGTAGTCAGCTCAAAAATGCTTAATGAAAAGCTGCCTGATTATATTCTGATACTCGCATGGAATTTCGCCGATGAGATATTAAGCAAGACGAAGAATTACGCTGAAAAAGGGGTCAAGTTCATAATACCATTGCCGGAAGCAAGAATTATTTAATTCTAAACACTCTTTTCCAGTTTAGGGGAAATCAAAGGGGATTTTAGATTGTGTTCTTCCGCAGCCCATTGAATAAATCTTTGAATTCCTGTTTTTAGATTTACTTTTGGGTTATAGCCGAGTTTTGTTCTTATTTTAGTCAAGTCAGGGCATCTTCTTTTTGGATCTGATTTGCCGTATGCATCATTAAGCCCGGCTGTATTCTTCACTTCAATCTTGTTGTCAAAAATTTCTGAGATTAAGTTTCCCAGCCCTGCCATGCTGATCTCTCCCTTCTCATTTCCTACATTGAAGCTCTCTTTATTCAGATCAGAAAGAAAAACTTTGAGAAAACCGACCATTGCATCTGTTATGTAGCAAAAAGTCCTTGTCTGTCTCCCGTCGCCATATACCGGCAGGGGATTTCCCTTGAACATGTTAGAAACAAAATTGGGCAGAACCCTGTAATCATCAAGCCTCATTCCAGGACCATACACGTTAAAAGGCCTTACCATCTTAACAGGAATATTATGCATCTCATGGTAAGCAACGCATAATGCCTCCCCTAATCTCTTGGATTCGTCATAATTGGATCTTGGGCCAGTACACGAAACATTGCCATTATAATCTTCAGGAGTAGGCACAAATCTTGGATCAGGGTCTCCATAAACCTCGCTTGAGCTGAAAAACATGAAACTTTTCACGTTTTTTTCCTTTGCAAGCTCAAGGGCATTTTTAGTTCCCAAAACACCAACATCAATAGTTTCAATCTTATAGATTCTGTAAAATTTTGGTGAGCCTATGCCGGCAGCATGGATTATATAATCAATATCTTCATCTATTTTTAGGGGATTTTTTATATCATGCTTGATTGCCTTGAATGTTGGGCTTTCTTTAATTTGATAGCTTAATCCAGTTATAAAATTGTCAACTGATATTACCCTGCATGGTTTCTTAAGCACGTTTTTATTAAGAAAATCTATAGTTAAAAGCAGATAGTTGCCTATGAATCCTGCACCGCCGGTAATCAAGAGGGTCTTTCCGCTTAATTTATCTGCAACAGGCCTTAGTTCCTCTGCAATAGTCTTGATATCCTCCTGTATTATTTTACTTTTCACGGTATTCCTGCATTGAATTATATTTATTCCAGAAATCTGATTGATTATTAAAGTTTTCTATAATTATAAAGAATCAATTTTTCCTATCAATCTTTTTTATCCTGAACTTGGGATGTTTCATCAATCCGCTTTTTGCCATCAGGTACTTAAAAATAGTATCCAAAGTATGAAACCCGTAAACAATGGATTTATAGATGCTAATTGACGAACTTGCATCCCCATATCTTGTAGGAATTCCGACTTCTTTGAATTTGCCATTTGCATAATGTGCCTGAAAAACCATGTCAGTATGGAAACCGAAATCATCTGAATCAACATTGAAGGGTATTCTTTTCAGCAAGTCTGAACTTACAGCCACTAATCCTGAATGAAGGTCAGTGACTTTTGTCCTCATGATTAAGTTTTCGATAAAACCCAAGAGCCTGTTGCCCAGAAATCTAAATGCAGACATTCCCTCAGCTTTATCCCCCAGTATCCTTGAGCCGATTGTAAAGTCAGCTTTTCCATTCTCAATATATTTGACAAGGTCAGGGATTTTTTTAGCATCATATTGATAGTCTGAATGCAGTATGATTACGATATCAGCTCCTAAACCAAGCGCTTTATTAAAGCAGTTTTTTGCATTGCTGCCGTAGCCGTGCTTCCTTGGGTTCTTGAATACCTTAATGCCTAATTTTTTAGCAACATCGATCGTGGAATCTCTACTGCCATCATCAGACAATAAAACATTTTTTCTGAACTTTATAGGGATATCATAATATACTTTTTCAAGTGTTTTTTCAGAATTTCTCGCTGGAATTGCAATAAAAACCTTCATAGATTTCTTCATGCCTTGAGCCAATTCTCAACTTTTAAAAATATTTCGTTTCAATGCAATTAATGCTAGTAATTTATTTATTGATTGATTTTGTCAAGTGCTTCATAATCCTGATCTTCCATTTTCCACCCAATAGAACCTAGATTATCTTGTAGGTGCTCTTTCTTAGTTGCTTTAGGTATTGCAACTATTTTTGGCTTTGATATTAGCCAATTCAGTGCTATTTGGGACTGCGTCTTATTGTATTTTTTTGCTAATCTATCCAGGAGCGGTATTCCTGGCTTTGCTAATTGCCCCCTCTTTAATGGCCTATAAGCTATAAACAAGATATCATTCTTATTGCACAATTCAATAATTTCTTCATCCCTTTTCAAAAGGTTATATTCATTTTGTACAGCGCTTATCCTTGAGTTATTCAGGAATTTTTGCGCATCTGATATCTGTTGTTCAGTAAGATTGCTTACCCCTATGGCCCTTATCAAATTCTGCTCATTCAAATGCCCCAAAGCTTCCATTGTTCCCTTTAAATCCATATCCTTTCCTGGCTTATGGATAACATACAGATCAAGATAATCTGTTTTTAATCTTTTAAGGCTGGAATGCAATGCCTTAATTGTGGCATCATAATTTAGATGATTGCTCCACACTTTGCTAGTTATGAACAATTTCTTTCTATCGAAAGATGATATAGCTTCTGCAATCAATTCTTCTGTGAACCCGTTGCCATAGATTTCTGATGTGTCTATATGGGTTATGCCAAGCTCTATTGCCTGCTTTATGATCTCTATAGAATTCTGTTTTTGTGAATGGTCTGCTTCAAACCTTCCACCAATCTCCCATGTGCCAAGCCCTAGAACAGGAATCTCGGCATTGCCTATTTGTTTGTATTCCATATTAAATGATTTTAGGAATTGGGTTTGGTACTATGAACTTTCCTTTATATCCAGCTCCCCTTAGTTTTGGTATTAGAATATCCTTTATGTTCCAGGAAAGCAATAATGCATAGCCCGGCTGATCATTAAAAAGTTTTGATTCAGGAACTACAGGGATGTGCATTCCAGGCGTGAATTTACTAATCTTCAATTCGCTTGTTTCTGCGATGTAATCCATAATATCAGTAGTTATGTTGCAATAGTTTAGTAATGTATTTCCCTTTGCAGGCGCGCCTATGCCAACGATTCTTTTGTTTTTTTTCTTCAAGTCTGACAATAGCTGCTGCAATTTGGTTTTGTTTTCAGAAACTTTTTCCCCATAATCAAAGAATGTTTGCTTGTCATAAAGCCCTTCCTCCTCTTCTGTTTTTGTGATTTCTGAAACATTTTGTGATATTTTATGGGAATCTTTATAGCAGGCATATACTCTTATTGATCCTCCATGTGTAGTTATCCTTTCTGCATCAAAGATTTCCATGCCAAACCTTTCAAACAGTCTCATGAGTGGCTTGAGCGAATAGTATCTAAGATGCTCATGATAGATTGAATCATACTGCATCTCCTTTATCATGTTCATAAGATAATGCGATTCTGTTACGAAAACTCCGTCATCTGACAACAATCTTTTGACGCCATTCATGAAGGAATCAAAGTCCCTTACATGCGCAAAGACGTTAGTGGCTGTTATTGCTTTTGCCTTTCCGTGCTGATTTGCTATTTTTTCCGCTGTCTTTTCATTGAAAAAATCCTTTATTGTTGGGATGTTGTTCTTTATAGCGATGTCAGCGACGCTTGAAGGGTCGATCCCAAGTATTTTCACCTTGTAAGGGATGTAATAGCTCAACAACGTGCCGTCATTTGAGCCAATATCTACAGCCAGGTCATTTCCAGAAAGATTGAATTTCTTCACCAGCGACTCCACCAACTGCTTAAAATTCCTTTTCAGGCTTTCATTTGTTGCAGTGTTGTAGTGGTATTCCCTGAAAAGCACTTCAGGATCGACAGCATGCCCAAGCTGGACAAGGCAGCAGTCCTCGCAGAAATAGACATCTAATGGATACTTATCTTCGTTATCATTAAGCTGCTCTTTTGTCAGGAAAACGTCAGGAACAGGCTGCTCTCCAAGCGATAAAAACTTTGCCAGTCTTTCACTATTACAGATTTGGCATTTCATATTTCACACCTTATACCAGTCATAGGTTTTCCTAAGGCCTTTGTCAAGGCTGATTTTTGGTCTAAATCCTAATTTTTTAAGTTTTGAAATATCCGGGCAACGCCTTTTTACAGTTCCAAGAGCTTCCTTCTCTACTTTTAGCTTAGGATGGAAATTCGCTATCTTGAATAATTTTTCAGCAACATCAATTATCTTTATCTCGCTGTCATCTCTCCCTATATGGATGATTTCCCCATTAGTCTTTTCATTTTTCATGACCAACTGTGTTGCCTGTACTGCATCATCGACAAAACAAAAAGATCTTGTTTGGTCTTTGCCGAATATCCTGAATGGATTTTCTTTTTTTGCAATCCGCTCTATAAATTGAGGAATTACATGCTCATAACCCATTCGTGGACCATAAATGTTATGGTACCTTATAATTGCAAATCGTTTGAATTTTCTGGCTTTTGCATAGCTGAAAAAAGCGACTTCGCCTAAAATCTTGCTTGCACCATATGACCATCTTAAATTTTTAGGATCGGACACTACAAGGGGCACATTTTCCGGTGTAGGGATCTTAAATTTACTTCCGAGAATGCCCAATAAGCCCCCATAAGTTTCAGAACTGGAGCTGAATATGATCTTTCCTTTGCTGTTTTTCTTTGAAAACCACTCCAATAGATTGATTGTGCCTACAGCCCCTACTTTAAGAACTTGATCTGGAATCCTGTAAAAGTTGCCTGTCCCGTTTATAGCTGCGAAATGATACACAAAATCATATCCGCTCTTGAGTTTAGCTAATTGATCTTCTTTTGTAATGTCTACTTGTAATAAGGAAACATTCTTTTGTTTCAGAAGCGACTTAAAATCATTATCTTGCCTGCCTCTTTGGAAATTGTCAGCTATAGTGACTTTTATTCCTTTTGAACTTAAATGCTTTGCAAGATGAAAACCTATAAATCCTGCTCCCCCGGTTATTAGAGCTTTCATTTTTGAATTTCAGATACAGGATAGAATATCTTGTTTGTTCCAAGCACATTCCAGATATCGCATACCAAGGCATCGCTCTTGGCATTCTTTTTTATTATATTCTTGTCCATATCCCTGTAAAAGTCATGATTCATGGCAACAAAAACAACATCAGCGCCTTTCAATGCATCTTCCAATGAATCGTTTTGAACATACGGATCATGCAGGGATACCTGCGCTCCCTCTGCTAAGAATATCTTTTTTGTCTTGAATGATAAAGAATCTCTTATATCATCCGAGTTTTTTTTGAACGTTAATCCTAAAATCGCTACCTTTGAGCTTTCAAGCGGCTTTTTTGTTTTTATCTTCTCAATAAGGTAAGCCGGAACTGATTCATTTAGTTTCCAGCTGTTTAGTATCAATTCTGTGAAGGGTATTTTATTTGTCAGGAAAAACCCGTCTTTGAATAAGCAAGGTCCTGCGCTGAATCCAGGAGTCTTAAGTCCGCCTCTTTTGTAATCCTTGTTTACTAGTTCAATTATGTCATGTATATTCCTGTCATGTGTATCTGCAATCATCATGAATTCATTAGCTATGCCAAAATTAATGTACCTGTACATGTTTGTGAAAAGCTTGGCAAGCTCTGCTGATCTCGCATCAGAATGCAGGATTTTGTCAGTGATTGTCCTGAAAACAGCATCTACCTTTTTTGCGCTTTCCTTGTCAAGAGTTCCTATGATTGTAGGCACGTCCTTAAATTCTTCCAAAGAAAACCCTTGAGCTATTCTCTCTGGACAAAATGCCAGGAAAAGATCTTTTCCTATCTTGAATTTTGTTTCTTTCTCGATAAAGCGCTTTATATATTCGGTAGTTCCTGGCGAAACCGTGCTTCTTAGCACAACTATATGGTTCTTCCTTAGGAAAGGTGCTATGCTTACAAGCACATCCTCAATCTGTGAGAAGATAGGGTTTACATGCTCATCAACCGGAGTTCCCAGAGTCATGATGATTACATCGCTCTTTTTTACAGCTTCTTCTGCATTTGTAGTTACTGTAAACAGCTTGTTGATATTCCTCTTAAGAAGCGGCTCTGCGCCTTCCTCAAGAAAAGGCATTTCTCCTTTTTTAAGAGTGTCAACCCTAGTCTTGTCAATATCAACCCCTATCACTGCCTGCTTGTGCTCTGCAAAGTACAATGCAAGAGGCAAACCAACTCTCCCCAACCCAAAAACTGAAATATTCATGGTATTCCGTAACTAACATCATCTTAAAAAGTTTTCTATTAATATAGGTAGGTATAATAAGGCTTTTAAAGGATAATAAATAAGATGCAGGGAAATGAAAAAGAAATGCACGTATTGTGAAAAAATAAAGGAAGTAGAATTATGTCCACATTGTGAAAAATTATATTGCTCTACACATGTAAATCCAATTGAACCTGGTTCTTATCATCCAGGAAAATCAAGAGTTATGATTAATCAAATAAGATTGGGACAAGATAAATCTCATCCTTGTCCCGATTATGTAGATTATTTAGCAAAACAAAAAAAGGTACAAGATAAAAAATGGGGAGAGACTCTAAATCAGTTGACTGGGAAATCAGCTAAAAGTGGAGATGAATCCGATTATGTAGGTGTTACATACCAAGATACCAAGAAACATAAAGACGAACCTTACCTTTATAGATACATCCCACCTAAAGAGCATAAGAAAGGCAAAAAGGACAGTTGGAAAAAACTGAAATACTGGCAGAAAGGAGGGATAATTGGGTTTATAATTGGATTGTTAATGATGATAATCTTATTTATTCCCGATAATTCTACTTTAGGAAAATTTGAATTTATTGGTCTAATTCAAGAGTATATTTTATTTCCTTGGATATTTATATTGATTCTCCCTCCATTTAGTTGCTATGAAGATTGCAGTAGGGAGTATTTATATGCTAATGCCGTGTTATTTATTATATTATTTGCTTTAATAGGAGCCCTAATCGGACTTATCATCTCCAAAATAAAAAAGAAATAACTCAACTCACAACTTCATAAACACTTATCTCATCAGTCGCGCCAATCACTTCATAATCCTCTTTTATGACCTTGATCAGCCTGAATTTCTGGGGGTTTTCTCTCACATACTCAATCGTATCATAGTTAAAGACCCTATCAGCATTATCATCTGAGAATTTCTCCCAGTAACGCTCTCCATATAATATATAGCTTATCTCAAAGTCCTTGAGTATCCTGTCAAGTGTGGAAGGATCTGAAGGCATTGTTATTATCCTTTTGTCAGTCTGGTAATTCAGCTCAGGGGAATAACCAACCTGTGACATTACTCCTTCTTCAGGTAAGGTATCCAGGAAAGCAGCTGTATTTGATGCCTCAATGGTCTTATCAGCACTAAGGACAAAATGATTGTTAGAGGCAATCCAATAAAACGGAGTTAAAAGCAAAATTAAAACAGCCAACAACAACAGGTTTATTTTAAAATTTCTGTTGATCTTTATTTTTACAGCGCCTAGCGCTATAAAGTAGAATAAGGGTATTGTAGCCATGAGCACAAACCTTATTGTGGTTATTCTTTGGGTTATTGGAAATATAAAGAGCAAGAACATTAAGAAAAAGAAAAGGTGGGGGTTGTTTCTGAATTTTTTTTTCTTCAGATCCTTTAACAGATAATAGATGCCGATTATAAACATCAGGAATAATGCTAAATACACAATCAATTTGATTGATGTAAAAAACGAAGTAAGATTATCAGAAAAAAGAGTATTTACCGTTGATCTATCCAATCCAGGAGGAATCACAAAAGGCACAATATTGAACATATATCCAAATATAAATAAAACATTAACAATCAGGCTTGACTTTGAGAACACTAATTCTATTGTTTCAGGAAAATATGCAGGGCTGAAAATCTGCCTGACACCAAAATCACTTACTTTTTCTATAACACCGTCAACACCTGTGGAATAATAGACATTGCTGCTATAAACAGAAAATCTTGTAAACAGGATTAAAGAATAAAATAGCACAGTCAAAATAATAGGAATTGCTGCAGATTTCTGTATTTTCTTTAGATTTCCAAAGATGGCATAAGCAGCAACAAAACTAGCAAGCAAAAATAGTACATGATCTGTTGTCAGCGCTGTAACGATACCAAAAAAGGACGCAAAATAATAATATCTTTTGTCTTTCAACACACCTTTCAGGAAAAAGTAGATTGACAGCAAGAAAAGCATGATCATAAATGATTCTTTGTGAATCAGAGTTGCAAACTTGATATTTTCCACAGATAATGTGAACAAGACCAAAGTCATGATGGCTAAATTATAATTTTTTGAAACAAGCATGATTAGCTTATACAGGACAAAAAAAGCTACAATAGAAGAAATCAATGAAATCACTATGCCTGCAATATGGTCTTCAGATAAGTAGCTCAGAAAATGTATCGCATATGGAAAACCAGGCCCATGAAGCAGAAACAGGCTTTTGTTATCAAGGGTGTGGTTAGGAAAGTTATCAGCCAGTTTCAGGTATTTGGCATCATCACCCCCTATAAAGTGAGATGGCGTGCTTGTAAATAGCCTTAGTGCTAAAAATATCAGAAATAGGAATACAAGCACTAAATTTCTGCTTTTGCGTAATTTCCTTATTTTGAACTTCATTCTTAACAACTAAAAAGCGATTTTAAGCTCATATATTCCAAATAGTTGATGGAAATATATATAAACGTATTGCCGTTATCATGAACCATGAAATTGGGGAAGTGTGAGAAGTATTTAATTGCTGTTTTGTTATTTGCTCTTCTGCTTAGGCTTGTTTTCTTTACAGGCGGAGACCATTCTGATTCACTCCTATATTTTATCTATGCTGATGAGATTGTTGATGGAACCTATAAGCCTACTTCAAACCACTTCAGTTCAAGAATCGGCCTTATTTATCCGCAGGCATGGATATACCGGCTTTTTGGCCTGAATGATTTTACATCAAATATATTTACATTACTGGCATCACTTGCAGGCATTGTATTGATATTTTATTTTGGCAAATTCCTTTTCAATGAGAAAACAGGAATTATTGCAGCTTTACTATTATCATTTTACCCATTAGATGTTATTTTTTCAACAAGATTAATGCCTGATTTTCCTTCTGCTTTTTTCATGGCGCTTGCTGTCTTTTTATTCCTAAAAGCTGAAAAAAGCCCTGCAAAATCAAGGATATATTATCTTGCCTGCGGATTAAGCTTAGGTATTTCCTACTTGATCAAAGAAATAGCCGTCATAATGGTTTTCTTCTTCGTGGCTTATGTAATCTATAAAAGGAAATTCAGGAAAGAGTATTTCCTCATAGTGGCTGGCTTTGCTGTCCTTTTATTGCTGGAATTCTGGCATTCATATGCTTTTACAGGCAATATATTGTTCAGGCACACCCAAATTGAGTCAGAAGAAGTTAATTACGTGCTTGAGACATACTCAAATTATTTCACTCCATTTGGAATGATCTCAAGATTGTTTTTCCACTGGCCATTTACGATGCTTAATGATATTCATTATGGATTGTTTTTCATATTTATTTTCATTGCTTTGTATTACTCCATCACTAATAGGAAAGACAACACCAACATACTCTTAATCTGGCTTATCACGCTGATGCTGTACTTGAATTTCGGAACGTTAAGTACGCAAAGATATATACCCATACCATTAACTGTCAAATTCCTTAGCATAATCACATTCCCGAGCTTATTACTGCTTGCTAATTTTTTAAGCAATAAAGAAAAGATAATTACAAAAATTATAATGCCTGCCACTTTGTTACTGTTATTCTTCAGCTCTATTGGATTTATATATTTGAGTAACGACAGGACTTTGATAGATGAAGTAAAAGAGATCTATCCTTTTGTTGAATCACAAAATAAGGAGATTTACACAGACGAAAGAACACAAATGGTGTTAAACTACTTGTCTGGATTTTCAGATAAAAAAAATATAAAGTCTTTCAATAAATTTGATTTTCTCGCTGAAGATAAAAACACAATTGTAGATCTGAGGAACAAGCATGATGTTTTTGTGTTGGTCAACAGAGCAATGATTGACGGTTTGCCGATACTGTACAAGGATATTGAATTTCCTGATCAGATAAATAACATACCTAAAAACTGGCAAATCAAAAAAGAGGTCGGTCAAGGAGATAAAAAAGTCATTGTGTATTATGTTCCATAAGATGCCAAAAACAAGCTTAAAAGCCAGGATGTTGAAGATAATCTATAATTCTCCTCTTGAAAAAAATTTAAATCTAATTTTAAGGTATGATCCAATTGTAAAAAATCTTAAAAATATCGCTAAAAAAAATAAAAACCTGAAAATTCTTGAGATTGGTTCTGGAAGCATAGGCATCACAAGATTCTACAAAGGCCATGTTGTAGGGATCGATGTTGAATCAGAAAAATACAACCATCCAAGACTGAAATTCATGAAAGGCTCTGCAACTACGCTTCCGTTCAAAAAAAATAGTTTTGATGTTGTCATATCTATCGATACTCTTGAGCATTTAACAAGAAAAGACCAGCTTAAGATGGTTTTAGAAGCCCATAGAGTAGCAAAAAGACACATTATGTTTACTTATCCGATAGGATTCAACAAGTATCATGAAAAGATGCTCAAGACCTGGAAGAAAAGCCATCTTACAAAATCTCTAGAAGAGCATCTTGAGGGCGGCACTGCAAAAGGCGATGAAGTCCAGCAGGCATTAAAAGGCAGGAAATACAAGCTTACAACAAAAGACGGAACACATCCAAGGCTTGCTTATCACCTAAGCTATCTCGAGCAGAATATGGTAACCAAAATCCTGAGCAGAACCGTACTGAAGATATTCCTCCCTTTGCTAAAAAGACTACCTAAAGGCAAGATAAGAAGATATTTCTTTGTGACGAAAGTGGGTTGAAACCAATCAAAAGATTTTAAAACCCACCTTAGTAATAAACCCTATATGAAAACTAAATCAGAAACACCAGCCAGCAAACTGATAGTCAAGAATCTGGGATTTCTCTTCAATGGAGAGGTTATAAGCCAGTTACTCACATTAGTTTTGATTATTGTTATATCAAGGCAGCTTGGGGATGTTGGTCTTGGTAAATACTCATTTGCGTTTTCTTTTGCTGCATTGTTTCTTCTTCTGGCTGATTTCGGACTGCCAACTTTAATCACAAAGGAAGTCGCAAAAAACAAGAACTTAGCCAAAGATCATCTTTCAAAAACATTAACACTAAAATTTGTTTTAAACGCATTAACACTTTTAATTACTGTAATTGTGATTTTTATATCAAAAAGAGACTTTGAAACAGTATTGCTTGTATTGCTTGCAGGCATTGCAATGTTCTTCTATAATTTTGGCGGTATTTTCAGGTCAATAGTCCAGGCTTATGAATCTATGAAATATGAAGTGATATCAAAGGCCATAGAAAGGACAATAGCAGCAGCAGTTGGAATCTATCTTTTATTGAACGGTTATGGTATCGTCTCATTGTTCCTTACATTGATCATTTCAAATTTTGTTTACTCAATCATTCTTTATTTTTTCGTTTCAAGGAAAATATCAAAGACAGGAATCAGTTTTGACACAGGATACTGGAAACAGACAGTAAAAAAATCATTCCCTTTCTGGCTTACATTGATTTTCATCAGCTTCTACGCAAGAATTGACACTGTAATGCTTGGTTTCATGACAGACTATGCAACAACTGGCTGGTATAATGCAGCTTACAGGATAATAGATGTATTCATAAGGATTTTATTCCTGCCGATCATAGCTATTTTCCCTGCACTGTCAAAATTTCATGGTGTATCATTATCAAAAACAAAACTATTATACGAAAAATCCTTTTACTACATGCTTGTCCTTTCAGTCCCTATCGTAACAGGATTGATATTCTTGTCGCAAAAGATAATACTCACAATATATGGTAACCAATTCATAAATTCAGTCATAGCTCTTCAGATCCTTGGGTTTGCTTTGTTCTTTACGTCAATGAACTTCCTGATGGGTTACCTGTTAAATTCAATAGACAAGCAGAAACTGTTTACTATTACAACAGGAACTGCTACTGTAGTCAATATTTTACTAAACTTGATTTTAATCCCATTATACAGCTATATTGGGGCAGCTATTGCAACTGTTGCCAGTGAAATAATTAATTTCAGCATGCTTTACTATTTTACCAAGAAGAGCAATTTCTCAATAAATATACTCAAATTGGTGGCAAAGCCTTTGATTGCAGGCATCATAATGTTAATAGGATTATATTACTTAACCGGCTTAAGCATAATCATCCTGCCGATAATCGGGGCAATAATCTACTTTTCAGTATTATTCATAATAAAAGGTCTTGGCAAAGAAGAGATAGATCTTGTTAAATCTTTTATTTCGAAATAAGTATTCATTACAAAAGTTTTTTAACTTCAGGCTGATTAACTATATAGATGGGGGTAGCTATGATTCAAGGTGTAGAGATAAAGAAACTCAAAGTAATAACCGATAATCGGGGCTTTTTGATGGAAGAGTAGTTGCAGAGCCTTTCATAAATTTGAGTCTGGGGTGATTATATTTTTCTGATTCAACATCAATCCCGACAACATGACCCTTGTAGAATCTTGTGATGCCTATACTTCCAGAACCAATCTCAAGAACCTTTAGATTTTTATTTTTTTTAGCGATCTTCTTGAGCATTTTAACAATTGGATCATACCTTAGGATCAAATTAAGATTTTTTTCAAGCGGAGAATTATAGATTATCTTCAACATCCTGTCTTTTAAGCTTGTTTTT
>NZDH01000010.1 GCA_002688775.1 Candidatus Woesearchaeota archaeon
ATTGGAGAAAGCGTTTTTGTGATTTTTGTAGGCAACCAAAGCAAGGTCATCACTTGTTGCACCATACTTGAGCATGTACTGCTGAGCTACTAAAGCATTCTGAGCTGGAAAGATCAGTCCCTCACTTTGTTCGTAGATTCTTTCTGCAGCCATCATAATCTCATCAGTAGTTTTAATCGAATTACTCGAAAGCATTTTTTCAACACCAATTACAAGGACGTTGTTATAATCAAGTTTGTTAGCTGTCCAAAGTGCCACACCACCACCACCACAAACAGCTGTAGAAGTCAATATTGGAACTTTCTTTTTTAAAATGCTGCTTAAAACAGATGAAAATAGCCTTTGACGCTCGCCACTATTTTCGCTATGTGTTGGGGCAGCTACGATAGCTTCAATATCTTCAATCTTAAAATCAGCATCTTCCAGTGCATCCATTGTAGCTTGATAAACAAGCTCTTGACTTGTGTCTGTTTGTGTTCCAAACTTAGTCATTCCTACTCCTTTAACATACATAGAAAACCACCTTTACTTAGCATATTTAGATCTGAAATCAGTTTTGTTCACTATTGCCAGCATCAAGAGAGCCTCTGCCACTAGATCATCCTTGACAAATGCCTTTCCCTGAAGGATGGCCCCTCGTTCATCTTGCGCTATTAAGTCTAACTCAAATCTTAACTGATCACCTGGCAACACAGGTGCAGAAAATTTAACATCCTTTAATCTATATGCCAATACATCTTTTTCCAGATGATTGGGTATATTGCTTCTTGCTAACAGAGTTGCTGTTTGGCCAAGGCCTTCAACTGTGAGAGCACCAGGCATTATCGGAAAACCAACAAAATGTCCTTTTAAAAAATCTTCATTGCCTGATATATTTTTTATTGTTACAATCCTGTTACTGCTTAAACTAATTACCTTATCTATAAACAAGAAATGTTCATTGTATGGTATAATCTTCATAACCTGTTCTGTGTTTATTTCCCCTTTGTCGTTTTTGAGCTCATTAAATTGGTCCATTTTTGTCGATTTTTTAAACCTTGGTCAGTTTAAATATCTTTCTACCATAGTATTCTTTAATATATATTTTTAAAGACTATTACCCTATTATATATTTCTCAGTATTGATAAGTACCAAATCTTTATAAAAAACACGTATAGAATTATACCTATGTTAAAGAGCAAAAAGGCAAAACTTAGGCTCAATCACAGCAGAAAATTGATTGTAGATGGCTTGAATAAGGCACTAGGGCCACTTGAAACAGCATATACTTTCTTGGGCAAATCTGCTGTTAGGGCAAAAGAAAAATTTCCATCTGTTTACAAATATTTTGAAGGCATAGTAAGGCAACATATGATAACACCCAGCCATGAACTGTATAAATCATCAAAGATTGAGGATATGGGCAGCGTTATAACCAGTAACGTAATGAGAAGATTGCCTCATGTTGATGAAGGCCAAGTTGAGCAGATATTAAACAACCCTAAAAAAAATTCATTTCTTGAAATTCTGACAAAAGGACTGGGAATGAATAAAGGGAAGGAAAGAACATACACTATATTGAAGAAAAGGGGGATCAAAAGGGTACTGATCGCCAATAGGGGGGAGATAGCCCTTAGAATTATAAGGGCCTGCAGAGAACTAGGAATAGAAAGCGTTGTTATTTATTCTGAAGATGAAAAAGATTCACTTACTGTAAAATTCGGTGATAAGTCATATAATCTGGGCAAATCCAAAAATTATCTTGACATTAAAAAAATTATCAAGATTGCCAAAAAAAGTGGTTGCGATGCAATACATCCTGGATATGGTTTTCTTTCACAGAATCCAAAATTCGCAAGATTGTGTGAAAAAAGAAAAATAAAATTTATTGGGCCATCTTCAAGGATGATAGAGAAATTGGGCGATAAGATAGAAGCAAAAAGGGCAATGCATAAAGCAAATGTCCCTATACTTGAAGGAGTTAAGGAAGACCTAAGGAGCGAAAAGCAAGCTGCAAGTGCTGCAAAAAAGATAGGATTTCCGGTTATCATCAAGGCATCTGCCGGTGGCGGCGGGAAAGGAATGAGGATAGTAACAAAACAGGAAGATATCTCAAATGCTTATCAAAGCGCAAGCAAAGAAGCTATCAATGCATTCAGTGATGGCTCATTATACATTGAAAAGTATGTTGAAGAACCAAGACATATAGAATTTCAAATATTGGCTGATAAACATGGGAGTGTCATTCATTTAGGCGAAAGGGACTGTAGCATACAAAGAAGACATCAGAAATTAATTGAAGAAGCCCCAAGTCCGGCATTAGATGGTGAGTTAAGAGAAACAATGGGTGAAGCAGCTGTCAATGCAGTCAAGGCAATCGGTTATGAGGGGGCAGGCACTGTTGAGTTTTTATTGGACAAAAGCAGAAATTTCTATTTTATCGAAATGAACACAAGAATACAAGTTGAGCATGGTGTTACTGAAATGGTGACTAATGTTGATCTTGTCAAGGAGCAAATAAAACTTGCTGAAGGGGCTAAACTCGCATATAAACAAGAGGACATCAAGGTGGAAGGTCACGCAATTGAATGTAGAATCAATGCAGAGGACCCATCAAATAATTTTGCACCATCTCCAGGGACAGTTGTTAATTATCTACCTCCTGGGGGGCCTGGCATAAGAATCAGCAGTTCATGCCACACCGGATGTGAAATAACACCTCAGTTTGATTCATTGATAGCATTGCTTATCTGTCATGGCAAGACAAGACAGGAGGCTCTTGCCAGGATGATAAGGTCTCTGGACGAGTATATAGTTGAAGGAGTAAAAACAACAATCCCCTTTCATAAGCTTGTAATGAGCAAGAGGCAATTTTCAAGAGGGAACATAACAACTTCTTTTATAGAAAACAACAAAATAATGGAAGAATTGAAAGAAATCAAGCAAAAAAAAGAAACTTTACCAAAAGATAAAAGAGTTTTGATAGTAACAACTGCCGTTACGCAATACCTTGCCAAGAAGCAACAGAATAATAAAAACAAATCAAATCCTTGGCTAATGGCTGCCAGGCAAGATGCGATGAATCAAAGCAGTTTTGAAGAGTGATCCTTGTATTTCTCATGAAATAATCAAAATGGAATATAAAATTTATCGCTTTAAATCATTGACTTCTACACAGGATAAAGCAAAAGAATTATCTAAGAAAAAATTAAGTGATGCCGTCATTGTTGCAGAGAATCAAACCCGAGGGAGGGGAAGATTCAAGAGAAAATGGAGTTCCGATAAAGGCGGTTTATGGATGTCAATTTCATTAAAGCCAGATGATACCAAAAATTTGCAATATCTTACATTTGCTGCTGCTATTTCTGTTGTTAAATCTATAAAAAAAATTGCAAATTTAAAAACTAGCATAAAATGGCCTAACGACATACATTACAAAGGAAAAAAATTATGTGGAATTTTGACAGAAGGCATTTTTGGCAATGAAAATTATGCTATAGTCGGCATCGGAGTTAATGTTAATCAGAACAAGTTTCCTGATGAGATAAGAGATATTGCCAGTTCACTGAAAATGGTAAATAAAAGAAAAATTAATATCAAAAAATTAGAGGAAAATATAATTAATAATTTTTTCAATCTTTACAATAATTATTACAATAAAAACGAATTTAAAAAAATATTAAAGATGTGGAAAGAAAATAGCGATACTATCAATAAAAATGTTATTGTTATCACAAGAACTAAAAAAATAAATGGAAAAGCTATTGGCGTGGATGATAATTGTAATTTATTGTTAAAATTAAAGAATAATAAAATAATAAAAATTGTGGAAGGAGATATCAATGTTAGATATTAGTCGATTTTAAGCTTATTTTTCACATCATCAGCAATTTGTATAGACTTCATTTTTTTCATATCGACAAAAACATTAATCGTATGGCCAGTTGCCAATAATTCATTATCACTTTTTCTAAAAACATTATATTCAAACTTAACACTTTTTTCTTTTATTTCAGTAATTTTTGTTTCTATCACTACAATGTCATCATATTTTGCAGGCCTGAAGTAATTGCAATGCGATTCTACTACAGGGGTCAATATTCCTCTGTTTGTTAGGTCAACATAATCAATTTCAAGATTTCTGAATAGTTCTCTTCTTCCGCTTTCAAACCATCTAAAGTAGTTTGCGTAATATACAACACCTCCAGCGTCTGTGTCCCCATAGATTACCCTATGCTCTACTTTGTGCATAAAAATAAGAATTCTGAGGAGATATATATTAATTTCCACAACGTTTTTAAAAAGGTATAGTATACCTCCCCTAATGGCAATATTGAAGGATGTGCCCATACTAAAGAAATTAGTGGATATAGGCTATGCAATGCTTTTGGTCATCATTCTAAGCGCATTAGTGGGGTTGATTCTTGCATTTCCGGTAAAATGGCTATGGAATTTTGTGTTTGGAAGCCTATACAGTATAAATGTGTTCCAGGCATGGGCAATGAACGTTTTGGCAGGCATATTGTTTGGGCAAAGAAATTCTAATAAATAAGCATGCTCAAAAAATCTTATCCATATCTGCATATTTTTCAAAATTGTCAGCCAAATCATTAATTTTTTCAGAAAAAGGAACAACACCCAATATTGGGATGTCATTCAGTGTGTGAATTATCCTTTTGTTGTCTTCTTCTATCAATCCTCCTTTAAAATAATTTATTATTATTCCATTCACATCAATATTTCTGGATTTAATTAATTTTAGTGTCATGCTGCTGTGATTGATTGTTCCAAGGCTCGCTCTTGCTACCACCAAAACAGGTACAGCTAATTCATGTATCAAGTCAAGAACGGTGTATTCTCGTGTTATAGGTACCATCAATCCTCCGGCACCTTCAATAAGAACAAAGTCATATTCCTTTTGGAGCAATTCTAAACAATTTTTAATCAAATTTATATCAACTTTCTTATTTTCCTGCTCAGATGCAAGATGAGGGGAGGCGGCCAGCTTGAATCCATAGTCATTGAAGAGATTTTTATCATCTATGCCACTTAAATCTTTCACTAGTTTTAAGTCAGGAGAAGAAACGTTCCCTTTTAGAAGATTTCCACATTGTATAGGCTTGTATACGGCAACTTTTTTGCCATTTCTCAGCAAGGCAGCTGCAATACACCCTGTAATTACAGTCTTGCCTATTCCGGTATCTGTTCCTGTGATAAATAAAGTCTTGCTCATTTCACAACCATTGGCATGAATTCTGTGGATCCAAAAACACCATATATCTTATTCTCTCTAAGCCACATCGCTCTTTTCAGATAGCCAAGTGCAGGCCCTAAAACGTTTGCTGCCATTGTAGTTTCATCCCCAAGCATGAACTTATGCGAGCTTGTTTTTCCGTCAAATGTCTTTCCTGTAAGGGTCATTGTAGTTGTTACTGGCTTTTTTGCATGCCTTGTATCCATAATTCCTCCGACTGTAACCTTGTCCAAATCCTCTATTACGCCTGCCTTTTGCAGCAGAATGTCATCTGCGTGTTCCATGTTTTCAAATTTTAATATCCCATCTGATTTATTCAGCAGTTTATTGATTTGCTCATCTGTCATTGCCTTTGCCTTCTCTACTGTAAATCCAGGAAGGTGCGCTATATCTTCCCTTATGGTTCCCTTGTATTCTTCCCAGCTTGATATGCCCACGCCCCAGAAGATGTCCACTTTATCAACACTGATGAAAGATTGTGATGCCAGGACGGCAGCTGCGCTCAATAATCCGGGAGTTGCGCCAGTCCCTGTAAGATAAGTGCATTCATTCTTTTTGAATAAATCATCCATGCCGAACATTATCTTCATTGCCTTGGTTCTCTTCAAAGGGTCTGAGAAAGCGCCTTTGTATCCATTTTCAAGAAATCTTTTTGCTACAGAAGGAATGAACTCGTTCGGAAGATTCGGAAGCGTTATTAAAATACCATCAATAAATCTGCCTGATTTTATTATATTCCCTATCGTGTCATCAGAGTTTTTTCCAATGGAAGCAATCGATTCATCTTTCTTTAAATCATAAATCTTTTTCGAATTTATGCCTTTTTCATCTATTGCATATCCTGATTTATCACAGGCCGCAACTATTTTTATTCCCTTTTTTTTCTCTATAATTCTTGCAGCTGCTTTTCCTATTCCACCTGCCCCAAGGATTGCTATGTTCATGACTACTAGAAACCTTTATCAATATTTAAAAATATGCATCTTATATGAAACAGTCATTAATACAACTCAAAAAAAAGAATCTGTTCAGGACTTTTAGGACTATCACAGGATCCAGCAAAAGTACCGTGAAATATAAAGGAAAGGAATGCATAATGCTTGCTTCTAACAATTATCTGGGACTTAATACACATCCTAAGGTCATAGCTGCTGCAAAAAAAGCATTGGATAAATACGGGGCAGGCAACTGCGCTTCAAGGCTTGTTGTCAACCTTGATCTGTATGAAAAACTGGAGAAAGAGATAGCTAAATACAAAAAATGCAGCTCTGCGATGCTGTATTCCAGCGGATATGCAGCTAATCTGGGAATAATCAGCAGCATTGCAGGAAAAAATGATGTAATCCTGAGCGATGAGTTGAATCATGCTAGCATAATAGACGGCTGCAGATTAAGCAGGGCAAAAATATTAGTCTATAATCACAATGATATAAACCATCTTGAAAAATTACTTAAGAAAATAAAAAACAAGAAAACACTAGTTGTAACCGATAGTGTCTTCAGTATGGACGGTGACACTGCTCCATTGAGAGGTATAATAAATCTAAAGAAAGAATATTTGTTTAAGCTCATGATTGATGATGCACATGCAACAGGAATAATCAACACAAATTTTAAAGGTATAGATATTCATATGGGCACTTTGTCAAAATCATTGGGGTCGCAAGGGGGTTATGTAGCAGGAAGCAGAGAACTTATAGATTACCTAAGAAATTTCTCAAGGACATTCTTTTTCTCGACAGGATTATCGCCAGCAAATACCGGAGCTGCAATAGCATCGTTCAAAATCATAAAAAAAGATAAATCATTAAGAGATAAATTATTGATTAATTCATCATACTTAAGAAAAGGGCTTGATGGTTTGGGATTTGAAGTTAAAGGCAACCTCCAGATTATTCCCCTCATAATAGGGGATATAAAAAAGACCATGCAATTCCAGAAAATGTTGGAAAAGGACGGAATTTTTGTGACAGGAATAAGACCCCCTACTGTTAAAATAGCAAGATTGAGAATATCTGTCATGGCAACGCATACAAGAAAACAATTGGACAAGGCTTTGGAATCTTTTGGAAGAATAGGGAGAAAACTTAGATTGATTCAATCTCTTCGTGTCCGAAAATAATCAGAGTGTCTTTCATATTCCTTATTAAACTGTAATTTTCCATAATCAGGTCAGGATTCCACAAAATTCCCGGAAGGCAATTATACTTCAGATTCTCAGATGAATAGCACGCATCACCTGCAATGAAAATCTTTTTGCCGTCTAAATTCAATAAAACAGACTGATGCCCTTCTGTGTGGCCATGGGTCTTCATAATCTTTACACAACCATCCCCAAACAAATCCAAATTCCCATCTATAATCCTGTATTCCAATTTTTCATCTATCCTGTCAGCATAAGCAAACTTCTGGTATGGCTTCGGATGAGTGGCAGCTTCCAATTCTTCTTTTTGAACAATTATTTCAGCACCTTCAAAATAAGGATTATTCTCGCTATGATCAATATGTAAGTGAGTATTTATTATGTAACTTATTTTTGTGCCCTTTAGATGCTGAACAACATCTTTTTCCAAGATGGGCTTAAAAAATTTCAATCGCTTGCCCCATGTTTTCTCGAAATCCACCGAAAATCCAGTATCTATGAGCACGTTTCCTTTCGGATGCTTTACAAGAAAGCAATAAACAGGAATCCTTATAATTTTTCCCATGTCCCTGCCAAGCGTCACAAATCCCTTGTCACATTCCAGATGTCCATTTCTTATAGCTTCAAATTCCATGCTGAAAAGATATTTAAATTCAATAAAAATCTTTTGCTTAATGAAGATATATCGTACGGCAGGCATAACAGCAACATGGCGTTACATGGCTAAAGTAGATGATCTATCCATTGAACAAGTAAGTTTTCCTATAAGGATGATGGGGTATGTCCTGGGGTGGCTGGATACAAATAGTGTAAAAACCATAGAACAAAGAACAAAGTACATTGATTCGGTCATTTTAAAGACAAGACCTACGAATGCAGTTGAGATTGGATCTGGTTTCTCTTCCAGATCAAGAAGATTCAAAAATATTAAATTCTTTGAGTTAGATCTTGACCATATCAAGAAAAGAAAGCAGGATACAATCCCTTTTGATATTTCTAAAGATAGATTGGATATAAATGTAAAGGACGCTTTATTCATTGTTGAAGGAGTAACTATGTACTTACAAGAGAAACAAGTGATATCTCTACTTAATCAGATAAAAAAATACAAAGGATATTTGCTAATAGATTTCTTCAACAGTAGTTATTCGGCAAGGCACAAGACATTCCGAGAAAATGTTTACAAATTTCTCTTTAAATTACTCATTGGAAGAAATCATCTTTTCGATTATAGGATTGAAAGTATAGAACATGGTAAAAAACTTTTGAGGGATTTAGGATATAAAAATATTAAACATTTTCCTTATAGTGTGGAAAAGACTTTGGATTGCTTATTCTATTGTCGATTGTAATCTTTCTTCTATACGCTTAAACGCTTCTCTTGGCTTAAGACCAAGTATATTGAACATCTCTAAATCCTCATTTGCTTCCGGATTTGGCTGAGTCAAAAGCTTGTCTCCCAGGAAAATTGAGTTTGCCCCTGCTAAAAAACATAATGCCTGTCCCTCTCTGCTTAGGTTGACTCTGCCGGCAGACAGCCTTACAACAGATTTTGGCATGACTATCCTTGTTGTAGCCACCATTCTTACCATCTCCCAGACTGAAACCGGTTTGGAGTCTCCAAGAGGTGTTCCTTTTACCGGAATCAACAGATTTATCGGAACTGATTCAGGATGGGGATTAAAGGATGATAAAGTAATGAGCATCCCTACCCTGTCCTTTATCGATTCTCCCATTCCGATTATGCCGCCGCAGCATACTGTGATTCCGGCATCTCTCACTTTTTTTAAGGTGTTTATCCTATCATCATAGGTTCTCGTTGTGATTATCTTTTCATAATATTCTCTTGATGTATCCACATTGTGATTGTAAGCGTAAAGCCCGGCTTCTTTCAACTTTTTTGCTTGGTCTTCAGTGAGCATTCCAAGTGTGCAGCAGACTTCCATTCCCAGGTCATTTACTGCTCTGACCATCTCTAAAACTTTTTCAAAATCAGGTCCGTCTTTCACTTCACGCCACGCAGCTCCCATGCAAAATCTTGTTACGCCGCTTTTTTTCGCATTCTTTGCACTTTCTATAACTTTTTCCAGCGGAAGCAATGAATGCCTTTCTATGCCTGTTGCGTATCTGGCAGACTGGGGGCAATAAGCGCAATCCTCGGAACAGGATCCTGTCTTTATAGAAAGCAATGAGCTGACCTGCACTTCAGATGGGTTATGGAATTTTCTGTGGGTTGTAGCTGCTTCGTGAACTAGTTCAAGTACAGGCATATTGTAAATATCAAGAATCTCTTTTTCTGTCCAGTTATGACGTACATCCTTCATTTTAATGAATCAATCCCCCATTATTATCAGCAAGTCCCCTTTATTGACACTGTCATTCTTTTTTACCTTTAACTCTTTTACTAAACCCTCTTTTGGGGAGGTTATGTCGTTTTCCATCTTCATCGCTATCAAAGTCATCAGGCTTTGCCCTTTTTTCACATGGGCACCTTTTTTTATCTTGACATCATAAATTACTCCAGGCAATGGTGCTGTTATCTCTGATTTACCCCCTTGTGTTGTTTTTTTTCTATGGAGCCTTTCAATCGCCGATGTTTCTGCATCTTTTTTTGTCTCGACTTCGTAAACATCGCCGCCGCAATGGACCAATACCTTGCCTTCTTCTGTCTCTTCTACAAAAACCTTGTAATCCTTGCCATCAACCTTGATAAATATCTCTTCCATTTCTATAAAGGCATATTGCCATGCTTTTTGGCAGGTCTTTTCTCTCTTTTTGACAGCATCATCTCAAGACTTTTTATTAAGGCATTTCTTGTTTCTTTTGGCTCAATGATCATGTCAACTTTTCCAAGCTTTGCAGCAACATACGGGTTAAGATATTTTTCTTTATATTCACTTACAAGATTGGCTCTTATTTTTTGAGCATTTTTTCCATTCAATTGTTTCCTGTTTATGATGTTGACAGCCTGTTCAGCCCCCATTACAGCAATTTCAGCAGTTGGCCATGCAATCACCTTGTCAAAACCCATGTCTTTTGAAACTAATGCGATATAAGCTCCACCATAGGCTTTTCTCAAAACAAGAGATATTTTAGGGACAGTAGCTTCAGAATAAGCATATAGAACTTTCGCGCCATGTCTTATAATACCTTTATGCTCCTGACTTGTTCCCGGCAAGTAACCTGTAACATCAACAAGATTGATCAAGGGTATGCTGAAACAATCACAAAATCTTACAAATCTTGAAATTTTATCAGATGAATTGATGTCCAAGCAGCCTGCCAATACTTTAGGCTGGTTTGCCACAATCCCAACAACACTTCCATTAAGCCTTGCGAAGCCAACAACAATATTTGCAGCAAAAGTAGATTGAATCTCAAAGAACGTCCTTTTATCAAACACCTCAGAAATAACATCTCGCATATCATAAGGTTTTTTTGGATCATCAGGAACAATGGATTCTAGTTTTTTTGTATCTCTTGTTGAACTTCCTGATGTGGAAGGGGGACTTTCCAGATTATTCTGCGGAAGATAGCTCAACAAAACTTTGATCATGTCCAAGCACTCCTTTTCATCCTCTGCCATGAAATGAGCCACACCACTTTTTTCATTATGAGTTTGAGAACCACCAAGACCTTCAAAGTTGATTGTCTCGCCTGTAACTGTTTTTATTACATCAGGACCGGTGATGAACATATAGCTTGTTTTTTCAACCATCAAGATAAAATCAGTCAGGGCTGGCGAGTATACAGCAATACCTGCGCAAGGGCCTAAGATTGCTGAAATTTGCGGTATGATTCCTGATGACATTGTGTTGAGCTGGAAAATTCTTCCACCTGAATCCAAAGCAGAAATACCCTCCTGGATCCTTGCACCGCCTGAATCAAGAAGACCAATGCATGGACATCCTGTTTTTAACGCATGCTCCATTACATGGGCTATTTTCTTGTTGTGCATCTCACCCATCGATCCACCCATGAATGGAAAATCCTGGGCATAGACATAAACAGATTTTTTGTTTATTGTCCCATAGCCTGTGATAACACCATCACCAGCTCTTTTTTTATCTTCAAGATTGTTGCTTTGCAACTCTGCAAATGCATTCAATTCAACAAAAGAATTAAGATCTAATAAGTATTTCAATCGCTCTCTGGCTGTTAATTTACCTTTTTTGTGTTGTATCTGAGCTGCGTTCTTGTCGTTCTTTAATTCTTTATTTTTAGCAAGAAATTCCCTTACCTTCCTGTTTCCCATATACTCAAGCAGATATATGGCGGTTTAAAAAGGTTTTGGGGGTGCTTGGTTGACCTAGAATAATCTGAATCCTCTACCTTCCTTAGTTCCTATAATACCACCTTCAACAATTTTAAACAAAATTTCTTTTTCCTCACCAATACTTCTATGTTTCTTCAGTACCCATCTCCTATTTCCATTTGGAGTAATCTGCAACTCAATAAGACATTTACTACCATACTTTAAAATATCTCCACCCACAATATGGACTTTATCCTTATTTTCAAAATCGGCATAGACTTGGTTAGTCATAAGGATAGGGATATGCTTTTTTCTGGCAATCTCTGTGAGAAAGGAGATCTGCTGGCTTAGCTCCCTGTTGGTTTTCTGGATATTATCACCTTTTCCCAATTCCAGGCGGTAAAGCATCGCTATTGTATCAACAACTATCAAACCTACCCGGTCATTTGTCAATTCCTTCAGCTTTTCAAATGACTTTTTCTGTTCATCAAATCTGGTAGGTCTGAGAAGAACAATATTATTCAATATTTTTGTGAAATTCTGGTTCATATGGGTTGTGATTTGCTTGAACCTCTCTAGGGAGAAGCCGCCCTCACTGTCGACATAGATGACTTTTTTTCCGCTTCTGGCGATGTTTATTGAGCAAAGAAGGCAAAGAACAGTTTTTCCAGAGCCTGCAGGGCCATAAATTGTGGTTATTACATCCTTTTCATATCCGCCATCAAGCATCAAGTCAAGTATCTTGCTGCCTGTGGGTATCTTGTTATCTAAAATTTCCATAAATCCAGTATTACTTATATTATTATAAAATTTGTCATTTTTAGAAAAAATTATAATAGGGGCTATATTGACAATATCTATGATGGATACAAAGAATAAAAAGTCCAAGTCAAAAGCAATTGCGTCCTTTATCTTAGGATTGACATTCTGGATCCCTATACTTAATTTGATTTTTGGATTATTTGCGATATTTCTTGGAGTAAAAGCCTTGATTAACATTAGGAGATATCCAGATAAATATGGTGGAAAGGGCTTTGCAATTATCGGGATTGTACTTGCATCTCTAGTTTATTTAACCTATCTGGCGGGATTATTAATGTGTTTAATCGGCTATAAGGATATATGTGAAAGTATAGGTTTGGCATTATTGGCATGATACAATTTAATAGAAATATTTAAAAAGTGTCAAAAACACTATGCAATAAAGTACGTAGCGTGTTTTTGAGCATGCTCGGAAATCGTTAGATTACTTTGAACTGAAATGTCAAAGTGTGCTCCATTACGATTTCCGACATGTCAAGCTTAAATAATCCAGTAATCAATCATAAACAATACTATGGCAGATTTAATAATGATTATATCTAGTGTATTATTCGGCATACTATTCACATTCCTTACTATCATTTTTTCTGTGTTTATTGCTTCCAGGTTTTTCAACAAAAAGAACAACAGATTCGTTCCAAAAGTTAGTGTTGTTATTCCCGCCTATAATGAAGAAAAAAATATCGAGGACTGCATAAAATCAGTGTTTAAATCAAATTATCCACAGGAAAAGATGGAGACAATCGTTGTAGATGACGGTTCAACTGACAATACCATTAAAATAGTTAAAAAATATAAAAATATAAGGGTGCTAAATCAAAACCACCAGGGCAAAGTTGAAGCTCTTAATCTTGGGGCATTAAAATCTTCCCATCAATTCATCCTGACAGTAGATGCTGACACCACCTTAGACAAAAACTGTATGAGGGAACTGCTAAAGCCATTTGCAGATAAGAAGGTAGGTGCTACAACCGGAAACAATAATGTAAGAAACCATAAATCCATTATCGGAACTTTCCAGAATGTAGAGTATCATTTCAGCAATCTGATAAGAAACAGCTTTTCAACAGTTTTCAACAATGGAATATGGTTTTCAGGTTCGCTTGCATGCTACAGGAAATTAGCACTGAAAAAAATAAACTATTTCAAGAAAGATACAATGGCTGAAGATCAGGATATCGCCTTAGAGATGAAAAGGGAAGGCTACAAGACAACCAATGAATCAAGGGCATATGGCCATACAATAGTGCCAGTCAAGATGAAAGACCTGTACAAGCAGCGGGCCAGATGGTGGATAGGAACTTTGCAATCCATAGTCAAGAACAAAATGCTGTTTTCGAGAAAAGCCTCTCCATCAATACTCTTTTTGTTCATCAACCAGTTTTGGTGGTCTTTTTATGCATTTTTGTCATTGCCACTGATAATCTACCAGATAAACTTTTGGCTGCCCTATAATACCCAGACAATATTCAGCCTGACAAGCTATCTGTTTAAATGGTTCAGCCTGATGGGTCCAATCTATGTAATCTATAAGATTCCAGAATGGGGAATATCATTATACAGCATTTTTGGTGTCATGTCAGGCATAATGACAACTATACTGGCATTGTCTGCTTTAAGGATGTTTGACAAGATAAATTTCAAGAACATATTTGCCATATTTTTTTACTTTCCTTATACCATAGTTTTAAATACCATCATCTTAGTCAGCCTACTGAGGCATAGGTTTTGGGAAAAGAGCTTTTACATAAAGTGAAGTCAAAATGAGCGCATTAATACAGCAATCAGTACAATCATCTATTGATTTAGTAGGAGGATTCTTCATCTGGTATAATGCCTTTGGCAGGATAATTCTGGATTTTTTTTACACAATCTTTGACAGTATCTTTAATGTATTATTGTTTATCACCGTGATAGTGTCATTACTCTATCTGGTAATGTCAGTTTACGCTATGGTGAAGAGGCGCGATAAGAAAGTTGAGGAAAAATTTGAAGGAGAACTTCCATTTGTAACAGTACAGATCCCCACATTTAACGAGCTTGTAGCTATAAGATGCGCTGAAAAATGCCTTGATTTTGATTATCCGAAAGAAAAGTACGAAATACTCATAGGAGATGACAGCAATAATCATGATGTTTCTAGAAAACTTAAGAAATTTGCCACGAAGCATGAGCTGGTCAAGGTAATCAAAAGGGAAAACAACAAAGGATACAAGCCCGGCAACCTAAACAATATGCTTAAGCATTCTAAAGGGGAGTTTCTTGTGATATTTGACTCTGATTTTGTGCCTGAAAAAGATTTTCTTGCAAGGATTGTACAGCCTTTGCTCAAAAACAAGAAAGTTGCAGGAGTGCAGGCAAGATGGAACTTGCTAAATGCAAACCAAAATCTGGTTTCCGTGCTTGGAGCCACTATAGTCTCTACATGCCACCGCATTACAATGCCTTTCATGTTCAACAGAAGGAAAATAACATTTTTGTGCGGATCTGCGGAAGCAGTCAGAAAAAGCACCCTGATTGAGCTTGGCGGATGGGACAGTGGGAATCTGACTGAAGATATTGAATTCTCTTTGAGGCTTCTGAAATCAGGATATAAAATTGAATATCTGAATGATCTTGAATGCGATAGCGAAGTCCCTTTCACTATCAAAGACCTATATAAGCAGCAGATGAGATGGGCTTACGGCGTAATACACTCGTGGAAAAAGCATTTCGGAGATATATCCAGAAGCAGGCATCTAAACTTTGTGGATAAATTCTATATGGGGGGTGTATTTTGCAGCGGATATTTGATATCTGTATTATTAGCGGCTCTTTTCATAACAGGGACTTTAAGTTTTTTGACACATGCACCAGCCCCAATTGAATGGGGCACATTTTTGTATGAATTGGGCAGAAATATACTCCTGACAAGCGGCTTGATCCTTTCAGGCATTGTTGCACTTACAAAAGCAAGAATACCTAAATTGACATTGCCGATGATATTGTCTGCATTCAGCTTTGGCATTGTGGTTACATACTATGTAAACATGGGGATATTCAAAGCTTTAGTAAAGGCGCCCATGGAATGGTACATGCTGAACAAGCAGGGAAACAAGCTTGTCGTTTAAGTATTTCTCAAAATGCTGATGAAGTATAATTATGTAATAATCATAATAATCTTTCTGGTTCTCAATCTTTTATCTTTGGGGTTCTACAGCAATGTGTGGTGGGATAGCGCTGTTTATGCAGGAATGGGTAAATACATCTATTCTCTTGGGGATTCAGGTATATGGGAATCGTCCAGGCCAATAGTTTTACCAATAATGCTCGGATTTTTATGGAAAATAGGCCTTAATCCCATCTTTTTTGGAAGAATTCTTGAAATCACTGCTGGAAGTCTTGTCATCTTCTTCACTTATCTAATCGGAAAGAGGCTGTTTGGCGATAGGACAGCCTTATTAGCTTCTTTATTTATCGCAATCTCCCCAACCTTCTTTTTCTTTAATGGAGTCTTACTTACAGGGGTAGTATCTACACTTTTTTCCCTCATTGCAGTTTACTATTTTCTGGAGAAAAAATACATTGTTTCAGGATTGTTTTTCGGCATAGCTTTTATGACAAGATTTCTTCAGTTATTTGTTTTTATTTCTGTTATATTGATAATGGCATATCTTAATAAACATAAAATAAGAAATTTATATAAGATGATCATTGGATTTGTATTAGCATTGCTACCTTATTTGATTTTGAATCAAATAGTGTATAATAATGCATTATTTCCGTTTTTGCATCAGATATTCTTAAGCGCTAATAGCGGATGGCCAAACTATCATGGTCTAGGTTTTTATTTTATTGGGTTATTCAAGGAAAATTTTCTTTATTTGCTTTCTATTATTGGGATTTTGATTATATTTAAGAAAAAAGATCCAAGAAAAATGCCAATAGTGGCTATATTTTTACTATTTTTTATATTTTTTAATTTAATCAATCAAAAAGAGATGAGATTTTTGATTCTACTGTTTCCTTATATGTATTTGTTGATTTCCTATTCGGTAATGTACCTTTCTGATAAACATAAGAAGTATAGGACTGCTGTTTTGTCAATTGTTGTTTTATCCCTTATCTTTTCAGGTTTTAATATATTCACATTATATAAAGCTGAATTAAATAAAAATAATCCCTATAACGAGTTTCAAGATAAATTTATGGATGCAAATGGAAAAATCTGGATTTCAAATCCAATAACATCTGTGCTGAGTGATAATAAAGTAGATAAGATAATTTATTATCCTGTTTTTAATGAAGAAAAGAAAAATGAATTGATGAGTGATATTGGTCAGGTTGATTTTGTCTTTATGGATTCCTGCGATTTGGCTTGCAGTCCATCTGATTCAAAATGCGAGGACAATAAAGAAGATTTATTGAAATTTTTTAAGCAAGAACTTAGAATTACTCATTCATCATCAAGAAATCAATGCCAGCAGTTTGTGTTTACTTCCTTACCTTGATAAAATCCCCAAGAGTGAAACCTTCACTTCCCTTTTGTGATGGTGCTTGATGGTTTTCCTGGTGTTCTTCTATCAACTTCACCCCTAAAATCTTTTCAAGCTTTTTTGCCAGCGTCAATTGTGGTATGAAAGACCCTATCTCAAGCTTGTGTATAACAGATTCTTTTACATTCAACTTGATTGCAAAGTCTTTGTGAGAGAAGCCCATCGCTTCACGCTTTTTTTTGATTATGCCAGCAAAATTTTCCACCAATAATTCAACTACTTCAGGCCCTTCTTCTATTTTTACTTCTTTTCTCTTTAATTTTGCAACAGGCTTTTTGACTGGCCCAATAAACTTCCCGAATTTTGTGCAATTGGAGCAAACAGTCAGTTCCACACTTTCAACTATGACCCTGTTAAAGTTTTCATCTACCTTTCCGCATAAGTCGCAGTTAATTTTTATCACCCAACCTTTTTGCAAGCAAAAAGCTTGACCAAATGTCGAAAATTATAAATTTTCGAGCACAGCTGAAAATCGCGTAGCGATTTATCGGTGAATAGTTTCCTCCGGAAACTAAATGGAATTGCTTCGCAATTCATTTTACATCACCTATTACTGTAACAATGACCTTCCTGTTGCTTCTTGGACCATCGAGTTCTGCCATCATAACAGACTGCCATTGTCCTAAGAGCAATTCACCATCTTTTACAGGTATTGTTTCTCCTGGACCTAAAATTGCTGATTTTAAATGCGAATCAGCGTTGCCATCAACCCTGTCATGGCGCCAAATACCGCTTGGAATCAGCTTGTTTAAAGCATCTAATAAGTCCAAACAAATGTTTGGATCGTAGTTCTCATTTATAATAATTGCTGCTGTTGCATGAGCTGCGAAGACATTACAAATTCCATCTTTTATTTTTGATTTTTTTATGATTGAGTTTACTTTGTCTGTTATGTCTGTCAGTTCCTGCTTTTTTGATGTTGACAAATAAATCTCTTGCTGCATGGTCATGGCAATATTTGAGGATATAAAAGGTTTTCTTGTCAAATAAGTTTAAAAATAGTCTGGAATTACAATAAATATGAAAGTTATTTGTGTTAGTGGGGTACCTGGAACTGGTAAAACTACTCTATCTAGAAAATTAGCTGCAAAATTGGATTATTTTTATTTAGATGTTAATAGATTCATTTCTGAGCATAAGATATCAAGTGGTTATGATAAAAAAAGAAAAACTGAAATTATTGATATTGTAAAATTGAACAAAGCATTGATAAAAGAGATTAAAAACAATAAAAAAATGAAAGGAATAATTATTGATTCCCATCTTTCTCATTATCTGCCAAGAAAATATGTTAATTTTTGCGTCATTACAAAGTGTGCTATCAAGGAATTGAATAAAAGACTGAAAAAGAAATGTTTTGGTAAAAATAAAATCAAGGAAAATTTACAGGCTGAAATATTTGATGTATGCTATAATGAGGCGATTGGGAAAAAACATAAAATCATTGTCGCAGATACAACAAAAGATTTTAATATGTTTGATTTATCCAAGAAACTGAGTGGTTAAATGATTAATAATCGTTCCGTGGAATTGAAAATTCCACATTGCACGGTTTTGGTCAAGCTTTTTTCAAAAGGTTGGGGTGGTTAAATGTTATCAGCAAGAATTCGAGGAATATCTCCAAGCGCTACATTAGCTGTGGATGCAAAAGCTAAGCAATTAAAGAAAGAAGGCAAGGATATGGTCATTTTCGGCGCTGGCGAGCCGGATTTCAATACACCGGATAATATAAAGGAAGCTGCTAAGAGAGCTGTTGATAATAATATAACCAGATATACCCCTGCCGGCGGAATGCCTGACTTGAAGAAGGCAGTTGCTGAGAAATTTAAAAGCTTCAATAAAATAAATTATGATCTTTCTGAGGTTATGATAGCATGCGGAGCAAAGCACGCTTTGTTTAACATTGCAATGGCTATTCTTGATAAGGGAGATGAAGTAATTGTACCTGTCCCTTACTGGGTAAGCTATGCCGAAATGATCAAACTGGCAGAAGCAAAAAGTGTTTTCTGCAAGTCAGATGATAAATTTAAGCTGACTGCCAAAGATGTCGAGGAAAAAATTACTGATAAAACAAAGGCAATTATTTTGAATTTTCCGAATAATCCAAGCGGAGCTACTATTGATGAATCTGAACTGCGTAAAATAGCAGATATAGCTGTTAAGAATAATCTCTATGTGGTTTCAGATGAAGTTTATGAGCACTTTGTCTATGGAAACAGTAAGTTTGTTAGCATTGCATCCTTGAATGAGGATATAAAGAGACTGACAATCACTGTAAATTCTGTGTCAAAGACATATGCTATGACCGGTTGGAGAATTGGTTATTGCGGAGCCCCTAAGGAAATAATCAAGCCAATGACCAGCCTGCAGAGCCATTCTACAAGCAATCCGAGCAACATAGCCCAGATGGCTGCTTTAGAAGCTATCACAGGCCCACAGGATAGTGTGAAGCAGATGGTGCAGGCTTTTGATGAAAGGCGCAAGTTCATCCACAAAAGGCTTAATGAAATTGATGGTATAAAATGCGTTGAGCCAGAAGGGGCTTTCTATGCTTTTGCTGACATTTCAGGAACCGGAATGAATTCTATGGATTTTGCTTCTAAATTGTTAGATGAAGCATTAGTCGCTGTTGTCCCTGGCGGAGCCTTTGGAGTAGACATCTGTGTGAGGCTGAGTTATGCAACGTCAGTGAAGGAGATTTCCAAGGGTTTGGATAGAATAGATAAATGGCTAAAAAGCAGGAAATGAAACTAAAGATCTTTACTGGTGATGTCGAGGCTGAAGCTGAACTTAATAATTCTAAAACGGCAAAAGCTATTTATGAATCACTTCCCCTGGAAGGGGCTGCAAACAGATGGGGCAAGGAAGTTTATTTTGTGATTCCTGTAAGACTTGATTTGGAGAAAGATGCGGAAGAGGTTGTTGAAGACGGAGATATCGCTTATTGGCCGGAAGGATGCTGTTTCTGCATATTTTTTGGCAAGACTCCAGCTTCAAAATTAGATGAAGTAAGGGCTGCTTCTAAAGTAAACGTTTTTGGAAAGATAAAAGATGCTTCTATTTTTGATAAAGTCAGAAACGGTGATTTGGTAATTGTGGAAAAGGGTTAACACCAACCAGTTCCAGAGGCAATTCTTCAAATTCACTAACTAATTGTTCCAACTCCTGGACCATATCTGTTGGGGGTCTTTTATTGATAACAGCAATCATTCCAGGAACTTGCCTATATGGACTAATGAATCCCTCAACTTTTGAATATGCTAGCTCTACCGTCTCCCTTATGACGGCAGTTCCTACTCTTACTATTGGCAGGACAAAAACCATATTTAATGTATGTTTTTCTGGCTGGCCTTGGAACCTATCAATAATGCCAACTCTATATCCCAAACCACATCCAGGAGCATCATCAACACCAATTGCCCATGGATAAACTCTGGTAAAATCTGCTGTCTGGAGATTTCTGGCATATTCAGGCAATTCAATATTCACACCAATTGTAGAAAGCACATCGGGAGTTACAACCATATATCCATTTCCCATAGGTTTAGTGCACTCCCATATAATTTAAATCTTTTCAATTAAGTTTAAATACAAACTTAATCTTTACTGACATATGAAAAAACAATTATCCAGCTTGGATCTGCATTTCCTGGTAAAAGAGCTTAAAGATCTTGAAAATTCTAGAATTGACAAGATTTACCAGCCTGAGAAAAATGTTATTATCTTCAGCCTGTACAAATCCAATGTTGGCAAAAAAATATTAAAAATAGATGTCGGTAAATCAATGTTTATTGCTGATGAAAAGGAAGAAGGAGAAACTTTGGGTTTTGGAATGTTCTTGAGAAAACATCTTGATGGCTATTTTCTTTCCAGAATATCCCAGGTTGAGCCGGAAAGGATCCTGAAGTTTTCGTTTAAGGTCAAGAACAATATAAAAGATTTTTACATCGAGTTTTTTGGCAAGGGAAATGCAATCTTATGCTATGATGATATTATCCTGAATGCCCTTGATCACCATGAATTCAGGGACAGGACTATAAAACCAAAAATCAAGTATAAGTTCCCTTTGATGAAGCATAATTATTTTCAATTAAGCACGAATGAACTAAAAGAATTATTAAAAAATTCCAAAAAGAATTCAATCGTCACTTCACTTGCCATTGAACTTGGCTTTGGGGGCATTTATTCCGAGGAAATCTGCTTGATTTCTGATGTGGATAAGGGAACTGATCCAAAAAAGCTATCAGATGAAGAGATAGGTTCAATATCAGATAACATCAAAAAAATAATCAACAAAGAGATAAAGCCTTCAGTAATATACAAAGACGGCGACATAGCTGATTTTGCTGCTTTTGACCTCAAATTCTATTCTAAAAACGAAAAGAAAGAATTCAAGAGTTTCAGTGAAGCACTTTCCTTCTTTTATTCCCAGTTTGTTGAAGTGAAAGAGACAGAATTTGACAAAAGGTTAAGGGGCTTGCAGAGAATAATAGAATCACAGAAAAAAACAATTGAAGAATTCAGGTCAAAGGAAAAAGAATCAAGAGAAAAAGGAGAACTGATCTATCACAAATATAATACCATAAAAGAAATCCTTGATGAGCTGACTAATGCTTCCAAGAAATATTCATGGAAAGAGATAAAGTCCAAGCTCAAGGGCCATAAAGTGATAAAGGAAGTTAATGATAAGGATAGGAAGGTTGTTGTTGAGGTTTGAGAGGATTATTTTATTATCTACACCGCAACCTTTTTAAAGCGTAATTGTCTCCCTTGTATTGGACGGTCATAGGGACCTGGTTCATCCGATCTCGTTCCGATCTCGGCAATTAAGAAGGTCTCCGTTTCTAGTCGTACTGTACTTTTGTACGGGAGCCTAGAAAAGCTGTCCACCTTTATTTTCTTATATATCTCTTTTACTGTGTATGTGATTTTCTTTCTCGCTTGATAAATGGCCGTTTAGAAGGCCTTTTTCAGCCAGTTCTGGGAAAATATCAAACTCCAGACTGGAACCCCTATATTCAAGGATTTGGGGCTCTGTGATGAATATTGGGGAAAATACAAGGTAAATGTCGGATTTCCTGGGTTTTTGCTCAAAGCTCAGCACTTTATTGCCTTCAACCCTTACAGTACCTTTTTCACTTGGTTTGGAAGAAGTAGTCAACATAATCGTTGCAATGGAATTCTGCTTTATGTGGTCATTCCAAAGTTCATCTATGTTTATCTTGTTAAATATAACATCCCCATAAACAACAAGGAAGTTTGTATTAAGCCTTCCTTTCAATGTTCTTAAGGAATCTGCAGTGCCATTTGAGGATTTTTCTTCAATATAGTTAATCTTCACTCCATAATCCGTGCCGTCTTTGAGCAATTCAAATAATCTTGTCAGCAAGTTGTGCCTTGCAACAATGAAGATTGTCTTGAAATTGTTTTCCCTTAATTTTTTCAGTGCCATCTCTATGACAGTTGAATTCTTTATCCTGGCAGTCGGCCTGTATTCATTTTTTGAAATTTTTATGTGATTTTCATCGCCGCCAAGCAAAATAACAGCTGTCTTATTTTCGCCTAAAGAATTCTTGACAAGATGCTCTATGGCTTGAGACCTGTTCCTGATGTAGATGTTGTCTATTATGGAGTCTATGTCCTGCAAGGTCTTCTCGTTGATTGTTATTGAAATTTTAGTCTTTGTCATAGGTAGTATAAAGTAGGATAATGGTAAGATATTTAAATATCTTTCTTTTTTAGGCTAGTATGAAGATTGCAGTTGCAGGAGCTGGATATGTTGGATTAGTGACAGCAGCGTGTTTTGCTGAGCTGGGAAATGATGTAATCTGCATTGATATAGATGAAGAAAAGATAAAGAAACTGAATAATAACCAAATTCCAATATATGAGCCGGGGTTAGAGGAAATTGTAATAAGAAACAAGAAAGAAGACAGATTAAAATTTACTACAGACTTGAAATCAGCGATCAAGAATTCTGAAATTATCTTTATATGCGTCGGCACGCCTCCAAAAGAAAGTGGAGAAGCGGACTTAAGTTATGTTGAGAATGTGGCAAGAACAATTGCTGAAGTGATGGATTCTTACAAAGTCATTGTTGAGAAAAGCACAGTGCCTGTACATACAGGAGATAAAGTCGCTAAATCAATCAAGGCTTACAACAAGCATAAAGTTGATTTTGATGTTGTCAGCAATCCAGAATTCTTAAGGGAAGGGAGTGCTGTAACTGATTTCATGCAGCCAGACAGGGTTGTAATCGGTTGTGAAAGTGAGAAAGCAGAACAGATAATGAAGAAGTTATACGAACCATTAAAAAAACCGATATTATTCACAGATATAAAAAGCGCGGAGATCATAAAGCACGCTTCAAACTCTTTTTTAGCAACTAAGATTTCTTTTATCAATGCAATTGCAAACATCTGCGAGATTACAGGGGCTGATGTTGAAAAAGTTGCAGAAGGAATGGGCTTAGACAAAAGAATCGGCAAGCAGTTCCTTAATGCAGGAATCGGTTATGGGGGTTTTTGCTTTCCAAAGGATGCAGAAGCTTTCATAAGGATTGCAGAGAAGATAGGCTATGATTTCAAGCTACTGAAAGCAACACAGGAAATAAATACCAATCAAAAAGCAGATTTTGTAAAAAAGATAGAAAAGGCTTTGTGGGTCGTGAAGGGAAAAGCAATAGGTGTTTTGGGATTAGCATTCAAGCCAAACACAGACGATATGAGATTTGCCCCTTCAATTGATATAATAAAAGCATTGCAGAAAGAAGGTGCAAAGCTAAAAGCTTATGATCCCGAGGCTATGGAAAGATCAAAAGCCATTTTTAAAGATATTGAATATTGTAGTAATCCATATGATGCTGCAAAAGACGCAGATGCCCTAATCATACTCACAGAATGGAACGAATTCAAGGAATTAGACTTAAACAGGATAAAATCATTGATGAAACACAACTTGATTGTTGACGGAAGAAATATATATAATCCAGAAGATGTCAAGAAAAGCGGCTTTAGTTACATAAGCATCGGAAGAAGGGATGCTTAGATGGATGCTATTATTCTCGCGGCAGGATATGGAACAAGACTTTATCCTTTGACTAAAGACACACCCAAACCTTTGCTTAATGTGGCTGAGAAGCCAATGATGGAGCACATAATCAGAAATTTAAATCAAATCAAGGATATAAACAAGATTTACGTTGTTACAAATGATAAATTTGAAAATCATTTTAAGGAATGGCTCCATAATTTTGATACAGAAACACCGATTGAGATAATAAATGATGGAACAAAAACCAATGAAGAGCGTTTAGGAGCATTAGGTGATGTACATCATGTTATAAATGCAAAGAACCTAGACCATGATTTAATTGTTGTTGCAGGAGATAACCTCTTTGAGCTGCCATTAGTAGATGTATTTAATTTTTTCAGAAAGAAAAAATCAAATGTCATCGTGCTTCACGATGTAAAGGATATTGATCTTGCAAAGCATTATGGGGTTGTTGAAGTTGAGAATAATATTGTTGTGAATTTCGAAGAAAAGCCAGTTTCGCCAAAATCAACTCTTGCCTCAACTGCAATCTATTTATATCCTAAAAAAACAATATCCTTGATAAAAAAGTATATTGCCCAAGGGAATTATTCCGACAAGGCAGGCAATTTTCTTGAATGGCTGCATAAGAGGGAAAAAGTATATGCTTATATCACCGAAAAGAAATGGTATGACATAGGGAATCTTGAACAACTGGAAAAAGCTAACAAATACTACAGGCAAAAATGAAGACAGTATTAGTGACAGGGGGTGCGGGATTTATCGGAAGTAATCTGTGCGAGTTTCTATTAGATAAAGGATTCAAAGTAATTGCAATGGACAATCTTATTACAGGTGATCTGAAAAATATAGATCATCTGAGATCAAATGATAATTTTTCATTCTTGACTGCTGATGTGAGCAAGCAAATCATAATTGATGAGCGGCTTGACTATCTGATGCATTTTGCAAGCCCTGCAAGCCCCATAGATTATCAGAAAAATCCGATCCAGACTCTAAAGGCTGGAAGTTTAGGAACACATAATACACTTGGGTTGGCGTTAGCTAAAAAAGCAAAGTATCTGCTTGCATCAACATCTGAGATTTACGGCGATCCGCAAGTCAATCCCCAGCCTGAGACATATTGGGGGAATGTGAATACAATAGGTGTCAGGGGATGCTATGACGAAGCAAAAAGATTTTCAGAAGCATTGGCAATGGCTTATCGAAGAGTGCACAATTTAGATATAAAAATTGTAAGGATTTTCAACACTTATGGACCAAGAATGAGAAAAAAAGATGGCAGAGTTGTTCCAAACTTCATTACTCAAGCGTTGAATAATGAGCCAATGACTGTTTACGGCAAGGGCGAGCAAACAAGAAGTTTTTGCTATATAACTGACCTGGTTGATGGAATCTATAAACTGATGATGTCTGATGTAAAAGGTCCGGTTAATCTTGGAAATCCGGAAGAACACAAGATTATAGAATTTGCAAA
The DNA here is from genome assembly GCA_002688775.1 of Candidatus Woesearchaeota archaeon. Lineage (GTDB taxonomy): Archaea > Nanobdellota > Nanobdellia > Woesearchaeales > GW2011-AR4. Next base: position 25,520 of record NZDH01000010.1, read on the forward strand.
TCTGATAAAAGAGTCAGCCCAAAGCAAAAGTGAGATTGTTTTCAAGGAATTGCCTGCTGACGATCCGCATTTAAGATGCCCTGACATAAGCAAGGCAAAAAAAGAGCTGAAATGGGAACCTAAAGTCAAGCTTAAAGATGGTCTAGCAAAAACAATTGAATGGTTTAAGAAAAATTAATCCAATAAAGTGTCCTCTTTAACTTCACCTTTGATCAAGATTTTCTTCATTATTTTGTAATCATCTTCTTCAAATGTTTTTAAGATAAAAATCACTGCAAAATAAACTACAGCTGACAATGGAATGATCAAAATCAATCCAAGGCCGGAATAAACAATAAAAGCAACCATTGCTGCTGACGCTATAATCGGCTTTAACAAAATTTTTAGGAAATTAAATGTGTACAGATATTTTGACATATACCAATAATACAGAATAAACAAGAAAATCTCTGTAAAGAATGCTGCAACAGCGGCTCCTACAACTCCCATAGATGGAATCAAAATAAGATTCAGGATAACATTAAAGACAGCAGTTGAGCCTTGGCTGAACATTCTTCTATTCTGCTGATTTATTGATGCTAATCCAAAACCCATCAAATAATTCAGGAATTTGATGAATAAAAACCATGAAATTATCTGCAAAGCAATTATTGAGCTTGTATATTCCTGTCCGTAAAAGGAAACAATAATCCTGTCAGCAAGAAAATAAGTTCCGACAGAAATCGGCAAGCCTATTATATACAAGTACTTAAAGGATTTCTTGTAAATGAAGATCAAATCATTTTTGGCTGTCTTGAAATATCTGGACATGACTGGATAGATTGCGTTGACATAGACTGTAGGAATAAAGAGAATAGCCAGCGCAAGCTGGTATGCAACACTGTAAATAGCAACTTCTACATCTCCCCTGAATTTTGACAGCATTACAGTCCCAATGTAGAAATAAATTGCGCTAAAGACAAATGCAAGCCCAAATGGGAGTGCTTTTTTCACAATACTCTTCATAAAATCCCAGTTTAGTGTTAATTTTATTTGGATGAATTTATTTGAGGCAATGAAATAAGCTATTATCAACATTAATGCTTCTGCAAAGATAAATGTAAAACTGAATACTACAACGCCATAGCCGCTGAACAATACATACAATCCAATTGACGTAAGGATGACCATCCTTAATATCTTGATCAACGCATCAAAAAACATCCTTTCAAAAGCCCTGAAAACTGAGTAGAACAAATCAGTAAAAGTCGAGATTATTGTGAAAATCCATATAATATATACTACATATCTTGTGTCTTGAGGATAACCTAATACATTAAGCAGTACTATGACAAAAAGATAAGTGACAAGTGCAAAAACCAGTTTTACAACAAAAGCATTTATGAAATATTTATTGACAGATTTCTTATCTCTTGCTATCTCTCTTATGAGAAGATTGTTAATCCCAAGATCTGCAAGGATTATGGCAATAAATGAAAGAGATAAAGCAAAACTAAATTTACCAAAAGAAGCCTGGTCAAGAATCCTGGCAGCATAGACCATCAAAACGAACTGCAGCACTTTGGATACAGCTTCAGCACTGCTTAAAAACATGATATTATGGTATATTCTTTTGACTGTACTCATGCCCTAAACCAACCAAGGCGGATATAAAAAACTTTGCCTAAACCACTAAATTTATAAATGGACTTGGCGTTTTCCTCGTCATGAAAACTGCTTTGGTAATGACTTCAACATTCCCTAGATGGAAGAATGACACAACACCAAGTTTTGTGTATGAGCTTAGCAATAGACTGGCAAAAAAGGGCTTTAAAACAATAGTGCTGGCTCCGCATGCTCCTCAATCAACTAGAGATGAAAAGCTTGGGAATGTAAATATCCATAGATTTCAATACTTTATTCCGGCAGACCTGCAAAGACTTGCTTACGGAGCCGGAATAATACCAAATGTTAAAGGCAGCTTTCTGGCAAAACTCCAAATTCCATTTTTTTTGATGTCAGAATTTCTGGCAGCCGGAAATCTGATAAGAAGGCACGATCCTGATATAATTCATGCGCACTGGATCGTACCTCAGGGATTATTAGCTTCAACTCTTAAATCGATATACAAGAAACCATTGATAGTGACAATTCATGGGAGTGATTTATTTCCATTGAAGAATTCTTTATTCAGGTATATCCAAAAATCAGTCTTGAATGCTTGCGATGTATGCACAGTCAACAGCATAGCTACAAAAAATGAGGTTATTAGGAGATTTCCGGAATTCAGCCACAAAATCAAAGTCATACCAATGGGCGTTGATACAAAATTTTTTGTTCCTAAAAATGTAAAATTCAAATACAAACAATATTCTAATAAGAAAATAGCCCTCTTTGTTGGGAGATTGAACGAACAAAAGGGTATAGAATATCTTATCAAATCCCTTAAAAATGTTAAACAAAAATTTCCAAATACATTGCTTCTGATTATTGGGGAAGGGAGGTATAGGGAAAAATTGGAAGAACTTGTAGATTCTCTTGAATTAAGCGATTTTGTGGAATTTTTAGGAGCTGTTCCGCACAGTAAAATAATCGATTACTATAATCTTGCCGATGTATTTGTGATGCCGTCGATAACAAGCAAGATAGGGACAGAAGGCCAGGGGCTTGTATTGCTGGAAGCAATGGCATGCGGTACTTGCGTCATAGGGACCAATACAGGGGGAATACCATTTATCATCAAAAACAATCAAAGTGGGCTGTTAGTCAAGGAAAAAAGCCAGAGTGATCTGGCGAATAAGATAATCAAAATTATAGGGGATAATAAATTAAGGAATAATTTTTCAAAAAATGCTTCTAAATTCGTAAAATCCAACTATTCTTGGCAAAAAATAGTAAAAGAATTTGAAAAAATATACAAAAAACTAAAATGACCCTTTTTAATCTGTTAAAAGTAAGATTGTATAATTTTTTTACTAGTCCAATCGGAAGATATATTCTCAGATCTTTAGTTCATTTTGTTTATGTCAAGACACTTGAGAAATACAAGAAAGGAAAAAAGAAAAAATTCATTGTTGCCTTAACAATAGACACAGAATCAGGCTATACAAATAAGGATAATTCTCGAGTGTGGCAGGCATCAAGGCCAGATGCTTACATTGGGTATTACAAAGGCATTGAAAACTGGAGGAAATTACTGAATAAATACAATGCCAAAGCAACATTTTTTCTTTGCACAAATGGGTTTAGTGCAAAAGGCAATGATTACAATAAAGTGATATCTCAGTTGAAGTTGCTTTCAAAAGAAAATCATGAGATAGGTTTGCATACCCATCCTGACAGTGATTTAGCACTTCAAAAATGTTTAAAGAAGAAATGCAATGCTACAAGCGCCAGATTCTATAATAAAGGCGAAATCAAAAAAATAATATTAGAATCCCAAAAATTAATGAGAAAACATATTGGGCAAAAAGTTTCCAGTTTCAGATGGGGCAATTGGGCGCTCGATACCAATGCCGTCAAGGTGCTGAATGAGGCAGGGATTAAGGTTGACAGTTCTGCAACTCCAGGAATAAAGGGACATATCCATGGTACGATGCACTATGATTGGAGTAAAGTGAATGAACGTTACCCATGGCGTCTTTCATTGAAAAATTACCAAAATACAATCCACAACAATTCAAAAATCATGGAACTGCCAATTGCTACCTTTAACTTCATGGGTTTGACTTTGAGGGCAGATCCTGTCTATTCTGTACTGCTCAAGGCAGCGTTTGATTATTACTACAAGAATGCAGAAAGATCAGATAAACCATTTGTTTTTGTAGTCATCTCACACAGCATAGAAGGGACTCATAATGATGGAACTGTAACAAGGGTCATCAAAGATACTGAAGATTTCATCAAACATGCCAAGAAGTTTGATGATGTAGAGTTTATGACGATGAAAGAAGCTTATAATAAAGTCAAATAATCACTTTTTCTTATGCATTGCAACATAATAATGATAGATTGTGTTGCCCCTGTAATGCACTACAAAAGATATTATCTGTATA
>NZDH01000011.1 GCA_002688775.1 Candidatus Woesearchaeota archaeon
CAATATTAGTGCCTGATAAGAGCAGGCATGAAGACAATATTATTGAGTTTATTGCTCCTGTTCATTTAAAATCTGAATTAGGAATTAAGGATGGGGATGAGATTAGGGTCGAGATAAGATGGCAAAAATAGGAATAGCTGATACGACTTTTGCAAGGGTTGATATGGCAGGATTTGCAATAGGTGTTATTAACAATAATTCTGAGCATGAGATTGAGCGCTATACTGTGCCTGGGTTCAAGGATTTGCCAGTAGCATGCAAGTTGCTTTTTGAAAAGTATAAGTGTGATATTGTCATGGCATTTGGCATGGCTGGGCCTGAGCCTATTGACAAGCAGTGCAGCCATGAGGCTTCTATGGGTATGCAGATGGTTCAAGTTGAGGCTGGGAAGCATATTTTAGAGGTTTTTGTTCATATGGATGAATCAGAGGATGAAAAAGAGATTTTTGAGATTGCAAAGAACAGGGCAGAGAAGCATGCTCTTAATGCTCTTGTATTATTGGAAGGAAAAGAAGCCTTGACAAAAAACGCAGGTATGGGGAAGAGACAAGGGAAAGATGATGAAGGGGAAATTAAGGTCTAATGAGAATAAAAATTGGCTTGGTTGTTTCTGATTTTAATGATGAAATAACCTCTAAAATGGAGAAATATGCGGAGAAATATGCAGATTCTTTAAATGCTGAGATAGTGAAGAAGGTAAATGTGCCTGGAGTTTTTGAGATTCCTTTTGCTGCGAAAAATTTGCTTAAAGAGAAGAAAATAAATTCTTTGGTTGCTTTGGGCGCTGTTATACAAGGTGATACAGACCACGATATTATTGTTGCAAACAATGCTGTGCAAAAGCTGATGGAGCTTTCTTTGCATTACAACAAGCCGGTTGGCATGGGAATAATCGGGCCAAGGGCAACATGGCAGCAGGCAGAGGAAAGGGCAGAGGAGTATGCAAAAAGGGCTGTTAAGGTTGCTGTGGAGATGGTCAAGGCAAGTAGAACATTATGATTTAAAATTTTCAAAATTTAGATATTGGAAAAATCAGCCAAAAAACCTGCTCAATGGCTTTTCTTTCTTAACATTGACTTCTTTCTTGTATACAATTCCTATTTTCTCCTGCTTTATCAAAGAAGAGATAAAAGGCTTTCTTGTTTTTCTGTTAAGGACATCATTTTCCAGCATTTTTGCCAAGCTTTCTGGTTTTATCATGGCCTGCTTTAATATTAAGGCTAATCTTTCCTCATTTGTTTTTTTGAACTCCTTTACTATCCCATCCCTATCGAGCATTTCAGCAATCATCTCTTTCATTTTTTGCTGGCTTAGGTTTTTTTCCAAAACATCAACAAACTTCTTTGGATTCTGGACCAGTAAAAATTTAACAATCTGCAATGTCCTGATAATATCATCTTTGAAATAACCTGTATTGAGGCCTTTCATTACATCTGAAAGTATATCCTCAAACTCAACCAGTTTTATTCCTTTTTTTTCCAGTTTTCCTGTGATTTCACTTTTTTCTTTAGGTAGCGAGTTCAATACTACAATTTTCTCTATTTTGATGTCTTTTTTCATGTTTTTTGAATATTCACTTATAGTGCTCATAATTCCCTTATCATCAAACTTTTCACTGATTATATCAGAAATATAATGCTGGTCAGCAATACCAGTTATCGAGCAATTTACCTCTAAATGCATAATTTTTTCCAAAACAGTTTTATCAAATTTCAGGGCGAGAATTCCAATGTCCTTGTTTTTACTCTTCAAGTTATTAACAGTAAAGTATCCTTTCCTGTTAAGCCAGAAATTAACTACCTCCTTTTCAGCTGACATTAATATACACCCCAGAATTATATCAATTTGAGGTTATTTATAATGTTTTTGATTTTGCATAATCCGAAAATTTTATAAACTTGAAGTTATGAAGGGTGTTAAAATGAGGAAGATTATGTCATTGATTGTTATGGCTGTGTTTCTATTAAGTTTTGTTCCTGCATCTTTAGCAGATCATGATAAAGAAGATGAGCATGATGTTGTTTCTGTATCTGCAGGAGGAGTTAAAGTAGTAGCTAGCGAAGGGAGAGTTGAAGTAAGAGATGGTATTAGAGATATAAAGGCCACTACTGCAAGCAATGTTAAAGAAAAAAAAGACGAGGTTAGGGTTGATGTTAAAGATGGGAAAGATGCTGTAAGAATAAGAGTTAAAGATGGAAAGACCGATATTAGAACTAAAATTAATGATAAGAAAACTGAAGTAAGGACTGATATCAAAGACAGGAAAACTGAAATCAAGCAGAAATTTGAAGATAGAAGACAAGCTAATATTGATAATCTAAAAGATATGGATCCTGAAAAGCTTAGGAAAATAGAGGCTTTAAGCGCTGTATCTATAGATAGGATAGCAAATGTTGATTCTGAAAAAAGGGAAAAAATTTCTGCTCTGAAAAAAGAAAGGCTAGAAAGGGTTTCTCATCTTGACAAGGAAAAGCTGGAGAGAATTTCTGATTTAAAGAAAGAGCATCTGGAAAAAATAGCAGATTTGGATAAGGATAAATTAAGAAAGATTGCTCATCTTGACAAGGTTAAATTAGAAAAGATTGCAAATTTAGACGCAAAAAAGATTGATAAGATTGCAAAGCTTTCAAGGGCAAAGCAAAAAGAGATTGCCGGGCTTGATAAAGCGCAGATTGCAAAAAGACTTGATAAGATTAAAGTAAAATCTGTCAGAAAAGCAGATGACCTTAAATTAAGGGTGATAAGCAAACAGAAGGCTGATATTGCTAAAAAGAGATTTAGTGATGCAAGGAAAAAATATGAAGATGCTAAAGAAAGGTATGCTGATGCAAGAGCCAAATATCTTGAAGCAAAAGATGCAGGAGATGAAGAAGGCAAGATTGAGCATGCAAAAGAAGTGCTTCTGAGGTCTGCTGAATCAATAATTGGCCATCTTGAGAAAATAAAATCAAAGGTTGAGGAAAGCGAGAATATTGAGGAAGATAAAGCTAATGATTTAATTGGAAGAATCGATAATCAGATATCTGAGGTTGAAAGTATAAAATCTGATATAAAAGCCGCAGAAACTGCTGAGGAAATTAGGGAAGCAGCTAAATCCTTAAAAGGCAAATGGAATAATATTAAGCATAAGGCTAAGGCATTTGCCGAGAGGGTTGTTACTGCAAGAATCCAGGGAGTTGTCCATCAGGGACAGGTACTTGAGAAAAAGTTACAATGGGTTTTTTTATGAAATTTTTTTCCATTATTCGTTTTCCTTTTTACTTGATGAAGTACTGGTATATGCAAGATATGATAAAAATCCAGGTATTACCGGGAGAATGCATGGGCTTAAAAAAGAGACCAATCCGGCGATAAATGCAGAGCCAATGAATATCAGTTTTAGTGAGTCGATATCTCCGCCTATGCTAGTTCCAACATTGAGATTGATCAAGACATTTGCTGCAGATTCAAAATTTGCAATCCTGCTTAATTCTCCGGTAAATATCAGAATACCAAGTAAAATCAGCAATATCCCAAAAAAAATTTGAATATATTTTACGTATTTTCCTGCTTTATTTATGGCTCTTTGAGCTTCTGCTGTAAACCATCCAACTATGAGAAAAGGAACCCCCAATCCAAGGGTATAAGCAAGCAGCAAAATAAATGCACTTGTTGACTGAGTTACAGCCAATGCCAAGATTGCTCCCAAAGCAGCTGTCACGCAGGGAGTCCAGCCAACCGCAAAAGCAGAGCCAAATAGGAATGATGACAGGTAAGAATACCTGAACTTTCTTTTAACCTGAAATTTATGCTCTCGCTCCAAAAAACCAACTCTTACCAGCCCTAGAAGCAGAAATCCGAAAAAGATGATTATGAGCCCGCCGGCATAACCAAACCATTTCATAGCAGAATCAGCTACATTTGATAATGCAGTCTGAAGCAGAACGCCTAATAAGGAGAAAATAATCCCGAATCCCAATACAAAAAAAGCACTGTTTATGAATGTCGGCCATCGGTTGCTTTTCATAATATTGCCTCTTTTTGGGTATATTTATAGTTTTTGTATAGAATTAAACACTGACTTTAACCCTGGAATTCTGTATTCTTCTGTATAAGTAAAATATTATTCCAATATATGAAGCATACGCAATTACTTCTAACAGGCTTGGATTTCCATTGTAGCCAAACAATCCCTTAAGGAAGCCCCCAATTAATCCATTTTCATTCAGCACATTGTTGATGTTCCAGACTTCCTGCACAGCATAAGGCAGGACAGCAGCTTCCTGCAATTCATGAAATCCATGCGCTACTAAACCAGCTGCAAATAGTATTAATAGAATACTGCTGACATTGAACAATTTTTTCAGGTTTATTTTTCTTGTGCTTACAAAAAATAAATAACCGATCATGATAGCTGCAACAATCCCTAAAGTGCCTCCGATAAAATTAAGGCCGCTTGCGAAATTTATAGCGTTTAGGAAAATAACAGTTTCAACACCTTCCCTTATGATCGCTATGAAGATTATCATGAAAATTCCTACATGAGAGAATAATGGCTGCGCGCCCATCAGATGCTTTTCTACCTTGCCTTCGATCTCTTTTGATAAATGCCTTTGCTTCATCATCCACAAGATCATTGTTGTCAATAGGAAAGCTCCAATAAGCATTGTTGTTCCTTCAAAAATCGCTTCTGCTCTGCCTTCAAAGCCACCTGCTATGAATGTAAACGCAAAAGCAGAAAGAATGCTTGCAAGAATTCCAAAAACAATTCCGTAATAGACTGTTTTCTTATAACTTTGATTGTTTGTTTTTGTAAGGTAAGCAAGAACAATTCCGATAACTAAGCTTGCTTCCAAAGTTTCCCTTGATGTGATCAAAAAAGATTCTAGCATTTTTTAATGAGCATGCGCTGCTTTCTTACCGCTAACTAAGCTTTCAAGACCGTGACCTGCTGCATGCCCTACAACTGCTCCAACAGCAGATGCTGCAATTGTGTATCCAAGGCCAATGCCTGTGTAGGCAAGCCCTGCATTAAAAGCTAGCTTAACTCCTGCATACAAACCAGCCAATGTTCCGACATAAGTTCCTATATCTCCACCATCTACCATAAAAACCACCTTCACTTAACAATTGTTAATTAGAAATAATAGGCTGTATTTAAAGGTTTTGAAAGGTAAGGCTTTGCACAATAACCTAGTTTAGTGGCAATCTTGCACAAAAACCATTATATATGGTAAAATATAAGCCTATTCTGGTTTGAATAATATACTTTTCAGGCACTACTATCAGAGCAAGGGTAGAACATAAATGATTGGTGTGTAAGGCTCCTTTAAGACAAAAAAGGTTTAACTATCCTTTATGAACAATCCTAAACCAAAATAACCCTTATTAAGCCAAATTAAACCCAAAATTGAAAACACTTTAGATAAAAAATTATATATATTTAGACTGTTATAAGATAACCAGAGGGTCATATGATAGATTATAAACTGATTAAACCCAAAAATAATAAAGAAAAAATTAAATTTTCTTACAATAAAAAACTAATTCACTTTCTAAAACACATTATATACCAACCCTAAACTATCCCCGTAAACACAGACCCTAGAATTTTCATAAATAGGAAATAAAATCCCATCGCTCCAAAGACATAAATTGGGATGTATTTGACTCCCCCTTTTATTTCGCCTTTCTCGACAATGGCTACAATCAAAGAAGAGAACAGGGATATGACAAAAAGCGCAATGAGCGAGAAAATCCTGAAGTCCTGGGTTTCTATGGATGCTTTTGAGAATGCGAATGGCAGCGCACGGACACTTTGTGTTGTAAAGGACAGCTTGTCGATGAAATTGGTCAGCACTTCAAGCAGATGGAATGAGAGTGCAAAGAGCAAGGGGCTTATCACAACCACAATGACGGAAATGAATATTACGTAGGCTATTGCTGATGCTGCCATTTCCTGCTTTAATATTTTTGTCTCCTTCAGGTTGTCAACAATCCTGTCTATAAGCTCGGCGACGTTTCCCCCGCTTTCAACTTCGCTTATGATCAGGTCAACAGTACGCCTAAGCATAGGGGAATCATATTTTTCAGACAGCTCTGTCAAAGCTTTGCTTGTATCGTAGCCTGTCATGACCTTTTTCGAGGCTTTTGCCATCTCGCTTCCAAGCACATCGAATCTTGGCTTTATTGCGGACCATAATGCCCTTTCAAAGGTCATCCCCCCTTTTAAGTTTGCAGAAAGAATCTGTAAAAAATCAGGAAGCTGCTCCTCCATATTTTTCGTTCTGATATAAATCCTGAAGTCCAGAAAAAAATAGATTATCAATACAAAGATTGTTACGAAAAATAATTGTATCAAAAACCAGCCAAGGAATGCATATCCATAGATTTCAATAAGGGAGAACTTGTTCTGATTAAGGAACGGAAACAAAAAAATTATGAATATCAAGGTGGTTATCAGCGCAGAAAAATAGAACAATAATCCAAAAAACCTGTAAGGCACTTCATTGAATCCTGCTTTCAGCATGTAGCTTCTCAAGTTGGGGATTGCTTTCTTAGGAACAAAAGCCTTGCCAAATTCCTCCAAAAATATTATCTTGAATACCATTACAGGTTCACCATCGGCCTTACAGACTTAAACACTGTCATAAAAATGAATTCCAGGACAACAATAAAGAATACAAATACGATCAATCCCTGCAGACTGATTGGAAAACTTACAAAACTTGAAATAACAATGAAGATGGCAACTCCAAGGGACGGCAAAATAACCGCAGCCAGCATATAAAAAATCACCAAAGTGTTTAATTTTTTGCCATATTTCTTAATTTCAATTTCTTCTTCTTTTGTTATCTCCTCCAAGACAGATTCAAGGGGCTTTGTGACATCTATTCCCAGCTGCAATGCATTGTTTATGTGGAAAAGCACTTTCCTTAATTTATCTGATGGTGAAAAATTCATCGCATTTCTTAGGGCATCTTCTATAGTGCTTCCTGTTCCAATATCATCCACTATCTCTTTTATGTACTTGGCTGTTATTCCCTTGCTGCTTGAAATTTCTATCAGGGCATTCAGCAGGGGCCTGCCGGAATAGAGCTTTACCAGCAGATACCTCCCCACAAAAAGGACTTCCTTGTTGATTTCACGCTCACGCTGCCTGATTTTGGATTTTATACTAACAATAGAGAATTCAAATATGAGAATAGACATGATCATAAAAATCGGTATAAGCAGGAAGAACGATAATTCTGCTTTCTGCAGAACGAAAAAAAAAAGAATCGTAAACAAAAATGCATACAGGGCAGTTGTCTTGATATTCTTATTTATGAACTCCAATGGGGTAACTGGGAGGTGAGCTATTCTCAGGTCTCTTTTGAGCATTGGAAAAAATAAAGAGATCCTATTTGCAAAGCTGATTTCAAACACCCTTAGATTCTATAATCGGCCTGTCCTGGTAATATCTTGACATAATCAATCCAATCTTGTTTATGTTTATTACGTTTCTGCTGGCCATCCACTTCAAAATTTTTATTTTTGACTTCAGATCAGAATAGATATTGGATTTTGACATCCCTGTGTAAAGGCTTAGGGTTTCCAGCATCGCAAGCGGCTCGTTTAAGAATTCCAGCTTGTCTCTGATAGGATTTAGCTGCATCAGGATTCTTGGATCTCCGTTAGGCAATATTTCAGCTATCTGCAGAGTCCTTCTTCTGCCTGTCCTCCTGTTCAGGTTCTGCACAGCAATCAAAGACAATCCTGATAAGATCTGCTTTGGCAAATCAATTGGGGGGCTGGTAAGCCTGTTGATTGTCTCTCTTGCGTTATTTGCATGCAAGGTTCCATATACAGAATGGCCTGTATGCATTGCCTCGAACAGGACTTCAGCTTCCTTTTTTCTCCTTATTTCTCCAACAAGTATCCTGTCAGGCCTCATTCTCAAGGAATTGACTATCAAATCAAGCATTTCAATGCCACCCTTGCCTTCTGGGTTTGCCAATCTTGTTTCCATGGGAACCCAATGCAGCATTTTTGGCAGCATTAACTCTCTGGTATCCTCAATTGATATTATTCTTTGGTTTGGGGGAAAATAATTTGCAATAGAGTTAAGCATGCTTGTTTTTCCAGAAGCTGTTCCGCCTGAAACAATAACACTTAATTCGTTCTGTACAGCTATCCACAATAATGCAGCCCCTTCATAAGAGATTGTCTTGTCCCTTAATAAGTCAGTTATTGTCCACGGCCTTACTCCAAATTTCCTTATTGTTAATGTGTTTCCTTTTGATGATATCGGGCTTAAGGTTGCATTTACCCTGTCTCCGGTTTTTAGATGAGCGTCCATCAATGGATTTAACAAGGTGATTTCCTTGCCAACATCCCTTCCAATGATGGTCGAGTAATGCCTAATCCTGGACTCATTAGGTATGATTACATTTGTCTTTAGCCAGCCATATTTTCTGTGATAAACCCAGGCAGGCTCTTTTGCGTTGTTAACGACTATTTCCTCCAGGTTTATGTCTTTAAGCAAGATGTCTATATTTCCCAACCCGATATTCTGCTGCAGGATATAGTTTATCAGCATGTCCATGGTTTTTCTGTCTGCAGTAGGGAAATATTTTGCCAATAATTTCAGGATCTTATCTTTAAATTGTTCCTGCACGTCTGACATGCTTGAGTCTTCGCTTACTGTTTTCGTCTCCTGCGCGACAAACTCGTCCCTTATCTTCTCAAGAATTATTTTTGTAGTATTGCTGATATTTGTTATAGAGATAGTATACAATGACACAGCTTCATTTTTTTTCTGCACTATTGTTACATCTACAACTATGTCGTTCACATTCAATGCATATGAATCAATAATCCTGTCCCCTCTTTCCATTTTTTATTTGATCTTTTTTGATTTATTTTTTCTATTTTTAATTTTTTGATTGGATTTTTATTTTAATGAGTTTAATAGTTTTTTTGAATTTTTATTATTTTTTATATTTTTTTATTATTGGGAATTAGCCACATATACAATAACGATTGGTTCACAAATACATTCACAATTATTTGTACACTCATTTCTTCAGTATTGTACTGGTCTCATTTTAACAATAAAAAATATTTTTTAAAAATAAAACCCCTCATAAACCCGTATTCTATATTATTAATAAATTTAATTATTGCAAAGTCTTTATCTTGGCCTTTAATGCTTTTGACTCGACATCTTTAGGATCGATTTCCAGCGCTTCTTCAATGTTTTTCCATGCTTCATTGTAAAATCCTTTCTTGATGTTTCTTTTTGCGTGATCCCTTTTCCTTTTGACCAGCAGCTCTCTTGAAAGCGGCTCTTTTTTGCCAGGACTTTTTGATATTATGGGTCTTTTTGTCTCTTTAATCCTTCTTACTCTAGAAATCCTTTTTGGTATGTATCTTTTTGCTGGGTAGACTCTTGGAGCAGAAGAAACAACCCCTTGTAATTGGACATTTTGGCCTAGCTGCCTTTGAAGATCTGAAATTTCCGTACTTATACTTAGTGTTTTATAGATTTCCAAAAGCTTCATGCCAGCTGAATTCTTGCTTCTTATAAATCCTTCTGGAATCTGGTTGTAGAGTTCAATGCACCTGTTGTAGTTTGATCTTGCATTTGCAAAATCACTTGATTTGATTGAATTGGTTATCCTGTCTAATAGCTGGTTTATTTCCTGCAATAAGCCATTGACCTTGCTGATAAGTGAACTGTCAGTTGTATTGCTGATCTCCTTATAGAATCCCATAATTTGGTCCCTAATCACTTTTTTTTCTTCAAAGAATATGTTTGGAATTGAATTACTCATTTCCTGCACTTCAGCATATGTCTTGAAAGCCACTTCTTTCTTCCCTTCTTTAAGCAATCTTCTTGCCCTGTTGATCAGGTCATAGATGCTGCTGGTCTTTCTTTTCATTTCATTGCTAGCCTGGCTTAAAGCACTTGAAAACTGCTTGCTCAGAACTGATAATTGATTGTAAACTCCCTTGTCCCATTTCAGCTTTTGCTGCATCAAAAGATGCCATAGCTGCAAATAAGATTTTTCTGCTTCGTCCAGATTTCCTTTGCTTAGATCGTTTCTTATGCTGTCAAACAATGAGGAGGGCTCAATATCCCCTTTAAATTGAGGTAACTCTATACTCTTTTCAGGTTTTTCGGTTTTCTCTGTGCCTAAACCCAAATCTGCAAGTTCCCTATCCAAAAATTCTTCAATATCCATATTAAAGATATGATAAGTACATATTCCAGAGTTCTTCTATCTTTTCTTCTGATACTTTTCTTTGTTTTGCCTTTCTTAAAAATTCCTCCCTTATCTTGGCCATATTCTGCTGAAG
>NZDH01000012.1 GCA_002688775.1 Candidatus Woesearchaeota archaeon
GACTGCAGATGTTTCAAAACAGGCAAAGATAGGTGCTAACACCACGGTATGGCATCAATGCCAAATAAGGGAAAACACATCCTTAACTTTTAGGGTATATTGATGAAAAACATGCTTATAACCTTTCTTAACAATAGGTACGTCAATACCTTCTATTTTGCAAAGCGCTTTGCTTAAATATTCTGCATTCTTAATCCTCTTATTCGTAATAAAATCAAGTTTTTTAAGCTGTTCTAAAAGAATAGCGGCACATATATCAGTCATTCTGTAATTGTGCCCTAAATTGGTATATTTATATTCTGTCATTTTAGATCTTCCATGTTGCCTAAATAATTTAGCATTCTCTGTATAATCTTTATTATTTGTTGTTATAGCTCCTCCTTCCCCGCATGTAATATTTTTTGTTGCATAAAAAGAAAACACCCCTATATCTCCAAAACTGCCCGCTTTTCTTTCTTTATATTCTGCATTAATAGCTTGACAAGCATCTTCAATAATGATTAATTCATTATTTTTAGCTATCTCATTGATTTCATCATAATCGCAAAGTTGGCCATATAAATCAACCGTAACAATTGCTTTTGTTTTTTTCGTAATCTTTTGCTTAATCTTTTCCGGGTCTATATTAAAGGTATCTTCTTCAATATCAACAAAAATAGGTTTTGCCCCTTGCATCAGGATTGTATTTGCAGTTGCTATAAAGGTAAATGGTGTTGTTATTACCTCATCCCCCTGCTTTACTCCTACAGCATTCAAAGCTGTATGTAAGCCAGCTGTACCATTGTTAAAAGCCACAGTATATTTTGTTCCGCACAATTGTGAGAATTTGTTTTCCAGCTCACCCACTTTAGGACCTTGCGCAATCATTCCTGACCTTAACACATTAGCAACTGCATTTATTTCCTCTTCTCCTATAAATGGTCTAGCAACAGGCATCATTTTACTTTCTCGTCATTATTTTTTCCTTGCATTTACTGCAATATAAAATCAACTTGTCTCCATTTTCTTCAATTTTTGTTATCTTACTTCCACATTTACAAACATAGCCAACTAATTTAGCGGGATTACCATAAACTAATGCGTAATCTGGAACATCTTTAGTAACAACAGAACCAGCACCAATCATAGCAAACTCACCAACAACAACATCCGGCAATACCACAGAAGTAGCGCCAACAGAAGCACCTTTCTTAATAGTTATTTTATCTGAATTCCAATCTTCATTTGTTTTAAGTTTTCCACCTTTTGTTATTGCCCTGGGTGTTTTATCATTTGTCAAGCACACGTGGGGCCCAATAAAAACACCACCCTCAACTATTGAACCAAAATAAATAGAACTATTATTTTGGATTTTTACGTTATTGCCGACCTTCACGTCATGGTCTAGATAAACATTTTTTCCCAATATACAATTATCTCCTATTGATGTGTTTTCCCTTATTTGGCATTGATGCCATACCGTGGTGTTAGCACCTATCTTTGCCTGTTTTGAAACATCTGCAGTCTCGTGAATATATGCTTTTTCCATGAGTCTTAAGAACGTTGTTCACTTTATAAAATTATGGATAGTATAATATAAAAACAGTATCAAAAATAGAATTGACATCTCTTGATTTTTTTATCTTACCTAAAATTATTGATATTGAGTTTTATTATATCAGTATGGTTAACTTATCAAGTAATTTTGGTACTTTCAGCACATTGTTATATGCGTAATCAAAGAATATCCCGAAAGCCTTTGGCTTAAATCCCTGCTTTATGAAGGTGTTTGCTATTCTAGAAAGATTGATGGAAACAAGATTATCATACTCCATTATTTTTATAAAAGGCCAAAAAATTTTAGGACTCTTGCAATAAATCGTAAATGTTCTAAAAAGACCCATAACCTCTTTTTTAGGTAAGTTTGGATTTTTTATTACGGGCTTTTCATAGTAACTTCCTACTTCGTTTCTGGGAAGATCTAACAAGTTGTTTTCTTCGCAAAAATCCCTTAGGCTAGTTCCCTTGAAAGGATAAAAAATAGTAACTTGTATTTCATCTACTTTTCCCTTTCTGTTTAATTCAATGGTATTAATTATATCCTTTCTGGTCTCATTTGGGAATCCTACCATATTGAATGAATATGTTTTTATTCCTGATTTTTTTGCCATAAGAAAAGCATTTATTATACTCTGTTGAGTCATCTTTCTATCCAACATTTCTACCCTATATGTTTCATTGCCCATTTCTATCCCCATAGCAATCTCTACGCAACCGGCTTTTTTTAAATATTGACATTTTTCTTCGGATAAAACTTCAGGTCTTGTCATGCATCCAAATTTCACGTTAAATTTATCCTTAATTTTTTCTTTATACTGTTCACAGAAATCTTTTACGCGGTCATTATTTAAGGTAAATGTTTCATCTATCAACCAGATATAATTGACCTGGGGGAATTTTTTTAAAAATTGTTCCATTTCTTCTATGGTCTTTTTAATGCTTTTTTCCCGGTGGTATCCTCCCACACCCCCATATATTTTTTGCATATAAGAATTGATACAATATGTGCATGAATAAGGGCAGCCTCTTGATGTTTCAAACTTCCCAATTGTACTTACATGCCTTGCATCAAAAATGTCCCAGTCTGGAAACGGCAATTCGTCCAGATTTTTCATCAAAGGCCTGACAGGATTTCGATATATTTTGCCATCTTTTTTTACCCAAATATTATTAATTTTAGTAACATCCTCATTACTCTCAAGTTTTTCAATCAATTCGAGTATGGCCTCTTCTCCTTCGCCAATACATATATAATCCGCAACATCACTTTTGATCACTTCCTCAGGAGACACAGTGGGATGTTGGCCTCCAAAAATCACAGGCAAATTAGTTTTTGCTTCTCTCAAAAGTTTTGTTGCAAAATCAAATTCAAGGCTCCTAATGCCGACCAAAATGATATCCGGCTTGGAACTACTAACTTTTTCTTTGAATTTTGCTAATACCTCATCAAATCTCTTCATAAATTGTACTGAGACTTCTTCAAACGATCCTGACACTATAAAGGTTGTATCGAACAAATCAATTCTATGGCCAGCTTGCTTTAATACGGCAGAAATAGACGCAAGCCCCATCTGTATTTGAAATTGTCCATTAATATTTGGATATACAAGCAGTATGTTCATTTTAACAATTTTTCTAAACAATAGTTCTAGTATACTTATTTAAAAAGGTTTTGTATTATAGAACTGTTGTGTTATCCTGAAACTATTTCCCTATGACAAGTTTCCTAACAGTATGAAACTGACAAAAAAGAAGCTAGGATTAGCAAAGAAGAAGAATAAGAAAGATGTACTCAAGGAGAAATGGATTGGGTATGAGAGAAGACACAGCTTGACAGAAGTACATATTTACTGGAACCAAGATGGTATTTGCAGGTGATAGTTATATAAACAGTAGACCGAACTGGACAGTACACATACAACCAAATATGCTTCAAATTTAAATAATTTTAAAAAGGATCATCACACTCAAAAATCCTATAAGAAATTAAAAAATGTCAATACCCAGAACTATTTTAAGAAATCTAAGTTTTGTAACAATAGCTGAGATTTTAACTCACATCATCTCCTTTTTGTTGATAGTTATAATATCGCGATTATTGGGCAGTGCTGGCTTAGGCAAATATTCCTTTGCATTTGCTTTTGTTGGGTCTCCAATCAGCATATCAACCTCTGCCGGCCTGTTAAATTTCTTATTTATTTTAACTACGGTCTTTCCATCCCATTTTCCAACTTCATCCAAGCCTGACCCTTCCCACTTTACTTCCATCCCACAACCTTAAAAGCCTCTTCTACGAATTCCCTTACTGAATGAGCATGTCCAGTGGCAATAACAAAGTCGTCAGGATTATCCTGCTGAAGGATTTTCCACATAGCTTCCACATAGTCTCCTGTAAAACCCCAGTCACGCTTTGCGTTTAAGTTTCCAAGCTCAAAATAGTCCTGCATACCCAGCTTAATTTTTGCAACTGAGTGGGTTATTTTTCTGGTTACAAATTGCTTTCCTCTTTTTGGAGATTCGTGATTAAACAAGATTCCATTTGATGCATGCATTCCGTAGCTTTCTCTATAATTTGTTGTGATCCAGTATGCGTAAACCTTGGCCACTCCATAAGGACTTCTTGGGTAAAAAGGAGTTTTCTCAGTTTGGGGAACTTCCTGTGCCTTGCCGAACATCTCACTACTGGAAGCCTGGTAGAGCCTTATTTTTGGGTTGACCAATCTTATAGACTCTAAGAGCCTTGTAACCCCTAAAGCAGTCATATCTCCTGTTGACAGTGGCTGAGTCCAAGATGCCGGGACAAATGATTGGGCAGCCAGATTATAAATTTCATCAGGTTCCACTTCCCTTAAGTTCCTTATCAAGGATCCAGTATCTGTCATGTCTCCCTGCAGCAACTTAATCTTATCTTTGATGTCTCCAAGCCTTTCAAAAACATCCATGCTTGTCCTTCTGTAGAGCCCATAAACTTCATAGTCTTTACTTAGGAGGAACTCAGCTAAATACGAACCATCCTGTCCGGTTATACCCGTTATTAGAGCTTTTTTCATTATTGTATGTGAAAAGTAGTCCATTTATAAAGCTTTAAAATACACATAACACAGTAAGTTTTATAAAATAACCTAGGTTTATATCACCGAGTTTACATGAGCCATTATTCGGAGAAACATTATATTCCAAGCAAAGAATTTGATAGATTTTATTATAATCTGTTTTTTAAGAAAGGCGATAAAATACTCGATATTGGATGTTCAACTGGAAACTTTATTGTGCAAGACTCAAAAAATATAATAGGTATTGATATAGATATGGATGCAATAAAAATTGCTAGAAAAAGATCCGTTAACGCCATTCATCAAAAAAACCCGAAAAAATTGCCTTTTAGAAATGAAACTTTTAATAACGTACATTCTAGGCACGTTTTGGAACATTTGGAGGAACCTTTGGGGTTTATGAAAGAAATTGCTAGAGTTTTGAAGAAAAATGGGCGTTTGATCCTTTTCACAGATAAGCCCAACAAGCATTTCTGGGATGATTATACTCATGTTCAACCTCATACAAAAAAATCTCTTGAACAACTTGCTTGTGATGCTGGGTTTAGAAGGTTTAAACTTTATGATTTTCCTTTAAAGGGAATTTTTGGTGTGGGGTTCCTATTCAAATACAAGATCATATCTGCAAGGTTAGCAAAAAGAATTTATTATCTGTGTGGCAAAATTTTTAAACAAGATGGGCTTATTTTAGAAGCTGTAAAATAAACTAATTGTCAAAATGAAAAAAAGTGTGTTACTTATAGGAATAGACGGAGCATCATGGGATCTAATAACGCCCTGGATTTTAGAAGATAAATTACCGACTTTAAAGAGACTTTATGAAGAAGGAGTATGTGGGAATTTAAAGAGCACTATACCCCCAGAAAGTGGTTCTGCATGGGTTTCTTTAGCTACGGGAAAAAATCCAGGGAAGCATGGAATTTATGGCTTTATGACTAGTGGAAAACTAATAAATGCAACACAAGTAAAGACTAAGAGAATATGGCATAAATTGACTGAACATGGGAAAAGATCATGTATAATAAACATACCCGTTACGTATCCGGTGGAGGAGATAAACGGTTATATGGTCTCTTCATTCTTAACTCCTGCAGATGAAAAAGTGTACTCCTATCCACCAGAACTTATGGACAGTCTAAAAAGGAATGACTATAAAATAGACGTAAAGTATGAAAGGTATGGATTTATGCCTGATCAAAGAGATATAATTGAAAAAAGAGGGGAATTGAAAAAACAATTATACGATATAATGGAAAAAAGATACTTAACCGTAAAAGAATTTATGGATGAAAAATGGGACCTTTTTATGATCAACTTTAAGGAATGTGACGAATTTCAACATCTTTTCTGGGATGAAAAGGAAACAATACTTGAATTTTTTCAGAAGCTTGATAGCTATATTGATAATTTGATTAATAAATTTAAAGAAAAAAACCCTAATGCTTTTGTATTGATAGTTTCTGATCATGGATTTGCAAGCAGTCCTAATAGAGTTTTTAATTTACGAGTTTGGATGCAGCAGAAAAATATCTTGTATGATAAAAGAACTATGATTCAAAAAATAGTTCCACCAGTTTATAGAAAACTGACAAAAATTCCTTTTTTTTCTTTTATTTCTAAATCTAATAAATTTAAAGAAACCAGAGAAAAATTTCATAGAGACTCAATTGAAAGCACACCTGTTTACTACAAGGAATCCGGAATATACTTGGATAAAAATGTTTATTCTGGGGAGGAATATGAAAAACTAAGAGGTAGAATAATTTCTGAGCTAAAAGAAGTAAAGGATCCTTCAACTGGGGAATATGTGTTTAAGATATTGGGAAAAAATGAAAATATTTACTTTGGTCCTTATGCAAACTATGGTCCAGATATTATAGCTTTGTCAAAACATAATTATGCGGCATCATTTTCTTATGAATCAAATGAACTTTTTGATGACATCCATTTAAACATACCGGGAAGACACTTTTCTGAAATCTATGGCATTTTTATTGCTTCAGGTGATGATATAAAAACGGGAAAATTTAATGGTTTATCCATTCTCGATATAAATCCAACAATATGCCATATATTAGATATACCTTTGGATAAAGATTGTGATGGCCAAGTTTTGAGAACTATATTTAAGATAGAATCCCCATATTACAGCAAAGAAACAAAATATTCTGAAGAAATCCAAGAAAAGCAAAAAATTAAGGATGCTCTTCAAAAAATAAAACTATAAGTTATTTGTTTAACTTTTTTAAATTTTTTAATACCTCATAAGGGATATCCAATAAACCTAAAGTGTCTCTATACCTTCCATGATGGTCGTTGCCGCCACTTTCTAGGATTTTTTTCTTTTTTGCTATATCCTTGTAGATATGATCTTGTATTTGAATAGGAACCCCACACCAAAAATTCCCTTTAA
>NZDH01000019.1 GCA_002688775.1 Candidatus Woesearchaeota archaeon
ATAAATCAAATAAAAAATAAAGAAATTTAGTATTGTTCTTTCTTCTTCTGCATCATGTAATAGCCAACTGCTGCTACAACAACAATTACTAATACAACAATCCATGCAATTGGTGCCTTGCTCTTTGGCCCATCAAGTGGAGGTACAGCAGGCTCTAAATCTGTTGGCACTTCTCCTGTTGGTACTGCTTCTTCCCCAGGAGTTTCTTCTCCTGCCTCTTCTTCTGTTGGTGCTTCTACTGGTGCTGCCTCAGTGCTTCCAATTGCAAATGTGCTGAATCCAGGTGTTGTTGCTTCGTATAACACATTGTCTGTATCACTTCCTGTCATTGTTGTTGGTAATGGGTTCCATTTGCTGTCTTTGAATCTGTATAGTACAACATTAGCTTCTGCAACACCATTAGTTGCTAACCACGATTTTGGTACTTTAAAGCTGATTGTAATTGATGATGTATCAGTATCTGCAATGTTCTTCTTTATTATTTGTAAGTATTGGTATACTTGTGCTGCTGCTGCTGATGTAAGTGGATTTGAATTAAAGCTCTCAACAGTTAATTCAGCTTTTGTAACTTCATTCTTAACATTAACAGTAATTCCTGTTATAGCTATTTTAACATTATTTACATTCATTGCAGCACTTGAACCTGCTGCCAAGCTATCCCAAACTCTGCCAGCTGATGCGACTGTATTGCTGACTGGAACTGCACCTCCACCACCACTACTGCTACTGCTACTGCTTGAGCTTGCTGCTGCAGCTGCTGCAGCTGCACTTGTTGTGAAACTGCGAGTTCCATTAACTATGCAGTTTTCACTAAAGTCACACAAAGTTACATTATAGTAATAGGTTGTACTTCCAGTCAAGCCGCTTATTGAAACTACTTGTGTTTTATTAAAGTCTGACTGTTCAGCTTGTAATAGAGTGCCACCTTGACTGCCATTCAGGACATCCTGGTCACCATGGTATAAAACAGTTGCATTAACTGATTCATTTACATTGCTTATAGTGACATCTGCAGTGGTTGTTGATGCACTTGAGGTGATAGCTCCAGTATTGGATTTTGTTGTATCAGTCACTGTAAAGTTCCAGATATATCTATTTGTATTTCCTTTTGAATCAATGACCCAGAAGCTAAAGTTATAACCTGCGCCGCCACTCTTGAATCTTTCTGTCTGACCAATACATACATTGCTTGTCCTTTTCATCGTTGCATTTGTTACCGTACCATTCAAGGATGAGAAGCATGACACAGCATCTCGCGAAACAGTTATGTTTGGCAAGAACATGCTTACACTATGATTGCTTACTACTTCGGTTGTTGAATTTCCTGCAGGAGTTGTTACATTAACCCACGGAGCATCTGAATCATTTACGAATGCAATTACACTAAAGTGTGGAACAAAGATATCTATTCCGTTTTTATCTACTCCTGTTCCATTTGAGCTATTCCAGCATGCTGTTGCAGAGGTAAAGGTAAAGCTTGGATCAAAGTCTGAATCGCATTCTGTTATATTTACTTTATTTGTGAAGTCATTTATATCTTCGAAGAACCATATTTCAAAATTCGAGCCTATACTATATTGTGAAGAATTGACAGGATATCTGATTTTTGCATAATAACTGTTATTGTTTGGCAAGAAATTTCTTATACTTTGATTGAACCATAATAGTTGCTGAACATTTACAGTCCAGTTATCTTCAATTCGAGATATACTTGCTGAATCGTTTTGTCTCACTGTGAAATTGTATAGACCCCAATTAGCTGCAGAAGCATTAAACACTATTGTGACATTTGTGTTGCCATTGCCGTTAGTATTACTTCTTCTACTAGTGTTTAGGGCCATAAATAGCTTTAATGTCTGGTCTGTAACAGTTCTTGTATCTACCAATGGTTCGCCGCTTGCATTAGTCAAGTTAACTAGAGTTATGTTGGCACCATCACCTCCAATGCTAGTGTCTGTGGCTATGGTAAAGTTTGTATTAAAACTTATCAAAGTTCCATTTGTTCCATTTAATCCTAAAGATGCAAAGTTTATTGGCCCGTCAACCACAAATATGATTATGCTGCTATTTGCTACATTTCCTAAAGTATCGTTGACACTTATCTTTATAGTATGTGTTCCTGCAGATAGATTGGTAGATGAACCTACATTTACATCTCCTAACGAGTTATTTAGTGTTGAATTTGCTATGAATTGTATGCCTGTCCCATTAACTAATACTTTACTGCTTCCATTGCTTGAGTGGTTTCTAAACTGATCACTTCCGTCCAGATATACTCCAATTGTATCTACACCGCCCTCGCTATCGACTACTGTCACACTTACATTTCCAATGCCTGCAAATCTTTGTCCTGCTGTTGGACTATTGACTGTTACAGTTGGGCCAACATTATCTACTGTAAACCCAAATACTGTGGTGTTTGAACTGCCAACATTATCATTTACTGTTACTGTTATAGTCTGATTTGCCGAGGTAGTTGGGCATGTTGATTCATTGAAAGGGAAAATAACTGTGCTGTTAGTTACTGAGATATTTGGAACTAACTTAACAGATGAGGGATTACAACTGGTGATATAAGTTAAATTTTGAACATTTACGGCTAACCCATTTACCGAGAAATTTATGCCCATTAGTGAGGTTATCCGGGATATGTTAGTATTGTTTATTGTCCTATTTGAAAAAAAGCCCGGAGGTACACTAAGTCCATCTGATCGGGTAACTCCATTAAATATAATCCCTGGCTTTCCACTCTGAACTCCAAACTGATGTATATATAGCTCGGAATTTCCCCAGACATCTTCTGCTGTAACTCTTACAGTATGAGTTCCGTTTGCCAAGGCACTACATCCACCTTCATCTTCATTGCCTTTTAATGTTACAGAACCATTCCTCTTGTTTTCCACTACTGCACCTGTATACAAGGTGTACCCCACACAAGCAGCATCAGCAGCAGTAAAAGAATCAAACTGTATGGATAAATTTTTCAATGCATTACCCTCAGAAACATTCCAATGAACTGTTGGTGTTGCATCTGAGGTGTTTGAATTATTTAATGTGTTGTTTGTCTCTATAGTAACTGTTATAGTCGGCTTTGTCGTGTCGTTGATTTGCACTGTTATATTCATTAACACACCTAATGCGTTCGAACCATTGGCATTTTTGTTTCCAAGTGTATCATTGACCAATATCCTGAATGTTACGTTGTGTCCTTCAAATACCCCTCTTCCTGCTGTCGGAGTAAAAGTAAAGTTAACTGATCCATTTGTATTTATTTCTCTTGTGGTTATATTGTGATTTACATCACCAAGTGTTGTGTTTACTGTCTGCCAATTACCACTAGTTTCATTAAAAAATTGAAGATCTGCATTAAGCGGACTCGTCAAGTTATCACTCACGTTTGCAAAGATATTCATTGTTAATCCTTGTGCCCATGTACCAGCACCACTATCTGGAACAGTGGATGGGTCAGAACTGCCGATACTTTCAACACCAATCAATTGTCCAACTACTGTACCATTTGTGATAGTAATATTCCCTATAACTGGAGGTATCTGGTCAACTGTAATCAAAAACGAACTTGTGAAACTTGCATTCCCGCCTGCCCTGTCAACTACGCCAATTGTTATGTTTTTAGTTCCATTTGACAATCCGAATGTCGATGACCCAATAGCTACAGTACACTGGGCTGCTTGTACAGCCTGTCCTGTTGGTGAACAAGTAAGGTTATCGTTGCTTGCGTTATACTGCCTTACCAAAGTATCTACATCTGGGGCTTCTACATTATATATACTCAAATTTAATGATGTATTCCCGCTGCCTGTTATATTTACACCTGTACCATTATAGTCAGTAAAATTAAAGGTTATCGTAGGGGTTGTGCTGGTTGTGTTGAAGTTCTGGAATATATCGACCGTTTGCACTATTAATGGAGCAGCAACGTCCACATATACTGTTAAGTTAGTTGAAAAAGTTATATTATATACATTAACATCTGCTACAAGACCTGTCCCGTTCCTGCAGCCCACACTCCATACAAAATAAGCATCTTGACCAAACGTAAAGTTAATCCAGCTTGTGGTCCCGTTTGTTATTTTTGAAGATTGGTTGAATACTAATGCCTCTTCAGTACCATTAAATTCAGCATGTTGCAGCCAAGCACCGCTTATGTTACTCCAAAGAGTGCAGTTTCCTACAGGCCCATCCACCCAAGTCGGAGTAAAAGTAAAATTTACATTTCTGCTGGCACTGATTGTCCCTGTCACCGGAGTGTCGCCAACAACTGTCACAAGGCCAAGACCATAAACCAAAAAAACACCTAAAATCAAGAAAATTAAAACTACAGAAAATAACAGAACTAAGTTTACCTTTCCGTCTTGAGAATTAAAAATATTACCCAAACCCTCTTTTTTCATTATCGGTCCTCTTTAATGGATGATTTAAACAATAATGGTTTAATAACATATATTTAAATGTTTTGATTTTTGATATTATAATTTTCAATGAGATTTATATAAAAATTTGATATTTGGGCTTCCTGAACAATGAAAGAGATAAGTTATTAAACGAAATTTAAAAGATTTATTTTTAATGGCAATAAAAAATATTTCAAAAAATAAGATAATGGCGAAAAACACTGAATTTTGCGACGATATATTATCTAAATTTATCGGGCTGATGTTCTCAAGGCCACAAAAAAAAGCTTTGATTCTGAAATTTAATCAAGAGGAAAATATTTCTCTTCACATGGTTTTTGTTTTTTACCCTATTGACGTCTTATTCCTGAGCAAAAATAAGATTGTCATTGATAAAAAAGAAAATTTCAGGCCTTTTACATTCTATAAATCAAAGAAAAAAGCAATGTATGCAATTGAATTATTGAATGGAACAATTAAGAAAACTAAGACGGAAATAGGAGACAGAATTGGTTTTTGATTTTTTAAAATTTATAATAAAACAACAATCTTTATATAACGATAAAAAATTCTTTGCATTGATGGGGACGTCTTATAACCTGGCTATTATGCGGGCCTCCAGTAATGGAAATATGAGCCTTTGGGCAATGAATTAATTTCCCGAAGATAGCCTGAGATCGGGGTTCAAAAAGAATAAAACTCTGGAAATTCCCTGCGTCCCCATTTAATTATATAAAAAGAAAAAATTAATTAGAAAAATCAAAATCAGTAATAAGCTTCGCCTTGTGCTTGATCAGGGATATCCTCAGCCACAAAATCGCTTGTTTCTTTTCTTGGCATATATCTCCTAGCTCCAAGATATAATCCTAAAGCAACAAGCAAAACAACAAGGCCTATCAAGATTGTTTGCAGCAAAGTTTTCAATACAACTGCAAATAACTGTCCTTGGATATTTACAACATTCCCTTTCAGGGTTAACTGATTCAAGATCTTGTCATTACCTTTTACCATTACTGTAAACAATTGTTCTCCAGCCAATTTTGAGTCTGTTGACAAGAATACATTTACCGTCTTAGACTCTTCTGGTTCAACTATGAATGTGTTTGACTCTGTCAGTCTTATATTAGCCCAACCAGCCCCATCAAATAATAGTGTGTATGTATTTGCATCTGGACCTTGGTTCGTCAATGTGATTGGAAATATAACTTCTGATCCGTCATTCTTAACATCCTGTTCAACTACTGGTACGTTAATTATAAGCTTGTCGTTAACAACTTGCGTAGTTTGATCGCTTAATCCTAAAACAAAAACAGGCAATTCTTTTACTTCCTTGTTCCCGCCAAACTGTGAAGCTAATTCTGTTCTTACTGTGTAAGTTCCAGTCTGAGCACTGTCAAGTATTTTCAAGACAAAATCTTCTGTTAATTCGCTTCCGCTATTCTCAACTTTCCCTACAAACTTTGTAGTTGAAACTCCAAGTTCTGGAATGCTGACTTTTGCAGTAATGCCGTCAAGAGCTACAATTCCGCTGTTTTTGATATTGAGCCTGACTCCAAGTGCTTTTCCTGCCTTAACATTATTTTCCGGGCTTAATTCTATGCCGCTTACGATCAAAGGAGTCTCCTGTTGGTTTAATTTCAAACCGTAAAATTTCTCCTCAAAATCCCCTTCTGCATCAACAACTCTTATTCTAAGCCTTAAGTTTTGCTGGTTAAAGTTGCCTATTAATTTAGGTAATTCAAACTCAAGTTTCTTTAGAACAGTTTCATCATCCCTGATGTCAAAAATTGCTGTTGTATCAGCTATTACTTCTCCGTTCTCTAATGTTAATATAGCATCAACACGTGCATCTTCAATGTCTTCAAGAGCAGTTAATCTAACTTTCAAATCAAGTTCGTCTGTATCCTTATCCAAGTCGACAAAATTGTTTTCATCTTCGATTATGACTTCTTTTTCAATTTCAACGCTGTCAACTGAAATATCTAATGCACGGCTTGATCCAGTTCCTGAAACACCGTCTTCCATAACAATGCCATAAACCTGCCTTACAAAATCTCCTTCAGCGTCGATTAGATTAATTGTTAATTCAAATGAGTCGCTGTCCTTAAGGTCATCCAAAAGTTCTAATCTCAAAAGTGCTGTAGCGCTTTGCTCGTCCAGCAAATCAAAATTAGGTGAAGCATCTGCCACAACAGTGCCTGTCCTTAAATCCTTCAAAACAGCTTCAACATGTGCATCGTCTAAATCCTCTAAAGCTGTAAATTCTACTAAAACATTAAATACATCAGCTTCGTCGATAAAATTAGTTCTTGAAGAAGCTATGACTTTGGTGTTTACAAATACCCTGTCCAAAGAAACATCAAGACCCCTGCCCGAACTTGTTGTCGTTCTTGTGCTTTCTGTCTTGATTCTGTAATGATTTGTTTCTGATCTTTGTTCAGAATCTTCTACTCTTACTCTCAAATCAAATTCTGTTTCTCTCTTTAGTTTGTCAATTAAGGTTAAGGTTAATGTAATATGGCCCTGTGTACCTGCGTTTAAATCAAAAATCCCTGTTGAATCTGCAACAGAATCTCCTGTTCTTGTGCTCCTTAAACTGACTTCTACATGACCAGCTTTCATATAATCGACAGCAGTCAAGTCAACACCCACAGAAAATACATCTGCATCATTGATCAAGTTTGTTCTTGATTCAACAACAACATTATTGTTAAGTTCTACTTTGTCTATTGACACGTCAAAAGTTCCGCTTGAGGAAAAACCTCCTCTTTGAAAATGATCAGCATAAGACATAGTACTAAGTAAAAGCGCCCAGATTATCCATATAGCATACAATGCTCTTAACTTTTTCATCATTATAAGTCCACCCCTCACGATTTGATATAATACCCCTATTCTTAAAGTTTTCGCTATTGAATAGTAGGTACAATTCCATACGATGATAGAACTAGTATATAAATGTTTCGATTATTAACCACATCAAAGTGGTAACAAATATGGGGTTTATATAGGGTTTGAATACTATAATATATTTAAATTAGCCAATTACACCATTGCTCATGATCACCATAGTAGGTGCAGGTCCGGCAGGCAGCTATCTGGCCTATCTGCTGGCTAATAAAGGCAGGGAAGTTACTTTAATAGAAGACCACGACACTATAGGCAAGCCTGTACAGTGTACTGGAATTGTCACTCACTCTATAGAGAAGTTCTTCAGGCTTAAAAAGAAGGTTATAGTCCAAAAGCTCAATAAGGTGATAGTAGTAAGCAAGAACAACAAGATTTCTGTAAATCTGGGAGAGATAGTCATGTGGCGTGATAGATTTGACCAATTTGTTGCAGACATGGCTAAAGATGCTGGCGCTAAGATTCTTACAAATCATCAATTTATGGGATTGGATGGAAAGCAGTCTGTCAAAGTAAAGGACAAAAAAGCCGATAAGATAAAGGATATCAAAACAGATATCATTGTAGGCGCCGATGGCCCTTATTCAGCTGTCGCTAAAGCTGCAGGACTTGATTCGAATTCTAAGCATTATATAGGCATGCAGGCAAAAGTAAAGCTAAAGATGGACACAGGTTCATTTGAGACTCATTTTGGCAATGACTTTCCAAACTTCTTTGGCTGGTGCGTGCCTGAATCTGAAGATACTGCAAGACTTGGAGTAGGTTGTTTTCAGAATGCGCAGGAATATTTTTACAGATTTCTAAAAAATAGAACAGGAAAAAAAGATGTTTTGTGCTGGGAAAGCGGCTTGATCCCAGTCTACAACCCAAAAAAAATAATCCAGAAAGATAATGTTTATCTGATCGGAGACGCAGCAACACATGTAAAGGCAACAACTGGTGGCGGGATAATTCCATCTCTCAAAGCAGCACATACATTATGTGATTGCATCATCAACAAAAAAAATTACAACAAAGAATTCAAAAAACAATCCGGCAGAGAGCTTCTTTTGCATCTTAGGATAAGAAATACACTAAGCAAATTCTCTGATAAAGATTATGACAGATTATTAAACTTGATGGACAAAGAAAAAGTACGAAAAGTCCTAAAAAAATATGATAGGGACACCCCAATTCCTTTAGTCACTAATCTGCTGCTAAAAGAACCAAGATTTTTGTATTTCGCAAAAATGCTTCTCACTTAACAAAAGCTTTTTAAAAAACACTTTTTACCTTTAATTCCTCGTTCGTATGGTGGTTATGATTCATGGATCCGAAAGAAGATGATGAAATATCTATAGATTTTGGTAAGATAAAGAAATTCTTTAAGAGTGATGAGAAAGAAGAGAAAAAGGTAGAGGTAAGTACAAGCGATTCTCCAACTAATCAGGAAGCAAAGGATGATGATGTATCTATTGACTTTGGTAAGATAAAGAAATTCTTTAAGAGTGATGAGAAACCAGATAAGACAGAGCATACACCAACTCACGAAACTGCAAAAGATGATGGAGAATTGTCTTTTGACTTTAGCAAGATTAAAAATATTTTTTCCTCGCGAAGTAAAAGTGAAGCAGATTCTGAAGACGAATTGCCGATTGATTGGGGTAAAATTTCTAATTTCATCAAAAAATATGGCATAGTGCTTATTGCCTTAATACCGATAATCCTTTCTATCTATATAAGAATGCAAGCAGGATTCCTGCCAGTAACAGATGAATGGGCAGCAAACAGCGTGATCAATGGAATAACATCGCAAATCAGGAGCCAGATTGACCAGCAATATCCTAATTTGCCTGATGCAAATAAAAATGCGCTGGTGGACACAGAATTCCAGAAATTGTTAAGCGAAAACAAAAAAGAAATTGACGATCAGATTAAAGCAACATCCCTGCAGTTCAAAACATTTTTTCAGGATGAAAATGGGAAAAACTACATGCCGGACATAGATCCGTATTATTGGTTTAGGTACGCTAATAATATTGTTGACCATGGATATCCCGGTGATATTCTAAGAGATGGAAAGTCATATGACAATCACCAACTAGCTCCGCTTGGAAGGCCTGTAGCAGGAGACACGTTCCATGCATATTTCCTGGCTTATTTTTTCATTTTTTTTAATTTTTTTATACCTGGCTTAACAGTAATGAGGTCTATGTTTTATTATCCAGTATTTATCGCTGCTCTGTCTGTTTTGCTTGTATTTCTGATTGCAAGAAGAATAGCTGGCAATACAGGTGGTTTTTTCGCGGGCCTTATGATGGCTGTCAATTCCGCATTTTTAGGAAGAACCCTGTTTGGGCATGCTGACAGCGACGCATGGGTTGTGTTCTTTCCTCTTTTGATTACCTGGCTATTCATAGAAACTATGGATGCCAAAAGTAATCTCAAAGTTATTATTTTCTCTGCACTTGCAGGATTTTTCACAGGATTGTTTACATTCGCTTGGAATGGCTGGTGGGACATTTTTGATTTTTTAATAGCAACCATAGGTCTGACATTTTTATATTTGGTATTTACAAACTTTGGCGAGATAAGAAGGAATATAAAATTTTTATACCATAACCCAACATTAAGGAAGATTATAATTGTCGGTGTTATATACTTCTTGTCGTCAGTTATATTTGTTACTTCATTTTCAAGCTTTGATATATTCAAAAACAGTTTTATCGGACCGTTAGGATTTACTTCAATCAAGGCCCCCGTTCTTACATTATCTTTATGGCCAAATGTATTGACAACGGTTGCTGAACTGAACGAAGGATCGCTAAACGGCATTATAAATTCTGTTGGCGGAAGGTTTATGTTTTTCATAAGCCTAATAGGTTTGGCTCTGGCTATATCAAGAAAAGAGGGACTAAGGAAGTTTGATTTCTTCTATATACTTGGAACTGCATTATTTTATGTAATCTTGTTCATAAGATTTGGAAATGACAGGCCTATATTTTATGAAACATTATCAATAATAGGTGTATTAATCTGGATAATGATCCCATTATTGCTTAGGATTATAATCTCCATTTACGAAAAAGACCAGTCTTATGATTTTAAACTATCAATCCTGTTATCCCTATGGATTGTATCCACAATTTTTGCCAGTATAAAGGGAATTAGGTTCACCTTGCTGCTTGCTCCTGCATTCAGTGTTGCATTTGGTGTTGCTCTTGGAAGATCATACACCTACATTTCCAGACTGCTGACCAAGGAACTAAAAATTCAAAAAATTATAGGAAGCAGCATCTTGATTTTGTTGTTGATATTGGCTTTTTACGTCGGTCCTACAAGAGGCGCAATTAATACCTCCAGATCAGACATCCCGATTATTAATGATGCTTGGTTTAATTCCTTAAATTCAATCAAACTGGACTCAAAAGAAGATGCAATAATAACATCATGGTGGGACTTTGGCCATCATTTCAAGGCTATAGCTGACAGACCTGTAACTTTTGACGGCACAACTCAAACTTTCCCTCCTGCCCATTGGGTCGGAAAATTGTTAATGATCAGCGATGAAAGAGAAGCTATAGGCATTTTAAGAATGCTAAATTGCGGCGGCAACAATGCCTACAATGAATTGTTCAGGATGAACAATGATACACACAAGTCATTGGCAATTGTAAACGAGATTATTTTATTGGATAAAGACGACGCAGAAAAAAGATTAAAAAAGCTAGGCATTAATGACGATAAAATTGAAAAAATTCTTTCCAACAGCCATTGTCAGCCCCCTGAATCCTACTTCATCGCTTCAGAAGATATGATCGGCAAAAGCGGTGTTTGGTCTCATTTTGGAAGCTGGAATTTTGTTAGAGCAGACATATGGAAAAACGCACGAAGAATGTCACAGGACAAGGCAGTTGAATACATGATGGACAAGTTCAATTATACAAAAGAAAGAGCAGAAAATACTTATTTTGAAATACAGTCTATAACAACAGACAGCGAAGCTAATGCATGGGTTGCTCCGTGGCCTGGTTATGGAGGAACAATCAACTGCAACAAAAACGAAAATGGCATTTTTGTCTGCAACAACGGCATGCAAATAAACTTGAGCAACAACGATGTTTTTGGTATAGATCAACAAGGAACAATAAGACCTAGATCCGCTGCGTTTGTAACAGAAGATGGAATTATGATAAAGGAATTCGATGGCAGGACTCTTGACTTTGGCATGACAATCATTCCCCAAAATGAAGATCAAGTTCTGGTTGTTTTATCAAGCAAAGAATTGACTGGGGGGATGTTTACAAGAATGTTTTACACTCAAGGTCATGGCCTAAGATATTTCAAATTGTTTAATCATCAGCGTGGATTGACAGGGACCAGCATCTATACTTACAAGGTTGATTGGGACGGCAAAAACACCACTATTGTGGAAGATTATGTGAAAAAACCCGAACAACAAGAGGAAAAAATTACAGAAACATCGGCAGCTGAACCAGAAGATGCTGGTGATGATAATATCGCAATATCAAATAATAGCAAAAATTCAAATAACACAAACTTAAATAATTCTTAAATGAAAACAAGCAATATCTGGGCAGTGATTCCTGCCTATAATGAGGAGAATGAGATTTCCAGTATAGTCAAAAAAACAAAAAAATATGTAAAAAACGTTGTAGTTGTTGATGACGGCAGCGATGATCAAACAAAACAATTGGCCCAGAATTCAGGCGCTAAAGTTCTTAAACACCTCGTTAATTTGGGCAAAGGAGCTGCTCTCAAGACAGGTTGTGATTATGTTGCCAATAAAGGTGCAAAATTTATCATTGCGCTAGATGCTGATGCCCAGCACAACCCAAACGATTTACCTAGATTTATTGAAAAACTAAAAAAATATGATGTAATTTTTAGCTATAGGAAGCTAAGCAGAGAAATGCCATTGATTCTTCGTATCGGAAATTGGTTTATATCAAACACTGTAAAATTTTTATATGGAATTAAATTGAAAGACACCCAATGCGGATTTCGCGCTTTTTCCATTGAAACTTACAGGAAGATCAGGTGGAATGCCCCGGATTATTCAATGGAATCAGAGATGATATCAAGAGCAGGAAAGCAAAGGTTAAAATATGTGCAGATTCCAATTGATACAATATATTCAGATAAATACAAAGGAACGACTGTCCTGGATGGTATAAAAATTGTCCTGAACATGTTTTGGTGGAAATTTTTTAACAATAAGAACAAGGAGTAGAATGGTACTTGGAATACAGATTGCGGGATTTTTATTCGGTATGTTCATGATTTACTATTCTTTTGTCAATTATAAGAAGAAGCAGTTCAACGCAAAAGAATTCGGTTTTTGGTTTGTCTTATGGATGGGATTTCTGGTGGTTACGATATATCCTGCAATTTTAGATCCACTAACTAAATCATTAAGCTTCTTTAGGACACTGGATTTACTAGTGATAAGCGGAATGTTATTCTTGATTGCAATAAATTTCTATACGTATGTCGTCACTAGAAAAAACCAGAAGCAACTGGAGAAAATTGTCAGGTCTATAGCAATAAAGAAAGGAAGGAATAAATAATAATTTCTAGAATAAGGTATACATTTAAAAAGCCCGATTTTATACTCTCGTCCATGGTAATATTAATAAAATTCATTGATAGATACATAGGTAATCCAATTTGCAACTTTTTAGGATTATTTAATAAAAAAATTCCGGATAACATTAAACCTAATAAAATTCTGGCAGTCCAGCTATGGGGCATTGGGGAAACAATACTGACTCTTCCTTCGCTTGAAGCACTAAGAAAAAAATTTCCAAAATCAGAAATAGATGTTTTAGCCACATCAAGGAATAAAGATGTTTATTTCAACAATAAGAATATAGACAATGTTATTTTATTAAAAACAAACCCATTGTCCATTCTTGGCTTTATTCTTAAAAATATGAAAAAATATGAATTAGTTATTGACATGGAAGAATACCTGAATGTTTCAGCAATCATGTCCTTTTTTGCAGGCAGGCAAATTGTCGGCTATTCTCATGGCTCAAGGTCGAAATTATACACAAACAAAATCAAGTACAATGACAAGCAGCATGTAGTAGAAACATACCTGGATTTGATAAGAAATCTGGATGTGAAATATGACACTAATAAATTGTTAAAATTAAATTTTTCAAAAAATGATAAAAATCAGGTTGATAAATTTCTAAAAAACAATGGAATTAAAAATAAGGATTCTGTTGTTTGTGTTGCCCCTGGAGCTGCAGAATCTGCAAAAGCAAGAATGTGGCCTTTTGATAGATACGCTGAACTTTGCGATGAAATAATAGCAAAACATAATGAAAAGATAATTTTCACAGGAGCTTTGAATGAAGCTGAATTAATAAACACAATACAGGAAAAAATGGAATTCAAAGATAAGGCAATAAATGCAGCAGGAGAGATGACTTTAAATCAAACATTTTATCTTGTTAGCAAATGCGATCTTTTTATCGGCAATGATGCAGGGCCAATGCACATCGCAGCTGCACAGGGAGTCAAAACTATCGGATTATTCGGACCGAACCTGCCAGTAAGATTCGGACCTTTTGGCAAAAAGAATGTTGGCTTGTATAAGGGGTACAACTGTGAATTCAGCCCTTGCATTAACGTACATAAAGGCCAAGTTCCAGACTGCCTTTATCCAAAAAGAAGCAATGATTACCAGAAATGCATGAAAAACATTAGCGTTGATGATGTGCTGAAAGAAGTCGAGAAATTAGTTTAAACAACATGCACATATTCCCCATAAGTAAAAAATCCAACTAATTGCTTTATCTTGGCTATTTTTGGAAACAAATCTTTCTCTAATGAACTTGCTGCTCCAAACAGCTCAAAAACTTCAGGCTTGAAGATATAGATGCCTGCGTTTACGATGTTTGTAGAGTAATGCTTTGGCTTTTCCTGAAAATCAACAATTAAATCTCCATCAAGTATTGCAATTCCATAACTGCTGGCTTTTTCTCTCGTCATCAACCCCATTGTTGCAATATTATCTGATTCTGTGTGTTTTTTAATCATCTTCAGCAAATCAAAATTATTGTACGTATCTCCGGACATCACGATAAAGCTGTTGTCAATTTTTCCTTTTACAGCTTTTAATGCATCTGCATTGCCTTTTGCCTGTTTTTCGATTATTTCAACATTTATTTTTGCATCTGAAACTTCATTCAACAGCAGATTCATGTTTTTAGTGTGCTGGGTTACAATATAGACTGTTTTTATTCCGAATTTTGAAAAAAATTCAATTTGCTGCTTGATTAATGATTCGCCGTTGACATTTTTCAAAGCAAATTTTTGATGTTCTCCCTTTAATAATATGACAGCAGCACTGACTGACTGCTCCTGCAGTCCTTTTTTTAGAAAATATTCTATTGCCTGTGACCTGCTCCTTATGACAGAGCCGTCTACTTTTGAATCTACAAGTTTCAACAAGGAATTGTCAACCGATATTGCTATTTTTGCTTTACTCATTGGTATGAAAAAGTAGTATAAAGTATTACTATTTATACTTTTATATTCTAGACTATATATTTATAAACTAAAAACAAAAGATTTATATAGAAGTTAATAAGTATGAAGTATTCATACCATTATGCAAAATGACACAACACAAAGAAGTGCCTAAAGTCTGGGGCAGGGAAATCTGGATTGTTAATAGGGATTACTGCGGCAAAAAATTGGTACTAAACAAGGGTTTTCGATGTTCAATGCACCATCATAAATCAAAGGATGAGACTTTTTATATCTTAAAAGGTAAAGTTTTGCTCGAGATAGGGATGCAAAAAACCATAATGCTCCCAGGTGATTCAATGCTGATAAAACCTAATCAAAAGCATAGGTTTACCGGCTTGGAAGATTCTGAGATAATTGAATTCTCTACGCATCATGAGGATTCCGACTCATACAGGGATGAAGCCTCAGGAAAAGTAGACTTGGATAAGTTGGAGCTAAAATGAAATGCTTAGTGACAGGCGGAGCTGGATTTATTGGTTCTAATTTGGCTTTAGAACTGGAAAAACAAGGGCACGAAGTTACTGTTGTAGATAATTTACTGTCAGGAACAAAAGATAATCTCAAAGATTTCAAAGGTAAATTTGTTGAATTAGATGTTTCAAAACCTTTTGAAATAAATGATAAATTTGATGTAATATTCCATCAAGCTGCTATAACAGATCCAAGATATCCTGATGATAAAGAAACTTATAGGGCTAATATCGAAGGTTTTAACAATATAGTGAATCTAGCAAAGAAAAATAATGCAAAGTTAGTATATGCATCAACTGCAGGCTTGTATGGCAATGGTCCAGTTCCGATGAAAGAAGACCAAAAAAAAGAAATTCTGAGTTCTTATGGAAAGTCAAAATTAGAAATGGATGATATAGCTACAGAATTATTCGACAAGATGCATATTGTTGGTTTAAGATATTTTAATGTATTCGGACCAAGAGAAACTCATAAAGGAAGGCCAGCCTCTATGATATATCATCTAAGCAAGCAGATTAAAGACGGAAAAAAACCAAGAATTTTCAAGATGGGGGAACAGAAAAGAGATCACATTTACGTAAAAGATGCTGTTGACGCAACGATATTGGCTGTTTATGCAAAGAAAAGCTGTATCGTAAATGTCGGGACAGGTATCGGAACGAATTTCAATGAATTAGTCAGGGTTTTGAACGAAGTTCTAGGTAAAAATCTTGAACCAGAATATTTTGACATGACTTATGATCCTAAAACTTACCAAAGTAATACTCAAGCTGATCCAACAAAAGCAACAGAATTTCTTGGATTTAAGTCCAAATGGACACTAAAAGATGGAATAAAAGATTATATGGGGTGGCTATATGGATAGATTAAACAAAGAAAAATTAGTGAATATTCTTAAGCAATTTAAGGATAAAAAAGTCCTTGTTGTAGGGGACATCATGCTTGACAAATATATTTGGGGTGACGTGTCAAGGATAAGCCCAGAAGCGCCTGTCCAGATAGTTCATGTCATGAAAGAGACTTTTGCACCAGGCGGAGCATCTAATGTCGGGAATAATATTTCCTCATTAAGCGGCAAAGTCATGATGGTGGGCATAGCCGGAGATGATCATGCAAAAAATGTCTTGTTGGAAGATCTTAAGAAAAGAAGCATAAACACTAATGGAATTTTCTTGGATAAAGACAAGCCAACAACCCAGAAAGTTAGGATAATAGGAAAAGGCCAGCAACTGTTAAGGGTGGATTATGAAGATAAGGAGCATATCCATAAAACAATTGAAAAATCAATAATGGATTATATTGAAAAAACCATCAAGGAAGTCGATGTTGTTGTCATAGCTGATTATGCAAAAGGAGTCATCACACCTGAGATAAGCGCCAGCCTGATTAAATTGGCAAAGGAAAATAATAAAGAAGTCATTGTTGACCCAAAACCAAATCATAGGGATCTTTATGCAAATGCGACCTTGATCACTCCGAACAGCCTTGAAGCATGCAAGATGACTGATTTTGACGAGGTGAATGATGCAAATGCTACTGAAATCGGGTCAAAATTGATGAAATATCTGAACACGAATGTATTGATAACTAGAGGCAACAAAGGCATGTCATTGTTTGAGAAAGATGGAAGTAAAACGCATATCCCAACCAGCGCTAGGGAAGTCTACAGCTTGATTGGTGCCGGAGATACTGTAATAGCCACCATTGCACTGGCAGTTGCATCAGGAGCAAATTTCAAGGATGCTGCTATACTGGCAAACATCGCTGCTGGAATAAAATTAGGAAAAATAGGCACTGCTTCCGTATCCATAGATGAGATCATGAAAGAGTTAGTGTCATAAAATGACCAGTACTAAAGAAAAGATTTTTCCAAGGGAAAAGCTTGTAAAAATTCTTGAGCCATTGAGAAAAGCTGGAAAAACTATTGGATTGACAAATGGCGCTTTTGATATTCTGCATGCCGGCCATGTGACTTACCTTGAAGAAGCGAAGAAAAAATGTGATGTGCTTGTTGTATCTATAAACACAGATTCTTCTGTAAAAGAGTATAAAGGAGAAGGCAGGCCCATCATGCCAGAAATGGAAAGGGCAATGATAGTGGCTGCTCTTGACAGCGTTGATTATGTAACATTCCATAGCGAAAGAAGAATGAAAGCTGCTCTTGAAGCGATAAAACCAAAGTACTACA
Source organism: Candidatus Woesearchaeota archaeon (assembly GCA_002688775.1). Classification (GTDB taxonomy): domain Archaea; phylum Nanobdellota; class Nanobdellia; order Woesearchaeales; family GW2011-AR4. The sequence goes on from NZDH01000019.1 coordinate 17,527, forward strand.
TAAAAGGCGGCGATTACAAGGAAACTGAGCTGACCAGCAGGGATGTGCTAAAGCAATGGGATGGTGAAATAGTCCTTATTCCATTCGTTAAAGGAAAATCAACCACAAACATAGTCAAAAAAATTGCTGAAGTTTATGGATCACAGCCTATTTCAATTGATTCTGGAAAAAAAGAATTAAGTAATGCTGTAATTCTTGACAGAGATGGTGTAATAAATGAGGAAGTTGAATTTTTGCATGAGCCTGAAAAGTTTAAATTTATACCAGCAGCGCTTGAAGGAATCAAAAAAATGCAGGATGCCGGCTATAAGATTGTGATTGCAACAACTCAAGCGGGCATTGGGCTTGGTTATTTCACCAAAGAAGATTTTTTCAAAGTCAATAAAACTATGCTGAAAGGCTTTAACGAGCATGACATTGTCATATCTAAAATATATTTTTGTCCACATTCTGTTTCAGACAATTGCACTTGCAGGAAGCCTAAAATAGGGCTGATTGAAAGGGCTAAAAATGATTTGAATCTTGATTTAGCCAAGAGTTGGGTTATTGGAGATAAAACATCAGACATAAAAGCAGGAAAAGATGCTGGATGCAAAACAATCATTGTCAAGACAGGCCATAAAGGCGAAGATAAGCAGCACGATATTAAGCCTGATTTCACTGCAGAAAATTTAATCGAGGCTGCAGATATTATAATCAAATAAACTACAATGAAAACAAACTATAAAGCGATTATTTTTGATTTTGATGGTGTGCTGAATGATACTGAGGAAATTAAATTTGATGTATGGCAAAAGATTGCTAAAAAGCACGGCAAAAAAATAAACAAGGAGTTCTATATTAGAAATTGCTGCGGCAGGTCGGGAAAGAAAATTGCCGGAGATTTAGTAAGGAAATATGGCATACCTATGAAAGTTGATAGATTGCCCAAGCTGATGCATAAAGCATCGATACCCTTACTAAAAAAACATATGAAGCCTATAAAGAATAATATTCAATTCTTGAAAAAATCGAATAAGATATTCAAAGGCAATGTAGGCATTGCATCATCCCAGGAAATTGGAATGCTCAGATACTCTCTGAAAAAACTGAAAATTTTCAGGTATATCAGGGAGATTGTCAGCGGGTATAAGATGAAGAATACAAAACCTGCTCCTGACTTGTATTTGAAAATCTGCAAAAAACTCAAAATAAAGCCAAAGGAATGTATAGTGGTAGAAGACAGCGAAGCAGGAGTCAAATCTGCATACAACGCAGGCATCGGCAGGATAATAGCTATTCCTAGAGAATTCACAAGATACCAGGATTTCTCCAAAGCCAACATTGTAATCAGGAAAAATTCTTTGAAAATCAAGATGCTGCTGTGAAACAATAATTTTTTAAATGGCCTATATATCTGATTTCTAATGACAAAATTATCCATCATAATACCCGTTTATAACGAAGAGAAAACATTAAAAGAAATTATTGACAGAGTAAAGAGAGTAAAATTAAGCAATATAACAAAAGAGATCATAGTAGTTGATGACTTCTCAAAAGATGATACAAGGAACATACTTTCTAAGATTAAGGGCATTAAAAAAGTTTATCACAAAAAAAACATGGGTAAAGGAGCTGCAATTAAAACAGGCCTTAAAAACTCTACTGGAGATCTAGTTTTGATTCAGGATGCTGACCTGGAGTATAATCCTAGTGATTATCCAAAACTGCTCAAGCCCATAATGCAAAATAAAACAAAGGTCGTATATGGATCAAGGTTTGAAGTAATAAGAAAAAATCTGAAATACATGTACAAGCTCCATTATATTGGAAATCTTTTTCTGACTTTTCTTACAAATTTATTATACAACACAAGAATAACTGATATGGAAACAGGCTATAAGCTGCTAAGAAAAGAAGTAATTGACGGAATCACCATCAAAGCTAATGGCTTTGATTTTGAACCTGAAATTACAGCTAAATTGCTTAAAAAAGGCTATAAAATTATTGAAGTCCCAATAGGTTTTGTCGGAAGGCATTTCGATGAAGGCAAAAAAATCACATGGATAGATGGGATTAAAGCAGTTTACTATCTTTTAAAGTATAGATTTTCTGATTAAATACTCCAGAATCAATCAACATAAACGTTTAAATACCATTACCTTCTATTAAAATCAAGTGGGTGAATGAGATCATTACTAAACTAAGGAGTTTTGCAAAGGAGCATTTCTATGTAATTGTACTGCTATTGCTAGCTTTATTTTTCTTCCACAGTATAATAAGCACAACAAAAATTATGAACAACATCCATTACATAAATGATGTTACTTTCTATTCTTTCAACATGAAAGAGGCCATTAAAGATGGCACATTGCCTTTATGGACTCATTATTTTTACAGCGGCAGGCCTTTATTTGCTCAGCCAGAGTATTATTTTATTGATTTCAATTTTTTGCTTATACTCCTAACAGGAAATATTTACTTAGCAATGAATTTTAGTGTAATAATTCATTTATTTTTGGCAGGATTAGGGATGTACTTGCTTGTCAATTACTTAAGCGACAGCAAAAAAGCCGCGTTTATTTCAGCGCTGATATACATGTTCAACGGTTTCATGCACTCTTTTGTTGTTCCTGGAAATATAATGATCATCGAGGGTTATTCCTTGATACCTTTCACTTTCTTTTTCACAATAAAAGCATTAAAAAACAAGAATTTTATTTTTAATTCAATTATAGCCGGGCTGTTTATAGCATTGCAGATATTTGTTGGTGGTGTAATTTTCCTTCCATACATATTCTTGCTAATTGTAGTTTACTCAATCGTTTATTTAGCCGATAAAAATTTCACAAACAGGATTTTAAAGCTTGCAATTGTGGGCATTCTGATTTTAGTTATTGGTTTGGGAGTTTCTGCAGTAAAGTTATTGCCAGGACTTGAATTTCTAAATCTGTCAAACAGGTCAGCGGGCTTGTCTTATGAGCAGTATCTCGGCGAGCCCATATTGCTGAAAAATTTTGTATTCACCTTCATAACAAACGTGTTCTTAAGCGGAAGCGGCTTGACAGCTGCTATAGGAATTGCAGGACTTGTTCTTCTGGTTTTTGGACTGGAAAAATACAAATCTAGAATAATCTTATTTTCCGCCTTGATTGTTCTGCTTGCATTATTTATGTCTCATGAAACGTTTTTAACAAAAATTTTCTTTAGCATTCCTATCTTCAACCAGGCAAGACACATTGAAAGGTCAGTTTTCCTGTTTGCTTTTGCAGCTTCAATCTTGGTTGGATTTGGTTTTTTAAATCTGCAATTATACGTTGAAAAATTCAAAAAGTTCAATAAAAAATTTTTATTTCCGATTATAATATCTCTTATTTTAATTGAATTAGTTCTTCTGCAAAATGTCCCTCAATCAATTGACGTTATCAACCCAAATGAGATACCCATATTGGACTATATGAGCAAAGACCCGTCAAATTTCAGGTCAATTAACTTAGCTTTGTCAACTTTTATAGGTGCGACAGGCTACAATTATAATTCTCAATTAGGCATTAGCGAGATAAAAGGAGGAAGTGGCATTTGGTTTAGTGATTATGTAAATTTTCTTGCTATTGGTCAAAATGCACCTGCAAAATTTTGGGGAGTGCTTAACAACAAATACGCTGTTCTTGATAAAAAAACAGATATCGAAGATTTAAAGTTAGTTGATAGATTTGAAGACTGCAGAGACTGCACAATATGGGAAGCATTTGGCCCTTATCTTTATGAAAATACTAATTATCTCCCAAGATATCATACTGTTCCAAACAGTATTTTAGTTGTTGGAGATAATGCATTAGTCAGGCAGCTGGTATACAACTTAATGTTTCAAAACTGGAATCCTCAAAACACTGTCTTGATAGAAGGCACAAAGATAAATGATTATAGTTCAGAATTTCTTAACAGATTCAATATTATACTCTTAGTGACGGGTTCTTTGGATGAAAATAGCATACCAAAATTACAGGAATTTGTAGCCCAAGGAGGAATTCTTGTTCCAGACATCTTAAATGGACAAAATACTGTTTCAGATGAAGCAATGACTCAGCTTTTCAATCAGACAACCGGCAATTTCACAGAAATAAACATCACTAAGTTATCATCCAATAAAATAACTCTTGATTTAAGTGGCCAAAAAGGCTGGCTTGTTGCCAGTGAAAGATTTACCAATTTTCCAGGATGGAAAGCCAGCATTAACGGAAATAATGTTGAAATTTTTAGGGCTGATAATATAATAAGTTCTGTTTATTTAAACGGGCAAAAAGGAAAGCTGGAATTTGAATATAAACCAAATTCTTATAAAAGAGGCAGATTAATATCAATAATTACTATAATTTTGATTTTAGCTTATGCAGGTTTCATAATCTACAGAAAAAAATTCAGATCAGGTGGTCAAAATAAAGCTTGATTTAGAAAAAATATTTTTGATATTATTTTTTGCATTGTTCCTGTTTTTAGGAAATGGCAGTCTGTTTGATAATAGACTACAGCATGATTTCCCTTATGGATATCTTGCCTCTGACACGTTCCAGCATCAAGTCAGAGCCCAAAGCATAAAAGATGCCGGCAATTACAGGAATGAAGCAAGCTATATTGTCATGGGTGTTGAAAATTCAATAGGATATTATCCGCCTGTGATTTATGATATCAGCATTATTCTGTCATACTTGAGCGGTTTAGAAGTTTATGATACAATATATCTGCTGGTTTTCTTATTTGCTGGTTTAGCATCCTTAGTGATGTATCTGATCATAAGGCAATTTAACAAACATGTGGCTATGATTGCCCTCCCTATATCGCTGCTAGTCTTTTCAGGAAGTTTGTATACTGGATTTACCTGGGGCCACTGGCCTACAATTTTGTCGCAATTTTTCCTTATTTGCATTTTTTGGTACACTTCGAGAATCAATCTGGAAAAATCCTACATATTTTTGGGTATTTTTGCCGCAGCAACTTTCATGACCCATACTTCAGAAGCATTATTTGCCGGTTTTTATCTTGGATTATTCCTTATAGCTTCAATAATCATTGCAAAGAAAATTGATTTTGGGATTATTAAGAACTATATCTTTGGGGGGATAATGGCTCTAGTGATTGTATTCCATTTCTTTGTAATTTTTAAAAATGTATGGCTCCCAAGACAGCCATTTGAATTTGCTGTATCAAAAACATGGGACAATCCTACTATTTATCTTGTTGATTTCAAATTGCTATTATTGTTTATGGTTGTAGGTGCCATCATTTCATTATTTTTCATTAAAAAAAGCTTGGTGCCTGCTTTAGCATCTCTCACTATGCTTCTGATAGGCTCAGGCAATTATTTTGGATTTAGGGAAAAAGCCTTTCAATTAAGATTCCTCTGGCCGATATTCTTGTCATTTTTAATAGCATTTGGAATCTATTGGCTTTTAAAATTAATCATAAAAGAATGGAGATTAGTTTATTCTATGGGAATAGCTATAGTTATCATTTTAGTACTTGCTGTTAACGCTGTACCTTTTGTGCCTCATTACGTAAAACTTGAGTCAAGTGGAATAATGAATCGATTCCATTGGCAGGGCCTTAATTGGATTGCAGAAAACACAGAAAAAGACAGTGTGATCTATTTCTTTTATGGGGATATTTACAGCCAGGATGCCCTTTTGAGAAACAGCAAAAGAACCCATTACCAGGTTGTTCCAGAAGACTTTGTTGATGCAGTCAATAATAAGGAGATTAGAAGATTTTATGATACAGAACTTCCAGGAGATGCCGGCGGAGGAGCTCCATACAGAAATTCATTTTTTTCATTCGGTTTTGGACTGGATGAACTGCCATCAGAAGTTCGCTTTGGAGAAAAAGATATATGCCAATTCGATTATTTTGTTTTTGATAAAGTTGCAAGACAACCTGTCCTAGCTCAATACAATTTAATCATTGCATCTGAGCTTCAAAATAAAGATTTTGTAAATGTAGTCTTTGATAATCAAGTTTTATTTATAATGAAAAACAACAATCCAGGAGCTGATTGCATTGAACAAGGAAGTTTTTAAGATAGTAAAAGATGAAGTGAAATACATTGGAATTTTGTTAGTTGCAGCTTTGATAATATTCAAAATTGTATATTTTAAAGAAAATTTAATTGTCATATTCAGAAGTGTCATTTCATTATTCTGGCTTTTTGTTCTGCCTGGTTACATCATAATGCTCTATTGGAGAGAAAAACTGGGATTCACAGAAAGATTTGTGATTGGAATTGGCCTGTCTGCAGCAGTAATAGGAATATTTAGTTATTATTTTGGGTTATTAGGATTAAATATCAAATATCATGGAGTTTTGTTGCCAATTATTTTGATATTGATTGGAATTATAATAAATTTAAGAAAATAATTATTTATTGACTAAATTAGGCCTTTTTCTATTAATTCACCATAGATTATCGCCCCAACTGCTTCATTTCCCTTGACATTGAAATGGGCATTCAGTTTCCAATACAAATCATCATCTAACGCCCTTAGTTCAGGCAGTAAATCTATCACATCAACGTTATTTTGCAATGCCCAGTCATTGATTATTTTCTGCGGCTGTTCAATATCAAATTCCTGATCTTGATTATAATTATTTTTAATGAATGATTGTCTTAAATTTTCATCAACTTGGTAGTCTAATGGTATTATGACAACAACAAACTTTATTTTCCTCGAATTCAGGTAAAAATTCATATCATTAAGGATTTCTTTTGTTTTAGTAAACTGATCTCCTATATCATTGCTTGCAAGCTTCAGGAATAATTCAGATTCATAAGCTTCATTCTGCAATTTACCTCTTAATCGACTTTGAATAAAATTTCCAAAAATGTTTATAGCACCTTTCTCAACTATCCTGTATGAATGGAACTTTAAAAGTAAAAATGTCCTAATTCTCTCACTCATTTTCAGTCTTATTTTATTTGTAAAAAGAAATCCATCCTTTACAGTCAATTCACCGCTTTGTGAGTTATCAAGAAAATCATTTCCAACAAAAAAGTTCAAAATAACCAAGTCTGGCTTGAATTCACTTCCATCATTCTCCAGATAAACCAGTTGTTGGTCAGTTCCATAGCCAGGCACACCTGCATTAATCACTTGATAGTTTAAGGAATTAGAATTTTCATTCGATTTTTTCTCCAATACCTTGATGAAAGTCTGGTCTAAAGTAGTTCCGTAAGCCCCCCATGTAAAAGAATCGCCTAAAGCCAGTATCCTGAAGTCATTTTTTGTTTTTGCAGAATATTCAACATCCCTTAAGCCAAGAGAATTTGTTGCTATATCAACCTCAAATTCCTGTCTTATGAATTTTCCATTGAAATTCGGAGCCATCCTATAGTCCAGCAATTCATCTTTTTGGTACATGTATCTTGTAGGACCATAACCAGAGGCTATGCCGAGAAATCTTACTGCGTATTCAAAAAAAACTAAGAATATCAATATCGTGATTGCCAATAATAGGATGTTAGCTGTTAGATTTCTGGACTTAGGCATTTTTATTTTTATATCTGGTTACCAAGTAAGCTGCAATTACAAGTATTGCAAATGAGATGAAGATTGCTATCCTGAATGATATAAAAAATCCTATCCAGTAAGTTATTGATGGGAATACTCCAACACCTATGAAAAATGAGAAAACTAATTTTTCATCCTGATCTATGCCAAAATTGTCCAGGATCATGTAAATAGGTAAGGTAAACAACAAGATTATCCCTAATGCAGCCATCATGCCTGAAAAACCAAGTATTGAGAAGAAAAATACCAGCACTATGGCTAATATAATTCCAATCAGTTTTATATTTTGGATTTTAGGAAGCTTCATATTTGTACACCCTTATGTTGTTTTTATTATACAATAAAGTATGATTCTGCAAAGTATTTTGTTCAAAAGCCTGCCATTGATTGACCAAGCTTCTGTCGCTCAACAAAGAAATGTCTGTATAGTCAAGTAGAAGATAGTCCCCTGAAAGATGATTTTGGATAATCTCTTCCCGGTTTTCCTCATAGATTTTCCATGCCAAAAATCCTTCAAAATACGCGCTTGTTCGATGAGAATACGAAGCCATCCACCAGACTTTCTGCAATATCTGAGGGGGCGGCCCTATGATAGATACATTTTGATTCTCACCTATATTGTCCCTTAACCATTCGCTGGCTTCAATCTGGCTTGGATTAAGCCTTGCCAATGGACTGTCATAAGAATTGTTAAGTGTTGAGAATGCGTTGGGTAGATTGTACACCAACGCTAATGCAACAACCAAAATAGCTAATCCATATTTCAGAAAAGACCTGTAATTTTGCGGCAACTTGATCAATGAGGGTATTGAAACAGCCCCGATTACCGTAATAGGAATAAAAATATGCGCTGTCGCTGACAATGATCTATGGAGAAAAGTTGCTTTGCCGATCAAATCACGATGAAGTATAAGATAAAGGCTTATCAGCCATGCCAGAAGAAAAATATCTCTTCTTTCCCTTCTCACTAAAAGAACTCCAAGCCCAATCAGTAAAAATGGCAATGTCCACAAGCCATGCATTGCGCCAAAAGAAAAATATTCTGTTGGAACTGAGCCTGCAAAATCAGCTGGATTTGGCGCCCAGCTGAATAAGCTTGCGATTGAAGCTTTTTTTCCTTCATCCCCGCCCTGCTGGAAAGAGACAAATACATTTCCTGTCTGATAAGGAAATATTGCAAGAAGTATGACGAATAATATGAGAGCGATGCCCAGATGTTTTACATTGAAAGGGATTTTTCTGTCTTTTATGAACAATGCAATCCCAAGGACAAAAAGGCCTACAGCTGAGTGGAAAAATACCAAAGGATGAACTAAAAGATTTACCGCAAGAAGCAAAGACATTATGTAAAGATAGATAGGTTTGCTTCCGTCTTTGGAATATGTCGTATAGTACATGTAAAATGCATACAATATCAACGGTATGAAAGCATAAGCAAATCTCTCAGGCCACTGTCCCCAAATGTAAGGCAGGATATCCCTCATTGAAAATGTAAGTATAAAAGAGGATAATATAGCCGGCAGAAACCCATACAATTTCCTTATGGCAAAAAATACAGATATCAAGATAGAGCTTGCGAAAATCGCATTTGTAAGAAAAATCGGAATTACTCTATCATTTGAGAAAACCGAGATTATGGCAAAGTCAGTATGGAATGGCGGAGGATACCAAAGCGTGTGTGGCTTAAACTTGTTGTCATCACCATAAGAATAATCCAAAAACGGTGGCAAGTTGACAAAAGTCCTGTCTCTCTGAGCGATAAAGTCTCCTAACTCCCAATGTGAGATTGCGTCAAACTCTCCATAAGGCGAAGCATTATCCTGAAAAGGCAAAGTCCACAGATACAGGGCAAATAAATAGACCAATATGAATATTCCTGCTTCAAGATAATTCCTGCTGATTTTCATAGCTGCATGTCATATAATTGGATTTATAAACGTTTGGACTGATTTATCTCAGAATTATCTCTTCCCAATTATCTCCTTGACTTTCTTGTAGACACCATCAACCTCGATGTTTTTCAAACAAAGGTTGTTGTTGCAAGGCGATAATCTCTGGTTAAAAGCAGAAACACAAGGACTGCATGCATAATTGGAATACATGACAGTGCAATTCTCAGTCATAGGCTTGTAAAGCTTTGGTGTTTCAGGACCGAAAAATACCATTATGTGTATTTTAGTCAATGATGCAAAATGCGCAGGTCCGCTGTCATTGGTTATGAGAATTTTGCCTACATTAAACAAAGAAATCAATTCCTTTAGTGTTGTTTTTCCGGCTAAATCGAGCACTCTTTTATTTTTAACCTTGTTGCAGATATATTCTGCATCTGGTCTTTCTGATGCAACTCCTGTGATTGCAACATATACATTTGGATCCTGGAGCAGTTTTTTGACAAGTTGCGCATAATTTTCCAAAGGCCATTTTCTTATGCTGATGAGTTTGCTTGCATTCGGATTTACAATGACCAATTTCTTGGATTCGTTTATTTTAGGATTCACACTTTTCAAAATTTTCCAAATTTTTTGCTTTGATTTTTTGTCTAGCTTAGTTTTTGGAACTTCTAATTTCCCTTCAACAGAAAATTTTCCCATCGGAACTTCGCTGACAGGCGACTTTAGCGCATTGACAAGCGCAACAAATGCATGTGCTGTATGTATGTGTGAATTGTAGATCACTTTGTGCGTCAAAAAGCTGCCAATGTAAAGCCCTTCCTGATGATATCTATGAAATCCAACTCTTTTTCTAGCACCGCTTAAATAAGCCAGTATTGTGCTGAATCTTGCAAACATCTCAAGATTGATTGTTGCGTCAATTTTCCTTTTTCTGCACACCCACATGAACTTCAAGGTGTCTATTGTCAAACTGAAGATATTGCTGCTGTTTATTGTAAACACATTCTCATTTGGAACTACATCCACTATGTCCATGCTTTGCCGAATATGCTTAAATAAAAGAAAATGGATATTTGCTTTAGGATATATGCTTTTTAGCCTTTTAATAGCAGGGTATGCTAAAACAGTGCTTCCCATCTCAGCTAGCTCAATAAAAAGGATATTATTGGGCTTTTCATTATATTTTGGATTCTTAAGCCCAAAAAGCCTCTGTAGGCCGTATAATACGCTAAGAACAAAGCAAATAGGTATGCCTACCCAATAATCGATTCTTCGCATAGTATTTGGCTGTATCATACTAAAACTGACATCAGAACGTGATTTTTAAAGGTTTTGGAATTACAAAGTAAGGGTTCTGAAAAGGTTTTTAAAGCATGTAAAATAATTTAGGATATCATGAATAAAGGCAAAATAGCGATTTTAACACCTACATTTTCCCACTATAGCGGAATTGACAGGGTTGTTGATCTGCAGGCCAAAGACCACCTAAAAAAAGGTCACAAAGTCACTGTTTTTGCTCTTGAAGCAACAATCAAGCCAAAAGGGTTCAAGCTAGAAGTGCTTGGCATGCCAAAAAGTCTTTTTAAGCAAAGACTGTACAGATTATTTTTCTTTCTGGATTCCAAGAAAATCAGAAAAACAGCTGAAAAATTAAAAGAATATGACACTGTAATTTCACACCAATATCCGATGAATTTGATTGGTAAATATGCGAAGAAGAAATACAACATAAATTACATCTACCACAATCACGGGATTGGATATAGCGAATTGTTCACAAGTATTTTTGAAAAATTGTACATGGAATTATTTAAGATTTTCAACAACTCATCATTAAAAAATGTTGATTCTGCAGTTTCAGTAAGCAAATTTCTGAAAAATGAGCTGAAAAATGAATCCGGTTTAAACAGCAAAGTTGTTTACAACAAAATTGATAAGAGATATAAAAAAGGGATTAATGGTTCCAAAATTAGAAAATCATTGAAAATCAAAAACAATGAAAAGCTCTTATTTTTTATAGGCAGGTTATCACCCCATAAAAATGTACATGCACTGCTGAAAATTTTTGATATAGTTGTAAAAAAAGTGCCTAATGCTAAATTGCTTATTGTAGGCAAACCCACTTTCAAAGATTATTATCAAAATCTAAAGAGTTTAGCAAATAAAAATGTAATCATAAAAGAATCAGTTAATGACAAAGAACTTCCTAATTATTATGCAGCATGTGATTTGTACGTTACAGCTTCATTATGGGAAGGATTCAACTTGCCAGTTGCAGAAGCACAAGCATGTGGAAAAAGGGTTGTTGCATTTAATGTATGCTCACATCCAGAAGTTGTCAAGAATGGCATTTTGGTAAAAAAGGTCAACATTCAAGGATTTGCAAATGCTATAATAAAACTGATAAAATGAACCTAATAAAAAAGTTCAAAAAACAGGAAAAATACACAAGATATTCTATACTAATAATCATTTTGTTCTCGGTAATTGTCTTAGCTCTAACTTCCATACATCATGTATCTGGAGATGGTTGCTGGTACGTTCCAGTTGGAAAGTTCATGGCTGAAAATCAAAATTTTCCTTTATTTGAGCCCTTGGGAAGAGATGAGCCATTCTGGAGCCCCCCATTATATCATGTTTTGGTTGCGATTGTCTACGGCATATTTGGAGCAGTAAACAACTCATTGGGAAATTTTGCAGTCAAGTTTGTCTCGCCAATTTTCGGTATATTGTCGCTTATATTCACTTTCTTAGTTGTAAAAAAACTTGTAAACTCAAAGATAGCCTTTTACTCGATTTTATTTTTAGCATTTATTCCAATTTTTATTGGTTATAGTGTATTAAGTTATGTGGAAAGCACACTGATATTTTTTGTTATCTTAAGTGTTTATTTTTTAATCAACGATAAAATAATTCTGGCTGGTATTGCTGCCGGATTGTCAATACTTGCAAAATACAATGGCGTCTTTATCATACCAGTCCTGTTGTACATAGTATACAAAAAATACAGCAAAAAGCAATTTTACAAAAATGGATTAATCATTGCAATACTACCACTCATAGTAGCATCTCCATGGCTTATTAGAAATTGGATATTACTGGGAAATCCAATATGGCCATTCCTTAATTTTATTTTTAATGGATATGAATCAATGTCATATGGTTCATTGAATTTCTCAAATCTTTTCCACTATGGTTTATTATTATTTACATATTTGGGTATTTTCGGCGTTCCTGACGGCAATTTTCATTTATTTTCAACTTTCAAATTGCCTTATTCTGAAGTGCTTTTACCAATATGGTTAGTAGGAACGTTTATTTTTATTATTCCCCTTATAGTTGGTTTTTTCAATAAATCACAAAAAAATAAAAATATAAAGAATAATTTAAGAACTTTAATAATTGGAGCATTAGCAATCTGGATCATATCATACTTAATCCTATTCCTGCTTTATGTACCGAATGTTGGATGGGCAGTCTCAAGGATCATTCTGCCAGCATTTCCAGCTCTAGCTGTTTTCTGGGCTTTTGGATATGAAAAGCTAAATAACAGTAAATTAAGCAAATTGTTTGTAATTTTAATAACTTTAATCATAGCAGGATTTATCTTTACTGAATTTGTCAAGTTTGGATTTGCAGCAAACCAATGGAATTTTTACAAAGAAGATTTTGATTGGGTCAAGTCAAATACACCACAAAAATCAATTTTCCTTGTGAGCGGCCAATGCATACCTTATAACATACAAAGAACATCCTTGTTTTCAACTGATGAAAATTTAAACAAAGCTGACTATATATGGGTTAACCAGAATTTTAAGCTTGATAAAAGGTCTGTTTTGGATGAAAGCTCATTAAATTCAATAGAATCTGAAAATTACAAGGAAGTTTATTCAAATAAAAAGACAGGTACATTAATTTACAGCACTAAACCGTGAATTTTGGCTTAAACAGGTACTTCTCAGTAAAGATTTTCAAGATATAAGAATCATCTGCTTTCCTGAATTTTTGAATTTTGTTTCTTTTATTTATTACCAAAGCCATATTAAACAATATCCAAAATATTGCCTTTAGTCTTGCGAACAGCAAGTCAAATCTTAATGTTACCAAATCCTTGAGCATTGCTGCAAATCTGACGAATAAAACATAAGGTAGGAACAAGATTATATTTTTAATGCTAAGTATTTTAAAAAATGTTGTAAGCATATTCCTCTCCATAAGATACGTTGAAAAAGATTTGTCTGATTTCTGCATTGTTACCGAATGCATATGATACAAAATCGCCTTTGGCTCAAATATTGCTTTTTTAGAATTAAGCCGTATCCTCAAACCTAGATCAAGATCCTCTGCATAAATAAAATAGTCAGAATCAAAAAGATAGCCATACATGTTGACAAAATCCTTCTTGATCAAACCAACACCAAGATAAGGTATTTCTTTTGTCTTTTCCTTATTGCCAGCCATATGTCCGCTGTAAAAAGCCCTTGAAACCCATGTACCTCCTGATTTAATTTTCTTATCGTAGAAATTGACTAGTTTTGGAGCAGCCATTGCGATATTTTTGTCTGACTTGATGGATTTGATTAATTCTCGAATACAATTTTTATCAAGCTCCATATCATTGTTTAGAAATAATATATATTCGCCTTTGCAGTATTTCACTGCAGAATTTATACCTGAATATCCCAGATTTTTTTTGTTTGAAATTAGCTTGACTTTTTTGTAATTTTTCTTAATAAATTCTTGGCTTCCATCACTTGAATTATTATCAACAACTAATATTTCGTAATTCTTGTACTTCAGTCTTGATATGGATCTTAATAGAAACTCAAGTAGTTTTTTCCCATTATAATTGACAACGACAATTGAAACTTTTGGTTCTGTCATTTGAGGAAATTGAGATAAATTATTCTATCTTATATTTCTTCCATCTTTTTGTAGAAAGGCTCATGTCAACTGTCAATGGAGGGCCATTGTATTCTTTTAATGTCATTTTGCCAACATCTTTTGAGCCTGCTAAAATTGCTAATTCATACATCGACATTCTTTTATCTCCTACTATATGAATGATTCCAGTTTCTCTTTTTTCAATAACTTCTTTGATCCCTTTTGCTACTTGGTCAGCAAAAAGGTAAGTTCCAAACCTGTCAACAAATGCTTTTGGATATTTCCATTGCTTTTTTGGAACAAAATTAGTCCTTATTATGACAGTATTGGGATATCGCATTGCAACTGATTCTCCTTCTTTTTTAGTCTGGGAGTAATAATTTTTTGGATTTGGTTCGTCATCTTCAGTATAATATTTTTCATTTTCTCCTGCAAATACGCAGGCAGTTGACATGTAAACAAGATAACAGTTATTGTTCAATTTTTTAAGTGCATCTACAATATTTTGCGTGCCTTCGACATTTGTCTGCCGTGCCTTATCCTTGTCTTCCTCGCACTCCCTTATGCCAACTATTGCAGCTGCATGTATAACAACATCTGGCTTGTAATCTAGAATAACTTTAGCCATAGATTCCTTGTCAGTCACATCCATATCCTTATGACTAGGCGCAAACGCGTCTGGAAAAGTCTTTATTAGAGACTCGCCTAGTGCTCCATTTCCCCCTGTTATTAAAATCTTCATAGTGTAAAGTACTGTAGTGCCCTTTTTAAAGATTATCTTAGAACAAAGCATAAATAAACGGACTTAAAGCTGAGCTTTGGCCGACTACTATCAAAATTCCAGTTAAAAGAAGCAAAATAACAATTGGAAGCAACCACCATTTCTTTCTCTCATTCATGAAACTCCATACATCCCTGAGCAGATAGAATCTTCTGGCCATGATTTATGAAACTATTTTTGACTTTAATAATCTTTCGTAAATAAGATCGGCAGCAAATTGGTGCCCTTCTTTATTGAAATGTTCATCGTATTCAAAATAAAAAGTGTTGTTCTTGTTTTGATATTTGAAATATGGTGTAAGGTCTATGTAGGATATATTCTTTCCAGTAAAGTATTTAGCCAGCCATCTGTTTGGCTTTGATATGTCTATTGATGTGCCTGTATTGTTATAAACAGAAAAATGCTCTTCATATTTCCTCTGAACTACTTGCTCCTTTGTTGGTATCAGGGTAACTACTAACCTTATGCCATTACTTTGTGTATAATTGTATAGCTCATCCAGGATAAGCTGGGTTTTTTCATAGCTAATGTCAGTTATAGCTGAATCTAGAAAAGGGGTGTCCTGTAAATTAATGTCATAAGATTCAGGTTCTTCAGCTTTATACAGGCCAATTTGAAAAAGGATGGTTCTTGATAAATTTCCATCCAATAGTATTTTCTCAATTAGTTTTATAGTATGGTATCTTGTGTTTAGTCCATGAAAAAATTTTTGAAAAGAGCTGAATTGTATTGGCCTGTTATCAACTAGTTCTCCGTTTTCATAACCATAGATAAGGGATGCGTAGTTGTTTGCAAAATCATTGCCGATATAGAAATTCAGAATAACTATATCTGGATTGTATTTTATACACTCCATCTTTAAAAAAATGTATTGCTGGTCAGTGCCTGTATTGCCTATTCCGCAATTAACAACTCTTGAATCTGTTATTTTCTTGCGCAATCTTGTTTCAAGAATTTTTGTAAAGCCTTCTTCCAGATTTACATGCGATGCCTCTGTAAAAGAATCTCCAAGCATCGCTATTGTAAGTCCTGAAAAATCATAATCATGCTCATAATCAACCAACCCTTTTGAGTTTGTTCTTGAAACCACAGAAAATTCAGGTCCGCTCAGCCTCACTACAGAATTTTCCCTGGGACGATGAACCATATCAGGATCAAGCTTATATTTCTGCAAATCTTGTTGGAAAAAGTTTGATATTATGATCTCAGCCAGAACAAGGGAGAATAAAATAGAAACAAATAATAAAAGTATATTTTTTATCCTTTCATTTTTTCTATTTTTAGGCATAGGATATTAAAGCTAATCTTTTGCTATATTCTCGCTGTCCCATTTGTCTTTAGGGTTATCATCTCTTTTTATAAGGAATTTATCCAAGACAAGATAGTCGATCCCAGTTCCCATCATGCACCTGTAAGCATTTTCAGGAGTGCATACAATTGGCTCGCCCCTTATATTGAATGATGTATTGACCAAAATCGGGATTTCACTTAATTTCTCAAATTCTTTTATTACATTGTAATAAAGATAATTTTGCTCTTCTGATATTGTCTGTAACCTCCCAGTCCCATCAACATGCACAACACTTGGAACAAGCTTTTTCTTTTCTTCCTTGAAAGGATATACAAAAAGCATGAAAGGCTCTTCATCCTTGTCAATCTCAAAATATTCATGAACATTTTCCTTGCTTATAACAGGTGCAAAAGGCCTGAATTTCTCACGGTGCTTTACTTTTAAATTCAATACATCTTTCATGTTTGGGTTTGCTGCATTAGATAAAATGCTTCTTGCGCCTAATGCCCTTGGACCCCATTCCATTCTGCCTTGAAACCACCCAATGACATTGTTGTTATACAGCAAGTTGGCAGTTAGCTTTATCAAAGCTTGATCACTCTTGAATTTTTTATATACAATCTTATTATCATCCAAAAATTTTTGTACATATTCAGTTGAAAACCAAGGCCCTAAATAAGCTGATTTCATAGCATATTTTCGATTATTTCCCAGTATCGTGTTATAAACATAAGCTGCAGCTCCCATTGAAGTGCCTGCATCACTTGCAGCTGGCTGTATCCAGACATTTTCAAAAGGTGTATTTTTTGTTATTTTTCCGTTTGCAACGCTGTTTAATGCAACTCCGCCTGCCATGCAGAGATTTTTCATCTTGGTTTCATTATAAAGATGATTAAGCATCTTAAAGATGATTTCCTCTGTTATTTTCTGCAGAGAAGCTGCAATATCCTTGTGGACTTGAGTCACTTCCTCATCTGGCTTTCTTATTGGCCCAAATTCTTCGATAAATTTTTTGCTGGGCATGGTCAATTTGTAATGATAATCAAAATAATCCATATCAAACTCTATGCTTCCATCTTCCTTTACATCAACTACTTTCCTGAATTTGTCAACAAAAATAGGTCTTCCATAAGGAGACAAGCCCATTACTTTGTATTCAGAGTTATTGACGCTAAACCCGAGATGTGCAGTCACAGTGCTATACAGCAACCCGATAGAATTCGGAAACTTCAATTCCTTAAGCAGGATTATTTCATTCCCTTTTCCATAGCCATAGGATGCAGTTGCCCATTCTCCAACAGCGTCAATTGTTAGTATTGCTGCCTCATCAAAAGGGCTGACTAAAAATGAAGAAGCTGCATGAGCCAAATGATGCTCTATGAATAAAACATCCCCTTTGTATTTTAATTTTTTCTTGATGACAGACGGAACCCTTAATTTCTCATTAAGCCAGGAAGGTACTGCCTTGTAAAAAGTCCAAAATGATTTTGGAAACATCTCAAGATGCTGGCTTAATAACCTTTCAAATTTCAGCAAAGGCTTTTCATAAAACCCAATGTAATTAACCTGATCGATGTTTATGTTACCTTCTTTCAAACAGTACTTGATGGCATTTATTGGAAAATCTATATCGTGCTTTTTCCTTGTGAATCTTTCCTCTTCAGCTGCAGCTACAACAATTCCATCTTTTATCAAACATGCTGCTGCATCATGATAAAAACAAGAAATTCCTAAAATATTTTGCATTTTAAAAGGACCTATAATATTTCTCCAAAGGTTGTTTTGCTACCTTATGCTCAACCCAGTTAGTTTTTTTATTCTCTTTTTTAAGTTCTAAAAAATGTTTTCCAAAAAGTTTCATGATTATTGAAACAAGGCCAATGCCAAGAATATAAACAATCAAGAGCAAGACAAAATTTATTACGTTTACTATATTATTTGAAAAATCATTAAATCCTTGCCTGATTCCTTTGAAAAATACATTGATTCTGCTCATTTGAGTTTCAATACCGCAAGTCTGACAACATATATTATTATAACAAGCAATAAAACATGATAATACCTTGCTGTTTCAGGAAGCTTGTTTAGGAAATTCAGGATAAAGTAGAATACCGAAGCGAAAAGCAGGAATGCTGCAAAATACCCCACATTTGTTCCAAGGCTGTATTCAGGATCGTTTTTAGCGTCATGGATAAGGTTAAACATATCCAGGGGCAAAATAATTTTGTTTATAAAGGTTATTATTAGGAAAGGAATTCGAATTTAAGAAAAGGTTTATAAATTGAAATCTGTTGCATTCAATTCATGGAAACAGTCACTATTGTCGGATTAGGTTATGTAGGCCTGCCTTTAGCTTGCCTATGCGCTGAGAAAGGGCATAAGGTATATGGCTTGGAAATAGACGAAAACAAAGTCAATTTAATCAACAAAAGCCAAAGCCCAATCCAAGATGAATATGTAATTAATAAACTAAAAAAGGTAACTGGGAAGATTAATGCAACAACTAATCCTGATGATTGCATTCCAAACTCCGATATTGTAATTACCTGTGTTCCAACACCTATAACAAAGAGCCGTTCTCCTGATTTAACTGCTTTAAAACGATCTGTAACAGAGATATCTAAATTTTTAAAACCAAATACTCTTTTGATCATTGAATCTACCATACATCCTGGTACAGTTGAAGAGATTATAGTCCCTATATTAAAGAAACAAAATCTTGATCCGGGCAAAAATGATGTTTTTGTTGCTCACTGCCCGGAAAGGATAGATCCAGGAAATAAGAAATGGACAATTGAAGATCTTCCTAGAGTTGTGGGTGGAATTACAAAGGAAGCAACTAAAAAAGCAGCTGAATTCTATAAAACAATCATAAAAGCTGATATTCTAGAGCTAAGCAATATCAAGGCTGCAGAAGCAACTAAAATCATGGAAAACACCTTTAGGGACATTAATATTGCTTTTGTCAATGAAATGGCTCAAAGTTTTGACAAGGCTGGCATTGATATAACCGAAGTGATTAAAGGTGCCTCCACAAAACCGTTTGCATTCATGGCGCATTATCCTGGAGCTGGTGTTGGTGGGCATTGCATCCCTGTTGATCCTTATTATCTGATTGAAAAAGCAAGACAAATCGGTTTTACACATAAATTCCTGAGTCTTGCCCGTGAGATAAACAATAACATGCCAAATTACACTGTTCAACTTTTAGAAAATGAATTAAAAAAACTAGAAAAATCCATTAAAGATGCAAAAGTGGGAGTTCTTGGCTTAGCTTACAAAGCAAATGTCGATGACATAAGGGAAAGTCCTTCAGCTGAGATTGTAGAAACACTAAAGAACAAAGGTGCAGAAGTCTTTGTTTTTGATCCTAATGTTAAAAAAGAAAGCAATGTAAGGGATTTTGATGAACTATTAAGCAAAAGCGATTATATTGTGCTGGCAACAGATCATAAGGAATTCAGGAATATGGACTTAAGCAAATTAGAGAAAAACAAGATATCGATTGTTATAGACGGTAGAAATTGCTTAGATAAAGAAAAGATAAAGTCAATGGGAATTGCGTATCACGGGATTGGAAGAAGCTAGTCAATTAAGCTCCAACATTCTCTTAACACCTTCTCTAATCATAGTCTTTGGTTGCCATCCAAGTGATTTCATCCTGGATATGTCTGGAACTCTGTATTCAATCTCTCTTTCTTTTAATCTTGTTTCCTTGCCAAATCCTAGTTTTTTAATCTCTGACTTGCTTTTTGTTATCTCTTTCACTATCTGCGCAAGTTCAAGAATGGTTGTAGGCTTGTTGTTGCCGATATTATATGCTTCTCCAGCTTTCCCTTTCTCAAAAACAGTTAAAACCCCTTCTGCAATATCCTCAACATAAGTGAAGCATCTTGTCTGGTTGCCTTCTCCAAATACACTTATAGGCTCGTTCTTGAGTGCCTTGTTCAAAAAGATAGGCACTACCCAGTTTGATTCCTGCCCAGGCCCGTAAACATTGAAAAATCTTACAATCTTTATGTCTGTACCTGATTCCTGGTTGTATGCCTTTGCATAAATCTCTGCTGCCAATTTAGAGACACCATAAGTTGACACAGGACCTTTAACACTGTCTTCCTTTATAGGCAATTCCCTTGGCTCGCCATAGACTTCAGATGATGATGAATAGACCATTTTCTTGATGCCAGCTTCAATCGCTGACTTAAACACATTAACAGAACCTTGAAGGTTTATCTTCATTGTCTCCAACGGCTTATTATCGGAATTGTCAACACCCAGCAATGCAGCAAAATGGAATACTGAATCACAGCCCTGCATGTCCTTGCTAAGATTTTCCAGTATTGATTTCTTTACAAATTCAAGATTTTTGTGTTTTACTTTTGGCTCGTTAATGTCAAGCACTTTCACATGATGATCATTCTCAAGAAGATGCTTTACAACATATCCTCCTATAAATCCAGAACCTCCAGTAACCATTATTTTCATTTTAATCAGTAAACCTCCACCCACTATTTCCCAATATTATACTTCATTTTTTAAATCTTTTCAATATTATCTTTACAATCCTCTCTGCAGCTTTACCATCCCATAATTCAGGAATTTTGTCATTAACTTCTATTTCATTATTTATAATTTCAAAGGATTTTTCTACCACTTTCTCTTTATCAACACTAACAAGCAAATTAGTTCCTTGATCAACTGTAACAGGCCTTTCAGTATTCTTTCTTAAAGTTATACATGGGACATACAAAATAGTCGCTTCTTCTTGAATCCCTCCTGAGTCTGTCAAAATAAATTTGCTGTTAGCCATTATATGTAAAAAATCAAAATAGCCCAGAGGCTCAGTCATTATAAGATTCTTCATATTTTTTATTTTGTCGTCAAAGTTGAATGCTTCAATGCTTTTCTTTGTCCTGGGATGAACTGAAAAAACAATCTTGATTTTCTCTTGTATCTTATCAAGAATATAAAGAATGTTTTCAAAATCTTCTTTTTTATCAACATTGCTTGGCCTATGCAATGTCAAAGCGCAGTAGTTATGCTTCTCAACATCTAACTTCTCAAGTACTTTTGATTCTGATGCTCTTTCTTTATGTTTCAGCAATGTATCGATCATCACATTCCCAACAAAAAAGATTCTGTCTTTGCCAATCCCTTCATTAAGCAGATTTTTATTTCCACTTTCTTCTGTTGTAAATAAAAAGTCGCCTATTTTGTCAGTTTCTATCCTGTTTATCTCCTCAGGCATGGTATTATCAAAACTTCTCAGGCCAGCTTCTACATGCGCAACTTTGATTCCAAGTTCTTTAGCTGCTTCAGCGCCAGCAACTGTGGAATTCACATCTCCAACGACAATGACTAAATCTGGTTTTTCTTTTCCCAAAACCTTTTTCAGTTTTTGGGTAATTTTTGCTTTCTGTTCATCATGACTGCCGCTGCCAACCTCCAGATTAATATCTGGTTTAGGAAGTCTTAAGTCATCAAAAAAAAACTTGCTCATCCCAGTATCATAATGTTGCCCAGTATGTACTAATAAATGCTCAATTTCTTTATGTTTTTTGAGTTCATCCACTAAGGCTGCTATCTTCATAAAATTAGGTCTGGTACCGACCACACTTACTATTTTCATTCTAACCAACGAACCCAAATTTATTTAAATAGTTTCCTATTACTTTCTTATGTCAAATGAGATACTTAAAATACGCAATAAAAGCCCTTAAACCTGAGAATTTCTACTATATTTCATCCATTTCTTTAAAGGATTATCTAAAGAAATATCATCCAGCTCACTCTAATGATGTCCATATAAAGGCAGCAATGGACTGGATCAGCACAGCACAATCTCAAAACAATGATAGCGGTGTAAGCGCCCTCTATTCTTTATTTGAAGGTTGGGCTCCATCTTATGTTGAAACAACTGGATACATAATATCTACATTTTTCAATTATTTTGAATTAACAAATAATTATTTTTACAGAAAACAGGCTATAATGATGGCTGATTTTGAGCTTAGAAATCAGCTTAAATCAGGGGCTTTTCCTGGTGGCAGTAATATTGCACCTATAGTGTTCAACACCGGCCAAGTAATTTTTGGATTGTGCAGGACATACAAGGAAACAAACAATGATCAATACAAAATTGCAGCAATAAAAGCAGCAGATTGGCTATTGTCAATCATGGATGAAGATGGATGCTGGAGAAAACATACTTATCTTAACAATACACATACTTACAACACAAGAACTGTATGGTCTTTGCTGCAAGCACACGA
This sequence comes from Candidatus Woesearchaeota archaeon, assembly GCA_002688775.1. Taxonomy (GTDB): domain Archaea; phylum Nanobdellota; class Nanobdellia; order Woesearchaeales; family GW2011-AR4. Next base: position 40,185 of record NZDH01000019.1, read on the forward strand.
AATCACAAGAAATAATGCTTACAAAAAAGCAGCTGAGAAAAATATTAATTGGGCTTTAAAGCAGCAGCTGAAAAATGGATGGTTTGAGAATAATGCTTTTCACAAAGAACAGGAGCCTTTACTGCATACAATAGCATATTCAATAAGGGGGATTTTGGAAGCTGCAATCTATTTAAGAAAAAAAGCCTATCTTGAATCTACACTCAAAGCTGCAACACCAATAATGGAAGCTCAAAGAGATGATGGATCACTTCCAGGCAGCTTTGATAACAACTGGAAAAGCAGCATTAAATGGTCTTGTCTGACAGGAAATTCGCAAATGTCAATAATTTGGCAGAAATTATTCATGTCAACTAAAGATCAAAAATTCCTGGATGCCGCAAAAAAGATAAACGCTTACATGAAAACTACGCAAAATCTCGCTTCATCAAATCCAGGAATTAAAGGCGGAATTGCAGGATCATTTCCAATATATGGCTGGTATGCTCCCTTCTCTTATCCAAACTGGGCAGCAAAATTCTTTATCGATTCTCTAATGCTGGAAGATAACCTTAAGTTAGAAAGAAAATTATCTTAATTTCGAATTATAAATCGTGATATTCCTTTTCGCCAATCTCTCCATGCAATCAGTAGAGTCCCTGACCCTTATTACCCTCAATTCAGTGTTAAAAAATGGATAAATCTTCATTAAGCTCTCTCTTAAAAAAGGTTTTTCTAGCATATTATTGTCTCTTATCTTATAAAGATGGGATAAGTGCCATCTTGCATAAATTGTTTTATTGCTTCCATTCTCCAGAGCGACCAAGACTTTATTTCTTTTTGTCCAGACCTTGAAAGGAAATTTTTTGTATTTGTCTTCTACAATATGGATTGAAGAGTTTGCCAGCTGGTCAACACCGATCAAAAAGATTTTTGCATCCAGGTGATAAAGCTTGTAAAATGGGCTTTTGCTTGCATATGGGTTGTCGCATCTTTCATGATCACTGACAAACCACTTTGCTTTATTGCCGTATGCAATTAATGAGTGAGTTGGAGAGATGCTTCTTTGAACTCCTTTTCTTTGCCTGAATGTTTCTGGCACTTTGCCTGTGTAACAAGGTGTTCTTTTGACATCAAAAACATAGATTCTTTTTTTCTTATCGTAATTCAAAGCTGAAAATGAAGGCATAACAAGAAGGCCATTTTTGCCAATGATTTCCAAAAAACTGTCTATTAAGGTGTTTACTCCATTATCAATATAACCTATCCTGCTTAAAGAAGAATGCACTATGACGGCATCATCTTTTTTGAGGCCTGCTTTTATTAATGATTTTTTAATATCTTCTTTGGTTATTTTTCCCTTTAAAGTAATTTTAAATAACCTGATTTTCTTGATTATATTATGATACAAAAATTTCTGAATTCCAAAAGGGATTATTGCCTTTATCCTGGCTTTGGTTCTGCTCTCTCTTACTTTGCTTTTTGTCATTTGAACATATGATTGAAATATACGAAGTTATTATTTAAAGCTTCTTATTGTCGGTTTTTGTGATTTAGCATAGAAAAATTTAAATATAAATCCGAGTATTTTTCAGATATGAAAAGGACAAAAGTTGTTATTTGGGATGCTGACAATACGCTTTGGGATGGCACTGTCTTCTATAAGGATAAGGAAAATATCAAGATAAAGCCAGGTGTAAAAGAGGCCTTGAAAGAATTGGATAAGAGGGGCATAAAGAGCACCATATGCAGCAAAAATTATTATGAGGATGTTGAATCCGTGCTGAAAAAATTTGAAATTGACAAATATTTCCAGCACACCCAGGTTGGTTGGGGATTGAAATCTGATGCAATAAAAAAGCTTGCTGGTATTTTTAATGTTGATTATGATGAAATGATTTTTGTTGATGATGATCCTTTCCAGCGTGCAGAAGTCTTATCCCAGATTCCGGATATAAACGCAATTATGCTCCAGGATCCACTGGATATACTGGGACTTGAAAGTGTTATGTCTGCAAATGCTACTGGAGAAGATAAAAAAAGAATTCAGATTTTAAAGGAGCATAGAAACAGAAAAGAAGCGGAACAGAGTTTCAAAGGCGACTATAAGGATTTCTTAAAACAATGCGATATGGTTATGACGATTAGGCATGTTCAAGAACAGGATTGGCCAAGAGTCTGTCAATTATTGAATAGGACTAATGAATTAAATGCAACAGTCAATAGATACACGTTAAAACAATTAAAAGAATCATACGAAAAAAACAAAGATATAGTTCTTGTTGTTGAATTAAAAGATAAATTCGGGCATTACGGGCTGATAGCTGAGACAATACTGGAACAGAAAGATGATGGATGGTTCATTAGGGATGTGACAGTTTCGTGTAGGACCATGGGAAGGGGAATTGGAAGTACGTTGATATTAGCTGTGCTAAATTATGCAAAAGAAAGTGGCATAAAGAAGGTTGTTGGAAAACTGGTTGAGACAGAATCAAATTGGCGCATAAGGCCGCTATATGAAAAAAGAGGTTTTAGAAAAACTTCCTCAGATGGGAAAGCAACCTATTATGAATTTGATTTGGAAAAAGATAAAATTACCAGCTATGCTCCATGGTTGAAGATTAACTTCTTGTTGAAAGAGATTACAGAAACTTAGACTGTTAGATTAATTTGTGCTTTACAGTATGTTCTTCAAAATTTTTGCTGTCACGATGCCCTGTAGTCAGGTTAAGAATGACTGAATCTTCCAAAAATCTCATTGCATGAGCTATCATTGGCGGTGTAATCACCAAAGTGCCTGGCTCTACAACCAAAGTCTCTTCCTTAGCATTATCATCTTTCATATCTTTAGATACAGTTTCGTATTTTCCACTCACAAGGTATACATATTGTATCTGTTTAGGATGATAGTGGTTCGCCCTGATTGATCCTTTTTTTGAAGTGATGATGGCAACGTGGCAGATGTCCTCTTCCAGTATATTAGAAATTGCTCCTCTTTCATCTGTAAAAGCTGGATCTATTTTTATTGCTTTTTCATTTGGTATAGTAATCACCTTCTGTTTAACACCAGGATTAACAAGTGTATTATAAACTTTGCTGCTTTTTATATAATGAATATCTGTATATCCATAAATTTTTAAATGGGAATTGTGTCCATAAGCATATGAAAAATAAGATAAATTTAGGTATAATTGGCTTAGGTAGATTCGGCATTAACTATCTTAGAACTCTGAATGAATTAGATAATGCCAATATAAAATGGATCTGCTCAGGCAGACGAGAAACTTTGGATAGCGCTGCTGCAAAAGTCGAACTAAAATCTGAAGTAAACAAAACTACAAATTACAAAGATATCTTACAAGATAAAGAAGTTGATGCAGTTGCTATAGTAACTCCAGGAAGTACTCATCACAGAATAGCTAAAGATGCACTTTTAGCAGATAAGCATGTGCTGGTTGAGAAGCCATTCTGCTTAAACTCCAAAGATGCAGAAGAATTAGTAAAGATTTCATTGGAAAAAAATAAGGTTTTAATGGTAGGGCATTTGCATTTGTTCAATCCGGGAATACAAAAGATCAAGGAAGACATTAAGGCTGGTTTATTTGGAAAAATGAAGTATGTTCATATAATCCACACTGGAAATGGCCCTGTAAGGAGTGACATGGGTGCCCTTTGGGATTTCTTTCCCCATAGTGTATCAGTACTTTTGCATCTGCTTGACCAAAATCCATCAGAAGTTAGTGTAAATGGTGCATCCTTCCTGAAAAAAGGTATTGAAGATGTTGTAACAATGGATCTGAAATTCCCGGAAAACACATTTGCAACTTCATTTGGAAGCTGGATACATCCGTTGAAAAAATTTAGCGTCATAGTGGTAGGCGAAAAGCTTTATGCTGTATTTGAAGATTATGCCAAAGATGATAAATTAAAATATTATGAAAATGCTCCAAAAATCATTGATGGAAAAGTAATTATTGATGACAAAGGATATCAGGCCATAGATATCAAGAATAATAAGCCCTTGACTGAGCAGCTAAAGCATTTCCTGGATTGTATCAATAAGAACA
>NZDH01000013.1 GCA_002688775.1 Candidatus Woesearchaeota archaeon
AAAAGGGGGATGGAAGAATTCAAGGACCGATCAAGAAGAAAAGATACATTTTCCTATGAACATGAAGGATTCAGGCCTGAATATGATATTGGGCCGTCTTATGAAGGCTATTCTGATGAAGAAAGAATATTTGGGATGGTCTTTGAGATTATTGGGGATGACATAGATCCAAGAGACATAAAGCAGCACTGCAATGATCCAAACAAGATTGCCGACATTGTAATTGAAAAATTCAGGGAAAAAGCCGGAGAAGTGCAAAATTTCTGCAGCAAGCTTGATAAAGACGAGTCAGACTGCACTGAAAGATCAAAACAAGACTGCTCAAGAATAGGTACTCCTTTTGTAAGGGAAGACGCCGGTGAATTGGAAAAGATACAGTCAATTGCTTCATCGTGTCCTCCGAATAAAGCTGCAATAGTGGAAGCATGCAAGTCAAGAAATAAGTTCATCCTTGATGACCAGCTGCAGTATATAGATGAATCATGCAGAAAAAGATTTGATTTTGAAGGTGACAGATTATTAAGGGAATGCGAAAGATTCAAACAAAACCAGGATTGCAATAAAGAAGATTTTCTGAGAAGATGTTTGGGTGGAACCCAAAGGGACGATTTTATCCCAGTTGACAATTCAGGCAGAGGAAGTGTCGGTTTTCTATATGCAGAATGGGAATGCTATGATGGCTATACTGAATCTCATGGCGGACAATGCATATCCCAAGGCGAATGGAGCAACGATGCAAGAAAAACTTGTGAAAATCACTGCAACCCTGACACAGGCAAATGCGGAGTAAACAGTTTCAGCGTAAGGGACGAATGCCGAAGAGGCTCAGATACAGTTTGTCCTCCGATCGCATTGCCATTGTGCGTTGAAGGATATAAACTTGTAAAGCATTTTGATCAAAATGGCTGCGAATCTTATGATTGCGTCTTTGAAGAAACTGCATGCCCTCAGGATGCAAGGGAATGCCCTGACGGAAGTTTTGTTTCAAGAGTTGGCCCTAATTGTGAATTTGAAGCTTGTAAAAAAGAAGGAAACTGTGCTTATTATGACAGGAATGGGGTTAAGGAAGAGCACTGCGCTAATTGCGGGAATGGAGTTTGTGAATCTTATGAAGGATGCACTTCATCTAGTTGCAGCGAAGGTGTTTGTACTAGTGATTGTGGAGGATTGTATTGTCCACAGGATTGTGAACCAGTTGGATGCACAGAAGATGCAAAAATCTGCCCTGACGGAACTGCTGTCGGAAGAATACCTCCTGACTGCAATTTTGAACCATGCCCTTCAAATTTTGAATGCACCACAAAATCAGATTGCGGAATCGGAACCTGCCATGATGGATCTACTTTTGACCAGTATAACTGCCTAAACAACCAATGTGTTCCAATTAATTATATACAGGATCCTTGTTATGTTCCCTGCCCTGAACCTGTAAGGCCTCAATGTCCTCCTGATTCATTTATAGAAGAAAGATTTGATGAAAAAGGCTGCGTATTTTATGAATGCAAACAGCCAGAATGCCCACAAGTTCAGGAACCAACATGCAATCCAGATTCTACTTTAGAAACTTATTATGACAGTGCAGGGTGTATAACAGACTATCAATGCATAAAGAACGAAATAGCATGTCCTGAAATTGCCAAACCAAGCTGTGGAGAAAATGAAAGCATTACATCAAGATATGATGACTCAGGATGTGTTGTTGCTTTTGAATGTATCACTATAACAAGTACAAGCCAGATTACAGGCAATGTTATAGCTGCCACTTATGAAGATGTCTTAGGTAATTGTGAACATTCCTGGCTAGAACAGGAAAGGAGCTGTTCAAACACGCCTTCTTCATGCGACAGGAATTCTTTTATTGAAAAATGCAAAGAACAGGAAAGGCTGCATTACTCCGACAGCGACTTCAGGAACAGGGATAATTGCGAACTGGAATCAGAAGCTGAGCTAAGGCATGTTGAGCAGAGATGTTCAAGGATGGAAGAAGACAAACAGCGCTGCTTTGAAGACAGCAAAAGAAGATGTGAAGAAAAAACAGGATTGGCGCAAAAGTGTACTGGAACCTTGACTGAGGAGAATTTAAGGAAGTTCATAGTCAGGGAAGCCGAGATAAGATGCAAATTCGGCGACATAATAGAAGATGAGGATGATGTAAGGGGGGCTGATAAAGTCGAGATTGTTTTGGCAGTCCTGAACACAGCAACCCAGGATGATATAACTAAACTGGAATTATTCATCGATGACTTGCATGAAGAATTAAGATTACAGGATACCACTGTTTACAAAGGAATAATATCCCCTAGCAGTTTTGGTGACATAAAATTGCTTCCATTCGTTGCTAACGCCAAGATAAGCACTTTCGCAAGTTCTGACAGGTCAAGAGAAGTAAAAACAGAAATTGTTGCAGGGCATAAAGTTAGAGAAGCTGCAGGCAAATTAGCTTCATTAAGAGATTCTGATGTTCCAAATGAATATCTTTACATCATAGAAGACAAGGCAGGCGATGTCCTTGATGTTTCAGATGAATTAGAAGCCATTGAAAAGAAAGAAGATGACAAAGGCATCGGATACAAATTAAGATTATTGTTAGGGCTTGCAAAAGCTGCTGAACGAGAGGAGATTAACCAGCTTACATCAAGCAAGGAAAAACTAAGTGATTCAATCTCAACATTGACTAATCTGATTGACGAAGTCCCAAGCGACGTTGCAAAAGCAATTCTCCGAGAACAAGTTGATAATCTAAAGAGCCAGCTTGATGAAATAGAAGTTCTGATCGAAGTCAAGCAAAAGAAAGCAAAAGGTTTGTTTGGGATTTTTGGGTAAGTGAGAGTTCTGGATGGTTTTTGGATGTACTTTTACAAAATTAAAATTTATTAAGTTTAAGATAGACTAGTATCCTATCAATAATTGTATATGAAGTAACTATTAAAATCAAATAATAAAACCATTTTGTTGTTTGTGTTAAAACTTCCATATTTAATATCCAATAAACTAGAAAAGCAAGAATAAACAAAGCATTGAAAAGATCTTTATGTTTAAGATATAACTTATCTATGTCTGGGAATATTTCAATTTTTTTAATATACTCAATTTTTAGTAACCTAAGAATCCAATTACCCAACCTAGATAAGCTATCCCCCACCGTTTCAGAATACATAATCACAAATTTATAGAACAAATATGCAAAATAGCAATGAAAAACAGATAGATAACAGCTTGGATAAAAATTATGGTTAAAATTGATGTAGATGGGTTGGTTAAGATTTCGTTATTCTCCTGATATAAAACATACACAAAAACAGACATAAATGCACTTAAAACTGCAGAAACAACAATCAATATTAATTCTTTGGAACTCAGATTATCTTTAGCCATAATATTATCTTTGATTCTTAATATAAAAACATTTTGTAAAAGTAAGGCTCAAACATTTTTGGCACAGAAAAAGTGGTAGCCCCTTCTGGCATTTAACACCACTTCCACCAACCCCCAAACTTTTTTCCCATATTATAAATAACCACTACCCACTGGACATGGACGCGTGAACTATTTAAAGCTGGAATTCTATCATTGTTGATAAAAATAAAGAAAAAATGGCCGAGAAAGGCCATAAGACGCTGGACTAAAAATCAGTTAACGTTGACCCATGGTAAATTATACAAAGGACATATTTATAGTTTTCGGTAAAGCCGGGGTGGCTGAGTCTGGCCTAAGGCGCTGGACTTAAGATCCAGTTAGCGTTGACCCTAACGCTACGAGGGTTCAAATGCTAATGGAGGAGTAGCTGTAATTCCCTCCCCCGGCGCCGAAAATAAACTAGAATTTAACTTATCTACTATAACCCCTTCTTCTGTGATGATAACCGCCACCACGATGAGACCTTCCGCCTGAATGTGATGGTCTTTCTCCTGAACGGTGTGATCTTTCACCGGAATGAGATCGTTCTCCTGAATGAGACCTCTCACCTGAATATGATGATCTTTCACCTGAATGATGGGATCTTCCTGAGCCATGAGAACTTCTTCCTCTATATCCTCCTCCATGGGATCTTCCGCCTGAGTGGCCTCTGTATCCACCTCTATGTCCGCCTCTATTTGAATATCCTCCTCTGCGATCGCCACGGCCTTGTCCGGAATCTCTGGATCCGGCAAAGAAAGCAACTCTCTCAAATTGAGGAACCTGAACCTGCTCTATGACTATTGACCTGTCACTCATCACATTTCTGAAGTTTTCATGGTCTGCTTCTGCAATGAGTGAGATGACTGTGCCTTCCTGTCCGGCTCTTGCTGTCCTTCCGATCCTGTGGATATATTCTTTTGAAGTTTTTGGAGAATCATAATTGATGACATGGCTTACATTCTTTATGTCCAATCCCCTTGCTGCAACATCGCTTGCGACCAAAATATCAATCTTCTTATTATGAAATAGGTCAATTGCCCGCTTTCTCCTGTTTTGCGTCAATCCGCCATGCAAACCTTCTGAGTTTACGCCTTGTTTGTAAAGATTTTTGCTCAATACATCAACTCTTCTCCTTGTTGCGCAAAATATCAAGGTCAACCCAGGCGATTCATGCTTCAGAAGATGCATCAATAGTGAAAATTTATTTTTTGATTCAATATCATAGAATTGCTGTTTCATCTTGCTTTCTTCAACATAAGACTGGACCTTGACTTTGACAGGATGTTTCATGTGATGCCTTACAATATCCTGCACCTGTGTTGATATTGTAGCGCTGAACAGCAATGTCTGCCTGTCTTTAGGTATCTGGGAGATTATTTTCTCAACATCTTCTATGAATCCCATCTCAAACATTTTATCAGCTTCATCAAGAATTAAGGTCCTGACTTGATTCAGTTGAATCGTCCGCCTCTGGACATGATCGAGCATTCTTCCGGGTGTTGCAACAACAATGTTGGCGCTCATCAGGGAATGAATTTGCGGATTGATAGAAACCCCGCCATAAACCTGGATAATCTTCACACGCATGTGCTTGGCAAATTTTCTCATTTCTGTTGCGACTTGTTCGCACAATTCGCGGGTAGGAACTAATATTACAGCCTGCAATCTATAAGCAGGATTTATCTTTTCCAGTGTTGGAAATCCAAACGCCGCAGTCTTTCCTGATCCTGTCTGAGACTGCCCAATAACATCCTGCCCTTTCTGGATTAAAGGGATTGCTTTTCTCTGGATGTCTGTCAACTCAGAAAATCCTAATTCCTGAAATGCTCTAGCCAGTTCTGGCTTTAAGTTTATGTCTAAGTTCATTTTTACGTTCAATTAATCTCAGAAATATAGCATTTATTTGAAGACTGAACCACTAATCATCAATATGTATATTCCTGCTCTTCTAAAGCTGATATAATCCCAGCTTTTTGTTGTTATTACTATATCTCCATTATAGGGCCCGCTTTTTAAAGGTTTCTATTGTATTTAGAATTTATAAACTTCTTAAAATTGGCTAGCCTTGAGAAAGTGGTTGCAATACATACCCCATTCCATGTCTAGCAACATAACCTGAGCACTGCATAGCCAATAAAACAGATACAACATTACATGTAGCTTCAAGATCCCTAACAATTACAGCAGCTTCTTCTTTAACTGTAGTAAGCCCTAATTCTTGACCTGGAGAGTATCTCTCTAATAAAGTAGAATGTAACAATTCTGCTATAGCCAATGTGTCAGGATCAGTTTGTTTCATTAATTTCAGAAAACAAGTTTATTTTATAAATTTAACTATCTTGAATCAAAACACACACTTTCCTTCTCTTAGGAGCAACACGACATCCTTCACAACAGCTTGTATTGTGTTTTTCTTTGCATCCGTCACAGGAAATAAACAATTTATCGCAGTCAAGGTTATGGCAGTTCATTATTTCATCTGATTTGACTCCGCACCAAACACAGTTGTCGATCGGCTCATGGTTTTTATTCATCGGTACAGCCAGCCTGTCATCAAAAACAAAGCACTTTCCTTCCCAATAAGTGTCAGGAAATTCATTGCAGAAACTTAAGATACCTCCTTTAAGCTGTGATACGTTGCTGAAACCATGCTCTTTCAGGAAAGCAGACGCTTTTTCGCATCGAACGCCGCCAGTGCAATAAGTAACTATTTTTTTATCTTTAATATCTTCGATTTCATTTAATTTTTCCGGCAATTCCCTAAAAGTGCACATACTTACAGTTCTTGCATTCCTGAACTTGCCAATTTTTGCTTCATAATCATTTCTCATATCAACCAAAACAATGTCTTCTTTTTTGTCAAGTGATTCTTTCAGTTCTTTTGGCGTCATATAGCTGGCAGTATTCTTAAGATCGACATCAAAACCAAAATTAACAATCTCTTTCCTTAACCTGACAAACATTTTTCTGTAAGCAGGTTTATCTACGAGCTGTTCTTTAAAATCAATATCAGAAAACAAAGGATTGCTTCTCAAATTTTTCTTATATTCTTCAACAATATCTTTTGGGCCGCAAACACAGCCATTAATACCCTCTTCACCCACCATTATCCTGCCTTTTAATCCTAATTCTTTGCAGAATTCAAGATGCTGCTGCTGGAATTCCAGAGAATCATTTATTTTAACGTATTTGTAAAAAGAAACTACAAGTTTTTGAGTATCTTTCATATTCTTGCTCTTATGATCTTTCTCAATTTTACCAATTCAGGAAAGTCATAGAAGAATTTGGCCTTCTGGTCTGAAATCTTGTTCCCATTTGGCTTTTCCTGAAGAACAAATGCAGTCCAGGATTCTGCTATGTCTTCTCCGGGGTTTGTTGCAGCATAGTCAGTCACAAACCTTGATTCATATTTGATGTAAAAATTATCCAAAGCTTCGTAATATTCATCATCATCTTCAATTTCCTGAAAACCCAGGAATTCATCATAGGTGCCTTTCCAGAATTTGCTGAAGAATAGGTTCATATAGGAACTTTTTTTGGTGCAGCCTTCCCGGGTAAAGAAGTTAGGATTGCAGTTTTTCTCAAGCCTGATAAAATCATCATCTGAAAGGTCTGCATTCAGTATCAGATCAACCTGTTTTTCATTCAATGTCAGCAGATGCCCGAATTCATGTATCAAAGTGTATGTCAATTCTTTCTTGTCAAGCTCATTGCCGCTCACAAAAGCATCCTGGATGTCAATCATCAAATCCCAATTTTTCAGGTTTTTTTCATTCTGGTTTACTGCAGCAAAAGTCTCTTCTTTTCCGTCAGTCCCGACATGATATTCGACCAAGAATGGCGTATTGGACAATGGAATGAGGGATTTATACCTATCCCAGATTATTTGGTGCTTGTCAGAATCATCCTGCAATGTCTTCAATGAATTGTCATCCAATGCCGGCTTTTCATATAATTGGATAGCCTCGCCGTTGATATTGTATTTAGCCAGGATTGTAATATCTTCAGGTACTATATCCTTGAAATCCTCTTCGCCCTCAAAAAAATCCTCGCCTATGTCCTCTGCATTTTGGCTGATCTCTTCCTCTATCCTGAGGCATTCCTCTTCAGTATCACAATCTATGTAACATAATTTCTCAACCGGATCGTATTTTTCACCTTCAAAACAGTCTTCCGGCTCCATGAAGAAGTATTCATCATCATAAAATTCTTCTTCATCATAGAATTCATCATCAAATTCTTGTTCAACATCTCCTACCTTATCAACTTCTTCTACCTTATCAACAACTTCTTCATTATATTGTTCTTCAGCGTAAAAATCCAGGTTCTCATCTGTGTAATAAACAGGATCAATTGTACATCCAATCATGAAAATAGCTGCAAAAATCAGGATAACAAACAGAGTATTGCTTGATTTCATTTGTTGTAAACTATCCTTTATCGATTAATAAATTTATTGATTTCAATCATAACATTTAAATAAAATGCCCAAATCCTATGAAAAAAATGTTAAAACGAGTTCGGCTTGTTTTTACGGAATGGGGTTGTTAATATGCAAGTCAAAAAAGGAAACAAGATAAAAGTTGATTATACCGGAACATTGGAAGATGGCACGGTATTTGACACATCTAAAGACAAGCTGCCTTTGGAATTTGAAGTAGGCTCTGGCCAGGTCATCAAGGGTTTTGATGAGGCTGTCACAGGCATGGAAAAAGGGCAGGAAAAAGAAATAAATCTGAAGCCATCAGAAGCTTACGGTGACATAAATGCATCATTGGTAAATAAAATTCCAAGGGACAAATTGCCGCCTGAACCAGAGCCAAAAGAAGGGATGGCATTGCTTTTGAAATCACCGGAAGGAAAGCAGTTTCCGGCAAAGATAACTCAAGTATCAGATAAAGAGATAACTATTGACATGAATCATCCTTTGGCTGGAAAAACTTTGAAGTTCAAGATAAAAGTTGTTGAGATTGCTGCTTAAAGACTTTCTAACCAGTTGTACAGCCAGGCAAATATGAAAAACGCTACAAAGCATTCTACAAACCCGTATGCAAAACCTATAAGGCTGCCTAAAAAACTAACAGTATATCCAGGATAGACACTGCCTATCAGATTAAGATATCCCATGGCATAGCCGTTAAACATTGAAATCCAGGTTATGACTAAAAAGAACAACCCGCAAATAATTCCGCCGGCCAAACCAAATCTTGTTGCATTAAATGTCATTTTTCACCTCGTTTAACAATTACTTTCACATTCAAAAGCTTTGTTAGCATCATCTTCATATTGTGCTACACAATTATCAACACAAGATTTGCATTCTTCGAATTGTTCGTTGCTTACAAATTGACAGCTTCCATCGATTGTTTCACAGTTGGCAAACTGCCTGCATTTATCCCCAAGCTTGTAGATTTCCGTGCAGAAATCCGGAACATTTGAGCCGCATTTGATATCAAGCCCATGGCAGTTTTCAATTCCGCATTTTGGTTCTGGTGCAGGAGTGTCATCTATAACTTGTGTATCGCAGCTGCTGATAATCAAGACACTCAAGAAAAATAATAAATAAATTATTTTTTTATTCATGTGTCAAAAACCACCTTTAATCTTTTTGGTTCTAGCTCTTAACGAAAACCACATGAAGTGGTTTTTGAGCATGCTCGGAAATATATCATATGGCCAACCATAATTGGACTACGTCCATCAGTCACAGATTGATGATATATTTTCCGACATATTAAACAAAAGTTTTATATCTATATAAATTTTGCCCACCATCATGAAACTTAACATTGCAGTCATATACGGTTCTGTGCGTACTGGCAGACAGGGAATAAAAGCAGCAAAATTCGTAGCTAAAAAACTTGAAGAAAGAGGCCATAAAGTAGCTTTAGTCGATCCATTGCAGTATAAGCTTCCTTTTCTTGACAAGATGTACAAGGAGTTTGAAAAAGGAAAAGCTCCTGAAATGATGGAAAAGCTTGCTCAAATCCTGGAAAACGCAGATGGTTTCATTGTTGTCAGTGCTGAATACAACCACAGCCTGCCTGCTGTACTTAAGAATCTGCTTGATCATTATCAATCTGAATATTTCTTCAAGCCAAGCGGCATTGTGACTTATTCCGCAGGCCCTTTTGGAGGCGTAAGAGTTGCAGTGCATCTAAGGGCCATAATGGGTGAACTAGGTTCTGTCAGCATCCCTTCTATGTTCCCTATCTCAAAAGTGCACGACTCTTTTGATGATGATGGAAACCCAAAAGATGAAGCATATAACAGAAGAATTGTCAAATTTCTTGATGAATTTGAATGGTATGGCTGCGCTTTAAAAATTGCTCGTGACAAAGAAAAGGTTTCTGAAGATAATGTGCCCCTTACGCAATCAATGTGCAGGAAAAGGCCGTATTGACAAAATTATTATTTCTTCTTTCAGAATTATTTTTAATCTACCTAACAGATCCAGCTCTTGTTATGTTTTCAGAAATTAATTTATAGTCTTTCCCGACCCATTGCCCGTACCAGAAAATCGATTATTTTTTCTCCATACCAAAATGTAGATAGTGCCTGGGATACATGCGTCATATGAATTTGTTCAGAATGGGCATGGTAGAATGTATTTTGCACCAATCTTGCTGTCTCCAAACCCCTTTCTGTTAGGGTCATCTTATCATATTTGGCAACTTGAGTATAGAAGTAAACTTTGTTTCTCATCTGAGCAGGCATTCTTTTGTAGTACTGCCTTGGATAGACACATTCCCAATATCCAGTTAATTCTTCAGGAGTCACTCCGGAATTTTCATACATCTTTTTGATATTCTGGGTTGCCACTCCTGACATTGATTTTACCGGATCGTCGCTTGGGACAACAAAGACGCCGGTGGATAATCTTGAATCCATGCACAGCAGTATAGGGGGGAAAACACTGGAGATACTCGCCCCCAATATTCCAAAACTAGAATAGCCTCTTTGTTGCAGCCAGTTAGTTGCAACGATTGAGTCATTTACAGTCTGGATTATCTGTTCAACTGAGCCGTATACGCTAGCCGAAAAATTGGATCCTGCCCGTCAATTGAGTCATTTTTTCTTAAGTCATGCCCAGGCAGCATCATTATCAGGCTGGAGATTCCCCTCTCTTTCAGCTTTCTGGCGAAATTATGAAAGTGTCCAGGTTCCGTGCTTCTGAAAGGAAAGTATAAAACAACTTTTTTGCTGTTTGGAGCCTCAATAAAGCTCGCATATACTTTGCCGTCAGTCCTTACTCTTGTATCCCGATGAAAAAACCTGTCCATGTATACTGAATCAAAAGACAGCACGTTGCCGGAAAATTTAAATGCCGGATTTTTCGAGGGAATGAAATATGCTCCCGGGTTTGACAGTATTGTTGATGAAATTTCACTGAGAATTCTTTTTTCTCTATCTGTGATTGGAGTGCCGTCAGGCGCTGGCTCAGCTTCAATCCCGGAAATGGCCGTGCTCCTGTGCATGTTATTATTAAGTTTGCTGATCTGGACATCAAAATTTAATTGTTCTCCCAGGGAAGCGCAGAAACAGAATACGCAAATAAGATTATGCAGCAAATAGATGTGCTGTGTAGTGACCAATCTAAGGGCTGTTGCTATATATGGATCTTTGACAGAATGCGCTATTTGGAGGTCTTCTTCCAGGTCCGACCTTATAGCATGAAAGACGCCATAGCAGTATGCCTTCTCCTGTCCATACAATTTCATATACTTGCCATAATTTCCTTTTTGCAGGGCATTTGCTTCACCTCTTAAAATTGAAATCAGGCTTTTTTTGAATAATCCGGGTCTCAATGCCTTCTGGAGATATTCGAAAGTATGGATCAGCCTTAAGAATCTGTGAATTCCGGAATATGGAATGTCAGTCAAAGGGATTGCACGAACATCATCTCCAGCATTCCCGACAACCAGCTTGCTTCGAAGAATTGATATGTCTTTAGAATGTTCTGCCAACTGGCTTAACGGAACTTGACCTCTGTTTAAAAGGTCAAAATATAATCGGGTCTGAGGCTTGTTTGTCCTTACAAAAACCGCAAAAACGTGCTGGATTAATCTTTCCTTGATTTGCAGCAGATGATCCAAATCTATACTAATTTGTCTTACTAATTCGAGCTCGCTTTTTCTGGATAAAGTTCCCAGATCATGCCAATCAATCTGCCCCAATACCAATCTTTTTAGGTATTCATATTTGAGTATATCAAAACTATTGTTGGCCGCATCTACTTTGGCATTTTGTATCCTCAATAAGGCCATTGCATAATAATTGAAATTTTTGAGTACCCTGCCTAAGTTCATGATATATTTTTTAAATTAGTAGTATAAATTTCTTTTGATTTCATTAAATGACTTCAAATTTGCTAAGAATTATAGCGAAAAATGGATTCCTACCCCAAAAATCCCCTAATAAATCCTGCTCGTGTTATATTCTCGGAAAGCAACCTATGATCTTTCCTCTTCAGGTCTTCAAGGATTATGGAAGTTACTTTCTTGTGTTTTTTGTCAACATCATATTTGACAATTCCGCTGATTTTATCAATCTTATCAACAATTTCTTTGGGAAAAACACTCAAATTGTCTTTATTCAGGTATTTTAGTGAATCTCGTAAATCATTGTCAAAGTTTGCGTAAATGTCCTTGATATAATCAATGTCTTTTTCATCCAAAGCATTCAACCCGATGATTTCAGGAGGCAGACCATAAGAATAAAGTGAAGCGCAAAAGGTTATTGCCCTTGGAAGTTTCAGATCACCAACACTTCTTGAATAGCCGAACAAGCCGATATGCAATTTTCTTTTTCTTCTTGGAGGAATGTAAGGGGACATGTTATTTATTGACTCACCAAGAAGCTTGACTTGCTTTCTGTACTCGCTCATCAGTTTTTCAATGATTGAAACGCATCTTTTCTCATCAACACTGACTGGATTTGATGGCCTTGTCTCATTCAAAAACTTAACAGCATCAGTTACATCATCCATGCCATAGTCATACTTGAATGCTGACTGCAAAGTGTAAGTGTAAATGCTTGGATAGCCCTGCACACAATTCTTTATGTTTGTTGGCTTGAAATTTCCCCTGAAAGGAGCGCTTCCGCATCCAAGAATAGGAAGAATATCGATAGAAAGTTTTTCCTGAATATCTCTTAGCTTCTGAAGAGATACCTTGAGCATTAAAACTGTTGCAAGATTTCCGTAATTTAATGCGGGATCGCTTCTCGCCAGCCAAACTCTCTGATATTCCTCAGTCTTCTCTTCTTTCAAAAAAGGCTCAACAATATTTTCAGGATTAAGGATTGATTCCTTGTCCTCAATCAAAGGGATTATCCTCAATGACTCAGGCTTGAACTTGCCGATCCATTGCGCAATGGTCATGTCATTTCCCAGCTTATTATGCTGCTTACCCACAACATACTGCTTGTAATATTTTGATATTCGGACTAGCTCCCTGTAATCAGTTGTCATCGGCAGGGCAATCTCGAAAATAGGTGCTATATCATCATCGTAAAACGCTTTTGCAGCATCAAAATTTCTTGGTATGCTTTCCAAAGTCTCAAGCAATATTTTCGCTTCATTTTTCTCAACAGAAGGGTTTGGAACTCTTAAAGTAAGAAAAACATCCTTTCCAAGCTTGTTTTTCCTGAAATAATGTTCATACTTGCTTAATAATTTTTTAACAACAAAATTATCAACTTCTTTCCCTTCACAATCCCATAACTGTTCCTGGGAATGCATATGTGAAAAAGTATAGAAGACTTCCTTTATCTCGTCTTCACCGCCAAGCTCTGAATTGCCGGAAAAAAACGGATGATTGACATTGTCAGGATGCTGAGTCGACATTGTCCTGGACACGTTATGCTTTGCCATAGATTAAAGGATTAAGTTTTGGTTTAAATAGGTTGCTTTTATGTTGGATAGTGAAAAATTACACATCTCTCAAATTGTCAGCCCGAAACGTTTATATAGGTTAGAATCACTAAACTGATAGATGGAGATATGGTTGAAACAATAGCTGTAAATAAAAAAGCAATAAGCGACCTTGTAAGAATTAAGGAAGAATTTGATGCTATAGTTGAATCTATTGAACTTATGAACAATCCTGAAATTCAGGAATCAATAAGAAAAAGCAAAGAAGACATCGAAGCTGGAAGAGTGCACAAGCTAAAAGATGTTCTCAAAAAATGAATTATGAAGTTGTATTAACAGACTCTTTCTTAAAGGATTTGAAGAAATTAAAGAACAAAGCGCTTGAAGATCAAGTTTTGAGCAAATTGCATGAACTTGAAGAGAAACCTGAAAGAAACAAGAGATTACATTACGATTTAAAGGATTATTATAGAATAAGAGTTGGAAAACTTCGGATTCTTTATACAATTCAAGGCAGTAAAGTTTATGTTGAAGTTCTAGTCACAGGACACAAATATGAAGAAGTATAGTCCTTGACACATTATGCTTCGCCATAGGCTGAAGAATTAAGTTTTGGTTTAAATAGGTTGCTTTTATCTATTTTAACAACCTTTAAATAATCCCTCTTTTACTCCAAAAGCATGGTTGAGATTAGCTCTGCTGTAAAAAAGATCAAAAAGTTTGGGACTTTCTCTGGTGTTTTCCTGCCGTCTTCTTTAGCTATCCTGGGAGCAGTCATGTATTACATTGCTCCTCAGGTGATTGGCGGTGTAGGGCTTCTCAAGACATTGCTGATAATACTTATCGCTCATTCTGTCACAATTGCAACTGCATTCTCGATTTCTTCGATAGCGACAAACATCAATGTCAAAGCTGGTGGTCTGTACTACTTAATTTCCAGAAGCTTAGGATCGGAATTTGGAGGGGCATTAGGAATCCAGCTTTACCTGGCGCAGACAATTGCAGCAAGCTTTTATGCGATTGCATTTGCAAGGGGTATCAACAGCATTCTTGTTTCATTAAACCTTATTGTGCCGGAACAACTGATAGCATTGATTGCTTTAGGTATTTTTGGATTGATAGTTTATATCGGTGCACGTTTTGTCATAAAAATCCAATATGCAATACTTGCTGCACTTTTATTGAGTTTAGTGTCAATCTTTCTAGGCCCAAACACTCAAACTCTGACTTTATCATTTTTTGGACCAGGCACTTTGCCATTCTGGATAGCATTTGCAATGTTTTTTCCGGCAGTTACAGGTATAGACGCTGGAGTTGGCATGAGCGGCGAGCTTAAGAATCCAAGAAAAAGTTTAGTCATCGGAACTTTTTCTGCAATTATAGTCACTATGGTTGTCTATGTCGCACTAGCTGTTAAATTATCCTTAGCAGCTCCTGCTGGCGAACTTGCCTCAAACCCATTTGTCATTCAGTCAATTGCAATTTTTTCTCCTTTAGTTTTGTTAGGAATAATCATGGCAACATCATCATCAGCTTTAAGCAGCCTTTTGACAGGCCCGCGCTCTTTAAGGGCCATGGTGAAGGATAAAGTATTGCCTAATTCATTTCATTTTCTGGGCGGCTCAATAGGGGAAAGCTCAGAGCCCAGAATAGCGATTTTATTCAGTCTTGCTATCGGATTGGGAGTTATCCTAATAGGTTCTCTTGAACTAGTTTCACAGATAGTGGCAATGTTTTTCCTGAGCGTGTATGGGTGGATTAATGGAGCTGCATTTTTTGAGAAAATCTCCCAAAATCCAAGCTATAGGCCGTTATTCTACACACCCCCGATTATTTCATTCTACGGCATGTTTGCATCATACGCAATCATGTACTTGTTTGACCCTAGAATTATGATCTTAGGCATAGGTTTTCAATTAATAATCTTCTTTTACCTCTATAAATCAAAAAAATCGATGAAAGTTGAAGGTGTTTGGGAAGGTGTATTTTTCCAGTTGCTAAGGCTTCTTCTCAAGCGAATGGCCAAAACTGAAAAAGGCAAGAAGAATTGGCGTCCTACAATACTTGCTTTCTGTGCAAACGACTTGAACAAGGATGCCCTTGCAAACATTCTTCATTGGATAGGCTCACAAAGAAGCGTAACAAAAATGTATTTCTTGAAAGAGGGAAATCTAAAAAATAATGCAAAAGAGCGAAAAAGAATCGAGGATTCCATAGGTAAATATGTTGAAGAAAAGAAACTGGAAATATTTCCAAGAATCATACTGAATGATGATTTTGAAGGGGCTGTCAGCAGCCTTATACAAGGAGAGACTCTGGGCAATATGCCGCTTAACACAGTACTAGTTGACTTTGACAAGAATATAGAGATAGACAAGCTTGTAGCAGATACTGAAAAGCTCAAGAAAAATGTGATTATTCTGCGAAACCAGACTGGATTTACTAGTTTGAAATATGTGGATGTTTGGTGGAACTCCGGCAGGAATGGAAACTTCATGATTTTACTGGCTTATTTGATTACGCATTCAAAGCAATGGCTTGAACAAGGTGCCATAATCCGTATTTTCAAGTTAGTCGAAGATTCAAATCAGGTTGAAAAGGAAAAGCAGCTCTTGGAAAGCATGATAGCTGAATCCAGGATTGAAAATACTGAACTGCACGTTTTCCACGGAAATGAAAGAAACCTAAAAGAGCACATATTCAGGAGCTCAGAGCACTCTGATCTTGTCATTTTAGGGCTGCCAAATTTTAATAAAAAGGGCTATGACAAAAAAATCATCAAAAACATTGACGATTTCACAAAAAAACTCAAAGTCAGCTTAATAGTCCATGCAAATGTAGAAATTGACTTTAGGGTGAACTAATCAACGTCCACCAAGATAGATTTGCTGTATTCTCTTGTCCTTTAATAATTTCTTACCGCCGGTAAGTGCTATTTTGCCATCCTCTAGGACAATTATTTTATCAGCAATCTTTGTCGCCTGCTTTGCATTCTGCTCAACAATGATGATAGTGACGCCTTCATCATTGATTTCCTGTATTTTTTTGAACAGCCCTTTCATTATTTTTGGACTTAATCCAAGCGAGGGCTCATCCAAAAGTAATAATTGAGGATCCTGCATCAATGCCCTGCCGATTGCAACCATCTGCTGCTGTCCTCCTGACAGGTTAAACGCATAATCATCAAGCTTCTTTCTTAAATCAGGAAAATGCTCTAAAACTTCTTTCATCCTTTCCTCGATCATTTTTTTATCGCTTGTCAGGAAAGCCCCCATCTCAAGATTTTCCCTCACAGTCAAGGAATTGAATACCTGCCTTCCCTGCGGAACAAAACTGACACCTAATTGGATCAATTCGTGAGTCGGAATCTTTGTAATATTCTTGTTCCTCAACATTATTTTCCCCTTGTAGATATTGACTAGGTTGAATATGCTCTTCAGCAATGTGGATTTTCCTGCGCCATTAGGACCGATGATGACAACAATATCATTCGGCTTTATATTTAAGTTAATGCCAAACAAAATCTGCATTTTGTCGTATCCGCTCTGAAGATTTTTTATTGACAGCATTTTTAATTTTTGTAGTTTTTTTATTTATTTTTTAATTTGATTTATTAGACTTTTTAATTTTATTTTATTATTGAATTTTTCGTTATTGTACTGGGCTCCCAATGATAATAAAATTTTAAATTTGAAAAAACCTATTTGCCTAGATAAGCCTCCAAAACTTTCTTATCCTTAACTATCGCTTTCGGTTTTCCCACCCTCAAAACTTTTCCTTCGTCCATTACAATTACAAAATCGCTGATGTCCATCACGAATTCCATGTCATGCTCAATGAGCAGCACAGTCTTTCCCTGTTTTTTTAGTTTTTTCAGTATAGATTTAAATTCCTGTCTTATTTTTGGATTCACGCCAGCTGTTGGCTCATCGAGCATCAAGAGTGAATGCGGCATCAGCAAAGCTCTTGCCAATTCTAAAAGCCTTTGCTGCCCATAGGAAAGCTCGCTTGCAATTGTATCAAGCGGTTTTTCCAGATAAACACTATCCAGGACTTGCTTCATCTCTTCTTCATCTGTTTTTTTCGCAATAAGAAGATTATCCTTTATTGACATGTTCTTAAAAACTTTAGTAAGCTGAAAAGTCCTGCTTATTCCTGATTGTGCAATCTTGTAAGCAGGCAGATTTGTTATATTCTTGCGAATCAATCTAATTGTTCCTTTGTCAATCTTTGTCAGCCCGCTTATTATATTGAATGCTGTTGTCTTTCCAGCCCCATTTGGCCCAATCAAAGAAGTTATTGTATTTTCTTCTACTTCAAACGTGCATCCATTGACTGCCTTGACCCCTCCAAAACTTTTTGATACGTTTTTCAGAGATAACATCATACATCAACCCTTCCGAATATCCCTCTCGGCCTGTAGATTAATATCAATATCAGGATAACTAAGAATAACATATTCCTCATTGGACCGATCAATTCAGGCGTTACAACCACAAATCTCAATAAAGTTATTAAAACTGATAAAATAAAACCAGCAACAATTGTTCCTTTTATAGAAGCTAGACCGCCTGAAATTAATATTGCAAGTATAAAAACAAATAATTCCAAATCAAATAGTGTAGGATCGATAAAGTTCAGGTGATGCGCAAACAGACTCCCTGCAATCCCTGCAAAAAATGTCGATATCGCAACAGAAAGTATCTTGTAAAAATAGGTGTTTTTGCCAAGAATTGCAGTAGCTGTCTCATCATCCCTTATTGCCTGGAAAATCTTTCCTGTTTCTGAATTTGTAAGGAAATAAATAATTATGATAGCTATAGTCACTACACCTATCGTAAATAAAGTGTAATAAAAATTATTCCTGAATATGTCTGGAATTCCAGGCAGGCCCAAAGCGCCCCGTGTCAAGGAAATCCAGTTTCTTGATACTGCTATTGCGATGAAGACCAGCCCTAAAGTCACCATTGCAAAATAATCCCCTTTCAGTCTTACAGTTATTGAAGCAATTATCGCGCCTAAAATAGATGCTACAACTCCGGCCACAATGATGGCAAAATACCACGGCACGCCATTTATCGTCAGTATTGCTGAAGTATAAGCCCCTACTCCAAAAAATACCATATGACCCAGATTAACCAATCCGGTGAATCCTATTGTAAGATTTAGCGAGACAGCTACCAGGAAATAGATAAACAAAAAGGTTACAAATGAAAATAGGAATTCATGTATCATCTCTTTTCTTCACCCCGAATATTCCTTGCGGCCTGAACAATAAAAACAACAACAAGATTGTGAATGAAATAACATCCTTATAGCCGCTTGGCAGGAACCAGATCCCCAGATTCTCGACTAATCCGATAAATAATCCGCCGACAATGGCGCCAGGAACAGATGTTATTCCGCCGACAACAGCACTGATAAATCCTTTAATTATGATTATGATCCCCATTCTCGGGTACAGATTCTGCTCCAGCCCTATCAGAATTCCCGCAACACCGCCTAAAAAAGCTGCAATTAAGAATGTATAGAAGTAAATTTTTTCCGGGTTTATACCGACAATCTGGGAAACTTCCTTGTTGTCAGCCAGTGCTCTCATGGATTTTCCAAGTCTTGTCTTTTTTAGTATAAACCACAATAATAAGAATAAAACAATTGCCGTTATTATTATTGAAATCTGGATAAATGTTATTGTCAGGAATCCAAAAGTATAAGTGATATTGGACTTGCTTAAGTTTAAAACTTTTGTACTTGATCCGAATAATGCCTGCATCAATGATGCAGACAGCATAAGAAGTGCCACCGAAGCAATAAGCAAGACAATTCCTGTTGCGCTTCTCTTTCTCAATGGCCTATAAACAAGCCAGTTCATCAGCCAGACTGTAAGCAGAGCTGAAATTATGGCCAATACAGCGCTCAAGATATAATGCACCCCCAGGATATTTAGGAATAAGAAAAAAATGTAGGCCGATACAGTTAATATAGCGCCTTGCGCAAAATGAAGAAACTTGATGACATAATACACCAAAGAAAAACCAGATGCTGCTAATGCATATATTGAGCCGGCAATCAGTCCATTAATTATCAGTTGTGGAAGTATTTCGAATGAAACCATTTCACTCTGTCTAGTATTAAGTTATTTAAATTTTTGGATTGTTAGATTCAATCGTCAGGAGAATTAATAATTAAGGGGCTGGCTTGATTCTATTAGTTATTAAAGATGAAATCCATTATTTTTTCTTTTTCTTTTAATGATTCGACAAACAAATCTGGTTTTTTTGCTAGTAATTCTTCCTTTGTAGAAGTACCAGATGGGACGGCTATAACTTTCATTCCAGCTCTCTGAGCTGACTCTACACCATAAGTAGAATCTTCAACAACCACGCAATTATTAGGATTAATTCCCAATTTCTTTGCTGTAGCTAAAAAAACATCTGGATTAGGTTTTGGCTTTGAAACTTCGTTAGCTGCAACAGTAACGGAAAAATAATGATTTAGATTAAAATGGTTAAATAGACTGTCCACAACTTTTCTAACGCTCATTGATGATACTGCTACTGCTATTTTTCCATTTAGTTCTTCAAGAAGTTCCACAGATCCATCAAATATTCTGATTATTTCAAAAGATTTACTTTGGATTTCATCCTTTTGATTTGATAGTTTATCAAACAATTTATCATCATAATTAATATTCTCAGAATCAAGCGCATCTTTAAGGATAGTTCTTGTGCCCGTTCCAATTCGGCTAGCTATGAAGTTATCTTCAACATTGCATCCTACACTACTTAATGCCTTTTTAGATGCTTGGACAATAGCTTGTCTAGTATCAGCCAAAGTACCATCCCAATCAAAAATAACCGCTTTAATCATAGATAAAAATGAAAATATAATGCTATATAATTATTTCCAATATTATAGTTTGCAGCCTCTATTTTTTTATTTTACACTCCAGACAAAAATCCTAAAAATAAGAAAAAAATTTACTTTAAGGTTTCTATTTTGCCGTCCTTTGCCTGTCTCACTGCAAAGTCAAGCAATACATCTCCCCTTTCATCAAATGTGATCTTGCCCAATGCACCTTCAAAGTCTTCAACACCGTATAAGTAATCCCTTATCTTTTCACCGTCATAGCCTACTGCTTCTATTGCTTCTGCTATCAGATACACAATATCATAAGATCCTGACATGTAAGCAGGGAATGGTGCGTCTTGGTTAGCTTGTTCTTTATACTTCGCAAGAAGTGCTGAAGCTTTCGGAGCATCTTCATCAAACCTTTGTTCTACCCCGATGATGCCTTCCAGTTCTTCATTCTCTGCAATCAGATTTCTTCCGATAAGAACTTCTGCAGTTATTAGCTGCTGTGTCAGTCCAGCTTCTTTGATCTGTCTTACCAATAAAACACCTTTTTGCTCAGATTGAGGGACTATATAGATTACATCTGGCTTAGCTGCTTTTACTTTAGTGACTTGTGTTCTAAAATCAGTGTCTTCTGGATTGAATGTCTCATCAGAAACTATCTCGCCGCCTAATTCTGCGAAATTATCATTAAAGACTTCTCTTAAACCTTGAGCATAATCTGTTGCTTCTGTTATAACAGCAGCTTTCTCAGCTGCTAACTCACTTATGGCATATTCAGCAGCAACAACGCCGGCAAAAGCATCGCTTGGCGCTGTTCTGAATACAAAATCTCCGGCATCTGTTACATCCGGGGATGTTGCGCTTGGTGAAATTAAAATAACCCTGCCTGCTTCTGTAATAGGAGCTGCTCCTAAAGTCTCTCCTGAGCAAACTCCACCTATTATGACCTGGACCTTGTCAACATCAACAAGTTTTTGAGCACCGGCATTTCCATCTTTAGGATTGCATTTTCCATCTTCGTAAATTATCTGCAATTTCCTGCCATTTACACCGCCCTTTGCATTTATCTCATCTACCGCTATCTTTGTAGTTCTTTGTATAGGTAAACCATAAGAAGCAGCATCTCCACTTAAAGGATAAATTACTCCAATTTTATAAGAACCCTGCAATTCAACCTCTTCTTCAGCTTCTTCTTCCCCTATAGGCTGCTGCACTATTTGGCATGCGCCTAGAATCAAGACAATGAAAATCATAAAACCCAGTAATGTTCTTTTCATATTGAATCCCCCCAAAACATACTTTTTAATTATTAAATAGAACTCATATTTAAAAGTTTCGGCAGTTTTTTTTGATTTTTATGTTAATTTATGGTTACATAATTTGATAAAAACCATCTTCCCAATGCCTTACCTGATCACAGGCTTATAAAACCTCATTAGGAGTGTATTGCCAACAACCGATACAGAAGAAAATGCCATTGCAATTCCAGCAATTATTGGATTTAAAAGCCAGCCGGTGAATGGGTATAAGATTCCTGCAGCTATTGGAATTCCCAAAGTATTGTAAGCAAATGCCCAAAAAAGATTTTGTTTTATTTTTCTTAATGTATACCTGCTCAAATCAATTGCTGTGACTACATCCCGTAAATCATTCTTTATCAAAACTATATCGCCGGTTTCTATGGCGACATCAGTTCCGGAGCCTATTGCGATCCCCAAGTCAGCTTGCGCGAGGGCAGGAGCATCATTTATCCCGTCCCCGACCATTGCAACCTTTTTCTTCTCTTTTTGTAATTTTTTTATTTCATTTGCTTTGTCTTGCGGCAGGACCTCTGCCAATACATGGCCTATTCCAAGCTGTTTAGCAATTGCTTTGCCGGTTCTTTCATTATCGCCGGTGATCATCACAATCTCCTTATTCATTTTATGCAATTCTTCTATTGCCTGTTTTGAATTGTCCTTTAATGTGTCTGCAACTGCAATTAAACCGATCAATTTTTTATTTAAAGCAATCAACATTACGGTCTTTCCTTCCTCTTCTAATTTTTTGACTTTATCTTCCAAGGAAGAAATATCAATTCTGCTTTGCTCCATCAATTTCCTATTGCCAAGGTATATTCTGTTATTTTTATAAAATGCCTCAACACCTTTTCCCGTTATAGAATTGAATTTTTTTGGCTCATCAACCTTTAACTTTTCATTTTTCGCCTTGTTTACAATCGCCTCTGCCAGCGGATGCTCGGATCTTTTCTCTGCAATGGCTGCGAACTTCAGCACTTCTTCCTCGCTATTTTTTCCAGCTGCAACAATATCTGTAACTTCCGGCTTTCCTTTGGTTAAAGTTCCGGTCTTGTCAAAAACAATTGTCTGGACGCTTTGAGCTGACTGAAGGCTTTCAGCGCTTTTGAATAAAATTCCATTTTTAGCTCCTAGCCCAGTTCCAACCATGATGGCTGTCGGAGTTGCCAATCCCAAAGCGCAGGGGCAGGCAATAATCAAAACGGCAATAAAAACAGTCAGGGCAAAAACAAATCCCAAACCTGCAAAATACCAGACAAGGAAGGATATTATGGCTATCACAACAACAATCGGAACAAAATATGAAGAAATCACGTCAGCTAGTTTTTGGATTGGAGCTTTGCTGCCCTGGGCTTCTTCAACCATCTTGACTATATGCGCCAGAACAGTGTCTTTTCCTACTTTTGTTGCCCTAAATTTGAAGCTGCCGGTCTTATTAATAGTTGCACCGATTAGTTTGTCACCCTTCGATTTCTCAACAGGGATGCTTTCCCCTGTAATCATGATTTCATCAACAGAGCTGCTGCCGTCAACAAGAACACCGTCAACTGGTATCTTTTCACCTGGTTTCACGATAATAATATCCCCAACAACAACATCATCAACAGGTATTTTCTGCTCTTTTCCTTTCCTGATCACAGTCGCGGTCTTTGCCTGCAGGCCCATAAGCTTTCTTATCGCTTCTGAAGTCTTGCCCTTGGCTATCGCCTCAAACAGTTTTCCCAGCAAAATAAACATTATAAGCAGACCCGCTATTTCATAGTACAGATCATCCGCGCCATAATTTTTGTTTCCGGACCATATCAAAATTGAAACGACAAGGCTGTAGGCATAAGCTGCGCCTGTTCCGCCGGCCACCAGCGTGTCCATGTTGGCTGTCCTGCTTTTTATCAAAGCCCTGAATCCTTTCAAATAAAAGTCATAGCCGACAAGGATTATCGGGGTGGTGAGCACGAATTGTATCAATGCAAAGTTCCTCTCGACAAATTCAGGTATTGTCAATCCAAGGTGGGGGGCCATCACAAAATACAGCAACGGCATGCCTAAAACAAAAGATATCCAAAATTTTAATTTTAAAGTATTGATTTCTTTTTCCCTTGCTTCCTTTTCCCTGTCAACATTCTCTTCAAATTCTTCAGGCTCATATCCGGCATCAACTATTGTTTTTTTTATTTTGTCAACAGTAATTTTGGAAGGATCATATTCAACAATGGCCCTTTCAATTGCAAAGCTGGCATCAACATTCTTTATTCCATCTAATTTTCTTAAGCTACTTTCAACAATGCCGGCGCAATGCTGCGAAGACATCCCCCTCACTCTTAATGTGACATTTCCTGCCTTCGAATCCTTTTTAATAACATTATAACCGACATCTTTCACAGCCTTTTCAAGGTCATTATCGCTGACTTTGCCAGGGTCAAACTCCACACTGGCTTTCTCAGAAGCAAAGTTGACATTCGCGCTTTTGACCCCTGAAACTTTTTTCAGTGATTTTTCAATGGTAACAGCGCATGAAGCGCAGTGCATACCTTTTATAGGAAGAATTATCTTTGTTGATTTTTCATTTGTTTTTTTATTTTTATTTTCTATTGATTCGTTTTTTATTGATTTTTTATTAAATTGATTGTAACAATTCTTGCTGCAGAAATGATATTTTTTCCCGTCCCTGACTAGCATAAACTTGGCTTTCTTCCCATCTACTTCCATTCCGCAGATTGGGTCTTTAGCCATTTTTTATTTTATATTGATTATTTTTATTATCTCTGCCATAATTTAATTTTCATTACCACTTAAATATTCTTTCCTTATTATCAGGAATTTGTTTAATTTTTTTCCCTATACAGTCTAAAAAGCATGTACCCTCCAATCAAAAACAAAGGAATGCTCAACAGCTGCCCCATTGTGAAATAATTGAAGATGAATCCAATCTGTGGATCAGGTTGCCTGAATAATTCAACGATTGTCCTGAACAACCCATACATTGTGACAAAGCTCCAAAACAAAAACCCTCTGGGCAGTTTCTTGTCTTTGATGACCCACAGCACAGCAAATATTGCTAGATTCTTGAACGATGCATATATCTGGGAAGGGTGCCTGCAGCCGTCAGGAATATCACCTATATATTGATTAGTGGAATAGTCAATGCACCAGCCGACATTCGTTATTCTGCCAAACAACTCCCCATTCATAAGATTGCCAAGCCTTCCCAACGCTAAACCAAGTACAACCGGAATCACTGCAAGGTCTGCCAAATCGTAAAAATGAATTTTCTTTTTTTTGCTGAACAGATACGAAGCAACTATTGCGCCTATCAGACCTCCGTGAAAACTCAGGCCGCCGTTCCATACAGCAAATACATCAAGAGGATTCTGGAGATAGAACAATGGATTGTAAACAAAGACATAAACAAGCCTTGAACCCAACACAACTCCTATAATCGAATAAAGCATCAAGTCTGCAACATCGTCTTTTGTAATGTCAATTTCTTTTCTTTTTGCAAGATAATAAATCAGAAAATAGGCTATTACAAAACCCAATGCATAAAACAGGCCATAATATCGAATCTGAAAAGGCCCGAGCTCAAGCAATACCGGATTTATATTGTGCAAAAACATTTTATTTCCTCATCATCGAATAAAACGATATCCTGTTTATTAAAATTACCAGATAAAACACTACATCCAGTATGATGATAGATGACCGTTTAAAATATTGGTATGTTGCCAGATATAAAGTATAGTTTTTGGATGTAAACAATCTTATCAGATACCCGCTGCCTAAAAATAAGAGCCACAAAAGCAATGCAAGCAAAATCATTGCCAAGATTGTTTCCCTGTAAGTCCTTACCTTTGTAAAGGCAAATCCAAAGCTCTTTTTAATGGTGTCTTTTATCGAGTTTCCTTCATAGAACAAAGAATGCGCTATGTTGACAACAATGTACAAGAACAGCAAAAACGGCACAGCCAAAAATATAAACACAAATGGGGCATAAGATTCCTTTACATTAATTAGTATGGAATTCAATACGAGCATTATCGCAAAAAATATTCCTGTAATTATTATGTTCAGCAGGTAAAACTGGCCAAGTTTTTTAAGTGAAAATTCTGTCTTTCCAAATAAAGATTTTACAAAATCCAGAATGCTGTACTTAAAGAATGAATATATGAACAAAACTATGAGATAATAAATTAATGAAAAACCTATAAAAATAAAAATAGTAGAAAATGTCTGGGGCAGATAAAGCCCTCCAGCAAATAATTTAAAAAATCGTTGCGATACGAAAAACGAAATAATAAACATTACATCAAACAGTACAATCAATCCAGTCTTATTCAGGTTGGATTTTGCAAGCCTGAAACTTTTGACAAAATATGAATTCTTGACAGTATTTATTAATTTCATCAATAAAAATCATTCTAATTCAATATATAAATGTTTCATTTTAGGGTCAAGGTATTGTTAATGGATGCTAAGTGATTTTTTAAGCCTTCTTAACAAATTTCAAATATGCGCCTAAGATAATTGCGTTGATACCGAAAACTAGCAAACCCAAAATAAAATATAATCCCCCAAAGATGTTCATATTTGGAATATCAGTAATTGCATATGCCCTCAAAGTACTGATAAAAATAATTATCAAAGTTATTAAAATAGGTGTTGAGAATGCCCAAGAATTTTTAATTTTTTTATTATTGATTATTTTTATACCCAAAACTACTGAAATGGCTAATATGATTATCTGGGAGATGAAAATGAGATAATCCAAAAATAGTCCATCCATATTCAGTTTAATGTTAGTTTGTCTATTTATAAGTTTCTAAAGGCCTAAAAATTATTGAATATACCATTTTAAGCTGATTATTTATAATACCTCTTCGCATCCTGCTCAACTTTATACACTTTCTTTGCATCTCTGATAATGCTGAGATCAAGCTCTTTGACCAGCATCCCTTCCTTATTGTGATCAAGAATGTCTGTTGTCCCGTAAAACGGCATTGCAATCTGGGTCTTACCTAGCAATACGTCTTTTCCGTGGCTTGATTTTGAAGTTCCGGCTGCGTTTGCATAAACGAAAAATACTTCGCTTTCAATCGCCCTTGCAGGGACAAATGTAACAACTTCAACAGGTTTTTTATTTTTGAAATACTTCTTATTATATATAGGGCTATAAACTTCTGAGTAAGAGCACCAGAATGAAGGGCAGAATACGATTTCAGCTCCTTTCAGCAATAATCTTCTTGTTACTTCTGGAAAAAGCAGGTCTTTGCAGATTTCAATTCCGATATTGCCTATCTTTGTCTTAAACACAGATACTTTAGTGTCAGCCTTGACATAAAGCGCTTCTGAATTGCTCTGGAGATGATTTTTCTTGTAATTCCCGAGAATTTTACCCTTGTCGTCGAACAGATAGCTCACATTGTAGAAATTCCCGTTGATTTTCTCCTTTATGCTGCCCATGACAGCAAACATGCCGTAATTTTTTGTTAATTTTGAAAATATTTTTTTTGATAATATTGGAATTTTAGGATTGTACTCTTGTTTATTCAATGGACCAGTAAGAAAAATCTCAGGAAAACAGATGATATTGCAGTTTAATCTGCTCGCTTTCCTGAAAAACTGCTCAGCTTTAGCTAGATTCCTCTCGAAGCTAGGATGAACTAAAGATTGCACAGCGCAGACTTTAGTTTTTGGCATTTTGATTTTTATTTTATTGAATTTTTAATTTATTTTTTCTATTTTTAATTTTTTAATTGGTTTTTATTATTGGGGATTAGCCACAGATACAATAACTATAGCTTCACAAAAACTATCACAATTATTTGTGCTTTCGTTTCTTATGTATTGTACTGGGCCCCCTTAATAAAACTATTTTAAAAAAACAACCAAAAACAAACCTTTGTCTTTATTTAAACCTTTCTCAACCAAAAACCTTATATACCACTTATATTATAATCTAATATAATCCATATAAAATATATTTTATAATATAAATGAAAAGACCAATTAGCGCGACAATTGATACAGAATTGATCAATTGGATTGAAAAAGAGCTGCACAACAAAGAAAGATACAGGAATAAGTCTCACTTGATCGAGGTTGCGCTATACATACTAAAAAAGAGGTGAAGAATGGCTTTATTCGGAGAAACCAAAAAACCCTTCAGCTATGATATCTTAAGGGAAGGTGAAGAAGTTATTTTGATGATTGACCTAGAGCAATATCCGCATATTCCTTCTTTAGAAGACGATCCTGTCTGCATGTCAAGGACTGTTGATATTCTCTCAGAAGCAGGGACTGTGACGAAGATTGTCTACAGTCAAAAAAGAAACTACGAATATGATTACAACCAGACTTTGATGGTCCAGGAAATAGCAAAATTACACACCCAGCTTACAAAAAGAAGGGACATCTTTAGTTTTGGTAATTTGCTTGCAGATCCAAACTGCACAAAATGGGCTGCCAATTGGTATTCGAACATGCAAAACATCTCAGCTGATATGCTGAAAAGAGACCCAATCGGGGCTTATGTCGAGTTAAAAAGGACAATAA
Source organism: Candidatus Woesearchaeota archaeon (assembly GCA_002688775.1). Lineage (GTDB taxonomy): Archaea > Nanobdellota > Nanobdellia > Woesearchaeales > GW2011-AR4. The sequence continues at coordinate 27,979 of NZDH01000013.1, forward strand.
GGGATGAAAGGATAAGCATAGACAAGTCAACTGATCCAAACTATTCAAAATGCGCCCAAAAATATATTGCAGTTTTGCATTATTTAATGCGCCTGATGGAAAAGACAAAGATAATATCAGCTGCAGCGCAATATATCGCCGGCTACAAGCTTGATGACCGCTCCATTTACAGGAAAATCTTCTCTCCTGACATAAGGCCGGACTTCATGTTCACAAAACTCATGGCCACTTATCCTATTGATGGGAATGAAATTGACAGTTATAACATAGACAAGAACACAGAAGTTACAATTTTTGAATTGCCGAACAATGTGCAATATTATTATCATTTGATTCCTCCTGAATTCAAGCTGAGCGAGGAAAAATACGAGATTCTTGACACTGCAAGAAAAATAATGTCAGAGCACAAGCCAACAAGGCAGGAATTCATTGATCCTGAAAGGATGAGGCAGGTTTTCTACAACATTGGCTCTGACCTAATCGAAGAGCTTGTGCAATACAGGAATCTGAGATTAACATCATCAGAGATTGACGAATTGACGAAGATCTTAGTAAGATACACAGTTGGATTTGGATTGATAGAAGTATTGCTGCAAGATGAAAAAGTACAGGACATAACAATAAACTCACCCATGGGAGAAGTCCCGATGTTCATTGTGCACCAGGATTACGCTGACTGCAGAACAAACATAGTGCCAACATCACCGGAAGCTGAATCATGGGCATCAAAGTTAAGATTAATTTCAGGCAGACCTTTGGATGAAGCAAACCCTATCCTTGACACAGAGCTTACCATTCCAGGAGCAAATGCAAGAATTGCAGTTGTCTCAGCCCCGTTAAACCCAACCGGATTGGCATTTGCATTCAGAAGACATAGGGACAAGCCATGGACTTTGCCTTTGTTCATACAAAACAAGATGCTTAATCCGTTGGCAGCTGGAATTTTGAGTTTCTTGATTGACGGCTCAAGATCACTGTTAATAGCTGGAACAAGAAGCGCCGGCAAGACAAGTTTGTTAGGCGCAGTCTTGGTTGAATTAATGAGAAAATATCGTGTCTTGACTATTGAAGACACTTTAGAGCTGCCGACAAACTCACTAAGAAAATTAGGATACAACATCCAGTCAATGAAAGTAGCAGCTGCATTGACAAAAGGTAGTTCGGAAGTTCCGGCTGACGAAGGCATAAGGACAACATTAAGGATGGGTGATTCTGCTTTGATCATAGGGGAGATAAGGAGCAAAGAAGCTCTTGCCCTGTATGAAGCAATGCGTGTTGGCGCCTTAGCAAATGTAGTTGCAGGCACAATCCATGGTGATTCGCCATATGGGGTATTTGACCGAGTTGTCAATGACTTGCAAGTTCCGAAAACCAGCTTCAAGGCAACAGATGTCATAATTGTAACAAACCCAGTCAGAAGCGCAGATGGACTGCATCGCTGGAGAAGACTGACACAAATAACAGAAGTAAGAAAGCATTGGATTGATGATCCATTAGTTGAGAATGGTTTTGTTGATTTGATGAAATACAATTCAAAAAAAGACAAGTTAGAAGTCGGAGAAAGCCTTATCAACGGCGACTCTGAAATTCTGAAGGCAATCGCCGGCAGCGTAAAGGAATGGGCTGGCAATTGGGATGCTGTCTGGGACAACATAACCCTAAGGGCAAAAACAAAAGAAGCGCTTGTTAATTTCGCGTCTAAGAACAAGATGCCAGAGCTCCTGGAAGCAGATTTTGTAATTCACTGCAACGACCAGTTCCACAAGATATCTGAAAATATAAAGGAAGAAGTTGGCTCGCTTGACTCAAAAAGAATTTTCTTTGAATGGAACGAATGGCTCAAAAGGCATGTGAAGAAGCTAGGTTTTCATAAAAGGCTTTGAGTTTTACTTTTTTCTAGTTTAATCCTCAAAAAACCGCAAACTTTAAATATAAGTCTATGGTATACCTTAGTATATCAAGGTATACCTAATGAAAAGAGAGATTACAACAATAAAACTTAGCAAAAGTACTGTTGGAATTCTTAATAAGTCAAAGATCCATCCCAGGCAGCCCTATGAAGAAGTAATTCTAAGGTTAATTCCAAAAAAGCAGATGTCCGGAAACGGATTTAATCTGCCCTTGACAAAAAAAGACATCACGACAATCAAGATCAGCAAAAATACTGTGCAGTTATTGAATAATCTAAAGATTCACCCTCGTCAATCTTACGAAGAAGTTGTTCTAAGGCTTTTATTGAAAAACGAAAAAACAGGAAAAAGAGCTAGATTTGGAATTAATATAGAAAATGAATTCAAATTTAAGTATAGGTAAATCTGGAAGAGGAAAAAAAGTGGTATTCAGATTATTGATTCTAATAATTGTATCACTTTTATTGGTTATTCAAGTAAATTCATTTACAACTAACAATAGTAAAAAAACGTTTGATTTCGATATCACTTCTGGAAAAAACACCAATATTTCAAGCTCTAACTTTAAGACCTATTCGGTACTGGGAGATATAACCGGAACTGTAACCTCTACAAACTATAAAACCGATTTAGGATTATTAAGAACTCTGCCTTATCTAGACGAGGAATCCTGCCAGACTAATTTAGAATGTGTAGGTGGATTTTGCTGCAGCAATGTCTGCAAAAGCTCAGCATGTCCTACTGATGATGATTCCGGCAGTGGAAGTAGTTCAAGTTCTGGCGGGGGCGGCGGTGGAGGTGGTGGTTTCTTTGTCAAGAAAGTAGAAAGTTTCACAGTAGACAAAGATGTTATCAAGGCAACAATTAAACAAAATGAAACATATGACACAATCATCTCCATTGAGAATGACGGCAGTGTATCATTGTCTTTTGATGTGAATGTTTCTGATTTGGAAGGAATATTGTCGTTAAGCGAAACACAATTTACAATCTTGCGCAACGGTGTTAAGAACATAAGCGTTCAGATATCTGCATCAGATAAAAGGCCAGATATATACACAGGCAACATTACGATAAAAGCCAGCAGCATAATAAAATCAATACCTGTTGTCGTGCAGATTCAAGCTGAGAAAGCATTGTTTGACTTGCAGATCAACATAACTTCTCAGTCAAAAAGGATATTCAAGAAAGATAATCTGGTTGCAAACCTGACTCTGATAAACTTAGGAGACCTCAAACCAATTGATGTCCTGCTATTGTATACTATACAGGATCTTGAAGGAAAAGAACTTGTATCAATCAATGAGACAGTCACTGTCGATGACAAGATTTCGCTAGTCAGGCAATTTAATCTGCCTCCAAATATTTCATTTGACACATACCTATTGCACACCCAGGTCATTTATGGCCTGGAAACTGCTTTTGCAGGAGACATATTCTTCGTCATAAAAGAACCTACATGCTTTGATAGCATAAAAAATCAGGATGAGGAAAAAACTGATTGTGGAGGTATATGTGAGCCATGCAAAAATGCATATGAAAAAACTTTTAGTCTTTTATCATTATTAATAAGCAAGTTCAAGGCATTGTTGATTGCAGTATTGATTCTCTTGATCATATTAGCCCTGCTGCTTTTCATAAAGAAAAACAAGGCAAGATTCCAAAGAAAACTCAAAGTAAGAGAAAAACAAGTAATACAGGAAAAAGTAGTAATAAAAGAAAAGATAGATGTGCAGAAAAAACAGGAAATACCAAAGATAGCAGAAACACCAAAGACGCAAACCAAGAAGAAACCAGAAATATCCACTGTTGAGCCAAGCAAAGAGATCAATAAACTGTTCACATTAGTTAATTCAGCATTGATAAGGGGCCATAAGGTCGAATACATAAGGAATGTATTATTGTCAAATGGGTTCCCAGAAAATATTTCAGACAAGATAATCAAGCAGGCGATTTACAGGTCAAAGGTAATTGATGATTACATAGAAAAAGCATTAGATCAAGGGCACGAGATAGTGCAGATTGAAAAATCATTATTAAAATCCGGCTGGTCCGAAAACGAGATTGACAGGCATTTGTCAAAATCAGTCAATGAAAGGTTTAACGAACCTATCAAAGGAAAAGATAATCTGTTTAGATTGATAAATTCAGCATTGATTAAAGGCCACAAAGCCGAATACATAAGGGATATTCTATTGTCCAACGGCTTGCCGAAAGATTTTGTGGACAAGATAATAAGAAAAGCAATGCATAGACACAGGACGATAAGTGATTATATAGAAAAGTCATTGAATAAAGGACATAATCCAACTCAAATCAAGAAATTATTGCTAAAGTCTAGATGGCCTGAAAAGGAAATTGACCAGCATTTGTCAAAAGCAGTTGAAGGGTATTAGGTTTAACAGAGTTCTTCACCAAAAGCTTTATATATAAGTAAAATAGTTTATAGAATTAATATAAGTAATTTAGGTTATATTAGCTAAATATTTTAAAAATTGCTTACTAAAAAAGAAAGGCAGATTCTGGAACTTCGCAAAAGAGGGCTTAAGCAAACACAGATAGCCTCAAAACTAAAGATTTCTCAGCCAGCAGTTTCAGCATTTGAAAGCAACGCCAAAAGAAAAATACGCGCTGCCAGGAAAATTATAGATTTTGTCAAAGAAATAGGTGGAATCAAAGACTATGAAGAATGATTTAACTAAATCAACAAAAAGAAAGATATTTTCCTACTTTTCATTAGCTGCATTAATTTTGTCAATCTTCATATTATTAATCCCATTTATATTGGCAGCTCCAAACTCTATAAACGTACAGGGAAAATTAACAAATCCTTCAGGAACAATACAAACAGGAACTTTCAATTTCTCATTCAGGTTTTATGATAATTATACTGCTGGAACCAAGCTGCTTGAGAAGAATGTGACTTCAACAACAGATGCAAGAGGTGTTTATGACATTATAATTCCAGATGTCAATCTCACTTTTAAGGATCAGCTTTACCTTGGTGTTGAAGTCAATACAGATGGTGAAATGTCACCTAGAGTTAACTTAACTAGCGTTCCTTATACTTTTAGGGCCAATACAAGTGAAGCTCTAACTCCAAACTCAAGCCATTTTGTGACTAACTTGAGTGTTAATGGCAATGTCACGATTGGTGATGGAACAACAACATTGCAGATAACAACACAATTGTTTAATCTTTCTGCTATTGGTGATTTGAATCTTAATGGAAGTATTAACGCCCATTCTTTTATTGCAGCTAATAGTGTCGGCATTGGAATAGCCACACCATCAGAAAAATTGACAGTAATTGGCAATGTAAATATCAGCGGTTACATTAACATGAGTGGTAACTTAGTTACAGCAGGAACTGTTTTAGATAATGGTTCTTTGAATAAAAGTATTGATTTAAGCAGTTATATAACATCAGTAACTAATGATTCTTTGTGGAATGCAACTGGAAGTGATATATTCAATAGAGAATTCGATGGCAGAGTTGGCATTAACACAACAACACCAGCCCATACTTTAACAGTTCATGGAAGCTTGAATGTAACTGGAAATGCTTCAGGACCTGGTACATTGTTCGTTGATAGTGATGGGAAAGTCCGAATTGGAGCTACCCCCCATACATCATCAGCAACCGGAATGCCTTTGTTAGATATTATAAGTAATGGAACAGGTATAATAAATACGCTTAATGTTTTTAATAGTCAAAATACAGGAGGAAGTGGAGTTTATATTAATCTTGGCAGTTCTCTTCCAAGTTCAGAACATTGGTCCAGGATTTCTGCTACAAGAGAAATTGCGGGCAATCGTCGATCTACATTGCAACTTCAGACACACTCAAGTGATTCAAATACATGGAACACTGGCATTTATATGGATGGTCTTGGCAATGTCGGAATTGGGACGGCGAACCCGGGGAATCTTCTCCATCTCTACTCAGACGCCACCGGTCAGCCAGGAGTAGATGTCACATTCGAACATGACAGCACGAGCCCCGCGGATCATGATTTTAATCTTCGATTGTATGTGAAAGGAGACGATAGTGGGGGAACGTCGCGGACTACGCACCTAATCGAATTTCCGATCAGTGATGTTACAGAGGGTACAACCGACAGCAGTATGGCGTTTTGGGTTATGAATAATGCCGCTGGTGATGCGGTCACAGTAGCTAGTCTGACATCGGCTGGCGTGTGGCAAGATTCGTCGGCAGCAGCTAACAAGGCATACGAAGGCAGTGCGGTAGAAATATGGGGTGATGTCTTAGGAAAGATAGCAGAGCTTGAGACAGGTATATACCACAGCTCGTCTTTGCCAGAAGGTGAACCAGTCTTAGAACGTCACGCAGGTCCAACGGCAGAACAATTCTGGGACATCTTCGGTCTTGGTCTAGATCCATACAATCCAGATAATATTATAGGCATCGGAGCCAAAGACCTAGGAGCTTTAGCTTTAGCAGGAGTTCAAGAGTTAGACAAAAGATCTACCGGTCTCTACACAGCAATCTCCACCTCACCCTACACAGGAAGCACTACACCATCTATATATATAGACAGTGAAGGCAACATAGGCATAGGCACCACCACCCCAGCATACAAGCTTGTTGTTATTGGAAATGTAAATATTAGTGATAGCTTGAATGTAACAAATACAGTTCAAGCAACAACATTTATTGGTGGTGGAATAGTTACTGACATATATTTTGCAGTTGGAGAGTTAACTGACCAAAAAACAGGAAGCACAACTTTAGCTCCACTTCATGGCATGGCTATTAACTTCACTCCAAAAACTCCAAAAAACAGAATTCTTATTCAGTTTAGAGGGGCGTTCAGCCTTACCGATACAAATGGCGACTACTTGAGTTTAGTGCTGTATAATAACAGCGCTGCGCTTAATTCAAATGCAGCAGCCACCAGAGTACGGTCTACTACTGCAGGAGATGAAGTTGATGCGCATCAGGCTGTCATAGATTGGGTGATTGACGATGCCCCAGTAGTCCAGCACGAAATAGAAGTGTTTTGGGCTGTCAGTGGTTCAACATCTGAATATGAAGCTGTAGGACATATGAGGACCCTTACAATAATGGAGCTTACTAAATGAAGATAGATAATTAAGAATAAATAAATCCAAAAAAAAGAGGAATTAGATTATCATGCAACGTGAAATAGATAAGCAGAAATTGTTGTCTTTAATGGAGATTTACAAGAAGCACCTAGAGAAAGAACTGGGAACCAAGATGGAAGACCGGCCAAGAAAGCCAACAACAATTGAATACAAGGAATTCAAGGCAGAGTTTCTTCCGAAGCACATGGGCTGGTATGAGAAATTATGCAACTTAAGTGAAAAACTGCTGAAGATAAAGCCTGATCAAAAAAAAGCAGCTGTAATCCAGGAAGCAATTGATATAACTCATCTTAGCATAACTCCTGCTGGCGCTACATCATTCTCTATATTAATTCCTTTATTGGCAGCTGTATTTGGCTCATTGCTTGCATTTGTAATTTTCCAGTCGACATTTTTTGTTTTGTTGTTCCTTGTCATCTCATTGTTCATGATAAAACCATTAGGAAAGGCGCCAGAATTTATGGCTAACAACTGGCGTCTAAAGGCCTCAAATCAAATGGTGTTGTGTATTTTTTACACAGTCACATACATGCGGCACACTTCAAACCTTGAAAGGGCAATTGAGTTTGCAGCAGAACATCTTGCACCTCCACTTTCATTGGACTTGAAAAAAGTGCTTTGGGATGTTGAAACTGAAAAATATTCATCAGTAAAAGAATCTCTGGACATATATCTTGAAACATGGAAAAAATGGAATGTTGAGTTTATCGAGGCATTCCACTTGATTGAAAGTTCCTTGTATGAAGGAGATGAAGCCAGAAGGCTTAATGCGCTTGACAAATCACTGGATGTTATTCTTGACGAGACTTATGAAAAGATGCTGCATTATGCCCATAATCTGCAGAATCCAATCACAATGCTGCACATGCTCGGCATTATCCTGCCGATATTGGGCTTGGTGATCCTGCCATTAGTTGTCAGCTTTATGGAAAATGTAAGATGGTATCATCTTGCTGTAATTTATAATGTAATATTGACTGTAGTTGTTTATTATCTTGGAAAAAATATTCTTTCAAAAAGGCCAACAGGATATGGCGACACAGACATTTCAGAAGAAAATCCCGAGCTTAAAAAATATAAAAATATCCTGATAAGGTTAGGAAACAAAGAAATCCAAATCACCCCATTGATAATCAGCGTATTTTTAGGGGTGATATTGCTCATAATCGGCTTAAGCCCGTTAATTTTCCATGCAATCGGTGTTGCTGATTTTGGAATTGGTGGAGAAGATCCTACAACATCCTGCCAGCAACGATACTGCCTCTTAGGCTATAGGATAAGTGCCACTACAAGTCAAGAAATAGGCCCATATGGTTTAGGAGCTTCACTCCTAAGCTTGTTTTTGCCATTAAGTTTAGGTATAGGGATAGGATTATATTACAGGCTTAGGTCAAAAAATATCATTAAAATAAGGGAAAAGGCAAAAAAGCTCGAATTGGAATTTGCAGCTGCTTTATTTCAGCTTGGAAACAGGCTTGGTGATAATCTGCCTGTTGAAATTGCAGTCGGTAAAGTAGCAAATGTCATGGAAGGCACAATTTCAGGAAGTTTTTTCCAATTAGTCAGCTTAAACATAAGAAGGCTGGGCATGAGCATAGATAAAGCAATTTTTGATCCTTTGCATGGAGCTTTGGTTTCATTTCCGAGCAATTTGATTGAAAGTTCTATGAAGGTTTTGACGCAGGCAATTAAAAAAGGACCATTAATTGCTGCACAGGCCTTAACAAATGTTGCCCGTTACATCAAAGAAATACACAAAGTAAATGAAAGGCTGAAAGACCTGATGGCCGACATTATTTCTTCTATGCAATCCCAGATTAAATTCTTGACACCGGCAATCGCAGGAGTTGTAATTGGAATTACCTCAATGATAACTGCTATTTTAGGCAAGCTGAGCATTCAGCTCCAGGAAACAGTGAGTTCTGTCGGAGGGGCAGAGGGAGGAGCGCCTACATCAATACTTGGATTGTTCGGCGATGGCATCCCAACGTATTTCTTCCAGCTGATTGTCGGAATCTACGTTGTCCAGATCACATATATCCTGACAATCATAGCAAACGGCGTTGAAAACGGCTCTGATAAATTGAATGAAAGATATCAACTGGGAAATAACTTGATCAGAAGCACAATTCTTTATGTGATTATATCTGCCGCTGTAATGTTAATATTCAACATAATTTCTGGAAGAATTCTGAGTGCTACTGTTGGTGGTTGAGAAAAAATGGGGAAAAAACTAATTTTAAATAAAATACTTAATTTTTTCAATAATAAAATCCTTATATTTCAAATCTCCTAACAACTATTTCAACTACCAAATTATGATTTCTAGTTCTCTAATATATAGTTTAGTGTAGCACTGGACATTTTACCACTGGACATGTCCGTATGAAATATTTAAACTCTAAATCATTTATGTAGTCTCAACTAAAAACAATCGGTGATTTAAAATGGAATTTGATTTATCTCAAATAAAATTAAGTAATAATGATATTAAAAGATGTCTAGTTTTGCCTAAAAAACCTTCTAAAGAATTGGCAGAATTTATTGGGATATTGACGGGTGATGGTTATATAAGCAATGACAAAAATAAAAATTCATATATTGTTGAAATAGCTGGAAATAAAATATTGGATAAAGAATATTTAGAGAGTTACATAACCAATCTTATCAAGAGATTGTTTAATATCAAACCCAAATTATATTATAAAAGCCAACAGAATACAATGTATGTTAGAATGTTGTCAAAGGGACTATATAGTTATCTCTTAACAATTGGTTTCAAAACTGGCAAGAAAGAACAAATTGGGATTCCAACTTGGATATTGCATGATAATGGATTAATGTTTTCTTTTATTAAAGGAGTAATAGACACAGATGGCTCCCTAATGTTAATTAATAAAAAATCAAAAAAATCAAAGTTTTATCCTATTGTGTGTATAAAAGTAAAAAGTAAAGTTTTAGTAAGAAAAATTGGAAGATTTCTAAAGAAATTTGGATTTAGAGTTAATATAATAGAAGATGAATTAAGAGCGGATAAAAGAGGCTACAAAGAAACCATAATTTCGTCTGTAATTCTTTCTGGAAGGTCAAATTTAAATTTGTGGGTGAATATTATCAATTTTAGAAACAAGCGACATCTCGATAAGTATAATCGCTATAAAATGAGTATAAATGGGGCGGACGGAATTTGAATCCGTGATTTTGGAAGACCACTAAACGTGAATCTTTCACCACGGTATCTGGTAATCATCGCCCGTAGGCTCATAATACCATGATACTTCAGCCGTTTAAGCTGCTTTTTTGAAGCAAGTGCTCTCCCAGGCTGAGCTACCGTTCTGGTTCTACAAGCATGCACTTATAAAATCCCCATAAGCTACCCAACCTTAAAACTCAGAACAAGTAACAAATTTAAAAGACTTTCGGATTTAAACCTTCTCTTCATCAGGATCTTCAATGTCCTCTTCTTCAACATCCAACGCTTCTCCTTCTTTTTCTTGAGGAGCTTCTTTACCTTTTTCAGAATCAGCATCTTTGGTCAGCTCAGCTTTTCCAACAACCTCAAGCTTTCCCATCCTGCCGGTTGTAAGCTGCATTTCCCCCTGCCATTCATTCACATATCCACTTGAAAGTTTAACCTTATCTCCTGCCTTTACTTTATCAATATCTTCGTTCCACAATGTAAGCCTTATATCCCCTGTCTCATCCTTTCCGATTGCAGTTGCAACTTTTCCAGGTTTTCCGAATTTCTGAAATTCCCTTGTTTCACCTACATCAACAACATCAAGAGTGATATCTACATTTCCCTGTTTTGGTTTTAAGTCTTTTATTTGCATCATATATTGATTATATAGACGAATATTTAAATTTATGCCTTAATATGTCGGAAATATACCATCAGTCTTCGACTGATAAACATAAATCCAATGTGCATGCACAAGATGGTATATTTCCGAGCATGCTCAAAAACCACCGTTATGTACGGGATGGCTCACGTGGCTTTCAGCCCATCATGCCATCCGTCTCTGACGTTGGTTTTTGACAAATAAACAACCACAACCTTTAAATAACGAATTGACATCCTTAGATTCACTGCGCATACTCGCAATATATACAAAATATTTGCAGAGAGTGTGTGTGGAATGAAAATTCTACGCAAAGGTATTTGGATTGGAATAGTTTTGAGGTCTATTTAAAATGCAGGGAATTACTAAACAAGGATTGGAAGACCATTTGATGGATGACAAAAAGCATCATTTTTTTAATCCTACTGGAGATATAATTGTTTCTGATGAAAATGTAGGTGGATTTATTCCATTTCATAATAGAGATTATATTTTTTCGCATGATAGGACAGTAGAAATAGCAGATGGGAGCGTTAGTATAAGATTAACTCCTGCATCTGGAGCTCTTCTGACAGAATTGATGAATAAAGGTCAAGTCCCTCTAAACGAAGCACTGGAAATAATTGGAAAAGCTGTTAATAATTCCTATAGATATGATATTAGCGGTGCTATTAAAAGAGTAAGGAATAGTGCTTTAGGTAGACGTGCATATTATGCAGGAAAAGGTTATTCAGAAGATAGATGTAGGATACCTATGACTGAAGCTCGTGAATTTGTGAGAGGCGTTAGAGGGTACAGGCCACAAGGTGACGAAACTCTAGTAGGTTATTGTACTCACGCTGGGAATCATATAAGAGCATTACTTTCACAGTTTGTAGTAGACCCAAAACTTAGATATATAAATGTATTTGATCGTACTCTTAGAGCGGCTACTCATGATACGACCTTAGTCTTCGATATTGAGTCGCAGCATTGGGCTGTAATTAATTCAAAGAGTCCGCTCAAACCATTTAATTTGGTTCCATTTGAAAGATTAAAGGAATTTGGATATCCCTACACTTGATTTTAGAACATTGTTTAATAATTAAAAATTTTAAGGAGACAATAAATGAGAGAACTACCTGAAAAACCAAAGGAGATAAGGCAGATTAGTGAAACAGTTTGGGAAGTGCCAACATCTCACAAAAAAGGAATGTTGGTGCCGGCCAGGATTTACGCAACAAAAAAGCTGCTTCAGGATATGGACGCTGGTGTATTTAATCAAGTAACTAATGTAGCTTGTCTTCCGGGAATACAAAAATACGCTTATTGCATGCCAGATGGTCATTGGGGTTACGGTTTTCCCATCGGCGGTGTTGCTGCTTTTGATTCAGAAACAGGAGTTATAAGTCCAGGTGGAATTGGTTTTGATATAAATTGCTTAGTAAGAGATTCAAAAATAATGACAGAACATGGTTATAAAAGGTCTATTCAAGATTTTGAATCTGATTTTATTGATGTAGATAACCTTAATTCAAATTTTATACTAAAAACTAGGAATTGTATACAATCTGTTCTTTCCTTTGATATGTCCCAAAAGTTGTTTTCTTCCAAAGAAATAGCATTTTTTATGAAGAAAAAACATTTTGGTTCAATATTTCAAATTCAAACACGATTAGGTTATACAATTCAAGTTACAGAAGATCATCCAATACTAACCAAAAAAGGAATGATAAAAGCAGAAAATGTAAGAAAAGGTCATGAAATAGCTATTCATCCATTCGAAGGTGTCAATTTTGAAGAATTAAAGGATGGACTACTAATAAAATCAGAAACAATTTTTACAAAACAAGAGAAAGATGAACTTAAAAAAAGAGATTTACTTTATCTTAAATTAAACAATCCAAAGATTCCGATTATAGCTAAATTATTTGGCTATTTGTTGGGGGATGGTAGTATCTACCTTTCTGGAAAGAAAGGATTTGTTTGTGCTTATGGTTCTGAAGAAGATTTAAAAGAAATACAAGATGATTTTAAAAAATTAGGCTTTTCTGCAAAAATTTATTCAAGAAAAAGAAATCATAAAATACCAACTAAGTATGGGGATATAAAGTTTGAAGCAGATAATTTTGAATTACACTTACCATCAAATTCATTAGCAAAGTTATACTTTGCACTTGGATACCCTCAAGGTACTAAAACAGCTGTTTCTTACTTAATCCCCAACTGGATATTAGAAAGTCCATTATGGATCAAAAGATTGTTCCTATCAGGATTCTTTGGAGCTGAACTTTCAAGCCCTAGAACACACACAAAAACTGGTTTTGATTGTCCTACTGTTTCAATTAATAAAAATACTGTACTTTTGGATAATGTGAGAGAATTTTGCATTCAAATAATGAATTTATTAGAAGAATTTGGAATAAACACCCATAAATTATTAGAAAGAAAAGATTATAAAAATAGATTTGGTCCAACTCATAGAGTAAAATTACAAATATCTTCTGAAGAAAAAAATTTATTAAAATTATGGTCAAAAATCGGATTTTCTTACAATAAAAAGAGAGAAACATTATCCCATATAGCTATTGTCTATATCAAAGAAAAGAAATTATTGACAAAAATAAGGAAAAATACAGCAATTAAAGTCAAAGAATTCAGAAAAAAGGGTTTAAAAGTAAAAGAAGTCAAAAAATTATTGGAATCTCCTTTTACAAATAAAAGATTTATCCATAGACATTATTATGAAAATGCTGGTCAGAGAATTACTTTATCTTTCATATCCTTTAATGATTTTGTAAAAAACAAACTTAAAGAAATTAAAAAATATGGAACTTTATTTGACCAAATAGAATCCATTTCTAAAAAAACCTACGATGACTACGTCTATGATTTTAATATCCCGAAAACCCATAATTTTATTGCAAACAATATAGTTGTATCAAACTGCGGAATGCGTTTGGTTACAACAAATCTTACTTTCAAAGACGTCCAGCCAAAACTAAGAGAATTAGTAGACACTATGTTCAAAACCGTACCTGCAGGAGTTGGTTCAAGAGGTTTTGTTGATGCTTCTAAAGAACAATTTAAGGAAATCATTACAGATGGCTCAAAATGGTGTGTTGAAAATGGCTATGGCTGGCAAGAAGATCTTGAAAGAACAGAAGGTTATGGGAAAATTGACTGGGCCGATCCTGAAAAAGTAAGCCAAAAAGCTCTAGATCGTGGAATTAAACAATTAGGAACTTTAGGTTCTGGAAATCATTATCTTGAAATCCAAGTTGCAAGAGCAGAGAATATTTTTGATCAGGAATTAGCTAAAAAATTTGGAATACACACGCCAGACCAGGTTGTCATTATGGTTCATTGCGGCTCAAGAGGATTTGGTCACCAAATCGGAACAGATTACTTAAGAATTTTCGAGCCTCTGATGAAAAAGCACGGAATCAATATTGCAGATCGTGAACTTGCATGCGCACCATTCCAAAGCAAAGAAGGCCAGGACTATTACAAAGCAATGGCTTGCGCAGCTAATATGGCTTTTGCCAACAGACAGGTCATTTTGCACAGGATAAGGGAAGGTTTTTCAAAAGTTTTCAGCACAGAAGCTGAAAAGCTTGACATGCACATGGTCTATGATGTTGCACACAACATTGCAAAATTAGAAGAACACGATGTTGATGGACAAAGGAAAAAATTAGTTGTCCATAGAAAAGGATCAACACGAGCATTTCCCCCTAATCATCCTGAATTAGCTGATTTATACAGAGAAACAGGCCAGCCAGTAATCATAGGCGGTTCAATGGAAACAGGATCATACTTGCTTGTTGGAACTCAAAAAGCAATGGATGAAACATTTGGAAGCACAGCCCATGGTTCAGGAAGAACAATGTCACGTACAGCTGCAAAAAGATTAGTAAGGGGGGATAAACTCCAAAAGGATATGGAAAAAAGAGGGATATACGTAAAAGCAGTATCTATGCCAGGATTGGCTGAAGAATCAGGTATTTCATACAAAAACATAAATGACGTAATAGATGCTGTTGCAAAAGCTGGAATTTCAAAACCGGTTGTTGGATTGAAACCAGTTGGAAATGTGAAAGGATAAAATGGCAGTTTTATTAAACATCTTAATCGCAGTCTTTATTGTGAGTCTTGTCTCTGTTCTTGGCATACTTATTTTCATCAGAAAAAAGATTTTGAATAAATTTTTGTTTTACATTGTAAGTTTTGCAGCAGGTTCTCTATTAGGGGCTGCGTTTCTTGATTTATTGCCAGAAGCACTGGAATCTGGATATAATGAATCAATCCCTATCTATATCTTGATTGGAATATTGTCATTTTTCATACTAGAAAAGTTTCTGCACTGGCATCACCACCATACTCATGAAAAAGAGACTCACGCATTTACTTACTTAAACATTATAGGAGATGGTGTCCATAATTTCCTTGACGGCGCCATAATCGCTGTCAGTTTCATAAACAGCACAGCGCTCGGCATTGTAACGACAATCGCGATTATAGCCCACGAAATACCGCAGGAAATAAGCGACTTTGCAGTCCTGATTTATGGCGGTTTTTCCAAGACAAAAGCATTAGTTTACAATTTTTTAACAGCTTTGACGGCATTCATTGGCGCGTTAGTAGCTTTCTTCTATTCCGGATTGATTGAAAATTCAGAAACTTTTTTGTTGACAGTTGCAGTTGGATTCTTCATCTACATTGCCAGCACTGACTTGATTCCTGAAATCCACAAGGAAAAGGACCTTAAAAAATCATTTGTGCAGTTTGTCTTCCTGGTATTCGGAATATTTTTTATTTGGGTAATAGGGATAATCTTTGGCCAAGTTTGATCAAATGGAAAAATACAAATTTCTTGAGGAAGTAGCATTGGCTGATATAGCTTATGAAGCATATGGCAAGGACTTGAATGAATTATTTGAAAATGCAGCACTTGCAATCTTCGAATTAAGTGCAAACCTGGATACGGTTGGCACAAGCCAAAAGATTGAATTTGAGCTTGAAAATGCAAGAGTTGAAAACTTATTGTATGATTTTCTGTCAGAAATATTGTTTTTAAAGGATTCAAAATACATGGTCTTTAAGAAAGTGAAAGTCTCAATAAAAGAAAACAAAAAATTGCAGTTAAAAGCAGTTCTTGAAGGCGACACAATTAATGCAAAAAAACAGCAATTGGAAAATGACATAAAAGCAATAACAATGCACATGTTTGAATTAAAGAAGCATAAAGATGGCTACAAGGCAACTGTTGTTGTTGATATTTAATCCACAAATTTACTTTCACTATACTCCTTGAACAATTTCTGTAATTCTTTGATTTTAGGCCCTACATTTTCCATCACTATATCCTCATTAATTTGTCTGATAGGCATTAATTTTAAGCTTGTTCCGCTTAATAAATATTCATCATATTCTTTTATTTTCGCAAGCGGAATATCTTCTTCTTTTATTTCAATTACATCTTTTGCAATATCAAGAATTGTTTTTCTAGTCATTCCCTGCAAAACCTTTTGTTTTGGAGGAGCTATCAAAGTGTTTCCTTTAATAACAAAAAAACTGCTTCTAGTTCCTTCCTGAATATTGCCATCTCTATCAACTAGCAAAGCGTCAATAGCTCCATTTTTAGCAGCTTCTGTATAAGCCATATAGCTCATAAGCAAGTTTTTAGTCTTAGAATTTGGCATGAATCTTTCTCCTTCAAAAGTTATTAATTTAGCGCCTTGATTGTACAACTTTTCAGGATGAAAGGTCAACCCAACAGGAAACAAGAACAATAATGGCTCTGTATTTTTTTCTTGTCCAATTAATAACATTCTTATCAAGGCGTCCTTTAGATTATTTTCTTTAACCAGCTTTCTGATCCATTCCCAAACTTCATTTTGCTTAAAATTATGCTGTATTCCGATTGTTTTTGCTGAATCAAACAAATTTTGGATTACTGAGTCTGGACAAAACATTTTTCCTTGAACAACCTTTACATTGGAATAAACAGAGAAATCAAAAAACAGTGCTTTGTTATAAACAGAGATATTTGCATCTTCTTTTTTTATTAATTCTCCATTCCTGATTACAAATTTTGCATCCATGCAATCTTGTAATATGGGTCTATTTAAAATATTTATGTCGAAAACTATATAAAAAAGCATCAGTAACCATCAATTATGGGGTTGGAACAGTTGAATGAATCACTAAAGAGCACTCCTTTGCTAAATGAACACATCAAACTAAATGCTTCTATGGTTCCGTTTGGGGGCTGGAATATGCCTGTCCAATATACTAATGTTATTGATGAGCATATGACCACAAGAACGAAGGTTGGACTGTTTGATATATGCCACATGGGTGAATTTCTTGTCTCTGGTCCGAACTCTTTAGAGTTCTTGCAAAAAATGGTTACTAACGACATATCAACATTAGATGTAAATCAGGCATGCTATAACTGCTTATGCTATGAAAATGGCACTGTCATTGATGACCTTTTCATATATAATTTGGGCAACAGCATATTCTTAGTTGTTGTTAATGCATCGACTATTGAAAAAGATTTCAATTGGCTGGAAAAACATAAATTTGATGGCATTAAATTAAAAAATGTAAGTGATGAAGTAGCCAAGATCGATATTCAAGGCCCTAAAGCGCAGGAAACCCTGCAAAAACTAACAATTTTCGATTTAAATAAAATTAAGCGATTCAGATGCGAGTTAATCAAATTTAATGATTTTGATGAAAGAATTCTAACATCAAGAACAGGTTACACTGGTGAAGATGGCTTTGAAATATACTTTAATCCAAAAGATGCAGTTTTGGTGTGGAACAAAATTCTGGAAGCCGGAAATGAATTTGGTATCAAGGCATGCGGGCTTGGAGCACGTGATACTTTAAGGATCGAATCTTGCTATAGTCTTTATGGCCATGAGATTAATGAAAGCCTAACACCGATTGAAGCAGGTCTTGATTTTGTTGTAAAATTGAACAAAGATTTTATCGGAAAACAAGTTCTGGAAAAGCAAAAAGCCAACGGAACAGAAAAAAAGTTGATTTGCTTTGAGATGATAGAAAAGTCAATACCTAGGGAAAATTATGATATAATTTCAAACAACGAAAAGGTTGGATTTGTAAGTTCAGGAACTTTCTCGCCTTTATTTAAGAAAGGAATTGGAATGGGATTTATAAAATCCGATATGGGCATAGTTGGTAATAATATAAATATCTCTATCAGGGGAAAACCATATAAAGCAGTCATAGTTAAAAGACCAATATACAATTTTAGGGGTGGAAAATAATGAAATTTATTGGAAATATTCCTGACAACTTAAGATACACAAAAGAGCACGAATGGGTTAAACTTGAAAATGACACAGCCATAATAGGTATTACAGATTACGCGCAACACGCTTTAACAGATATTGTCTTTGTTGAGTTGCCGGAAAAAGGGAAAAAAGTCGAGCAATTAAAGCCATTATGCATTGTTGAATCAGTAAAATCTGTATCAGATGTCTTTGCACCAATATCAGGGGAAGTCGCTGAAGTCAACAGCGAATTAAGCGAAAAACCCGAAAATATCAATCAAGATCCCTATGAAAATGGGTGGATTGCAAAATTAAAAGTCGTTAACAATGACGAATTAAACAATCTGATGGATTCTGAGAATTATAAAAAATATCTGGAGGGTTTAAAAGAATAAAATGCATTATATCCCAAATACAGAAGAGCAAAAAGAGCAGATGCTCGAAAGTATAGGCGTTAAAAATATCCTGGACCTTTTTATGGATATACCTCAAAATTTAATCATAAAAGATAATCTCAATATTCCTGGTGCTTTATCAGAAATTGAAGTTAAAAGATTGATGGAAAATATTGCCAATAAAAACAAAACTATGGTTTCTTTCCTAGGGGCGGGAGCTTATAATCATTTCATTCCAACTGTAGTTAATCATCTTTTGTTAAGGGGGGAATTCTTTACTGCCTACACACCATACCAACCAGAAATAAGCCAGGGAATGTTACAGGCTATTTTTGAATACCAGACAATGATATGCAATTTAACTGGAATGGATGTTGCAAATGCATCAATGTATGACAATAGCAGCGCTTTGGCCGAAGCTGCAATCATGGCCTGCAGAATCAAGAGAAAAGATAAAATTTTGATTTCAAAAACAGTTCATCCTGAGCATAGGGAAGTTGTCAAAACATATACAAATGCGAATTCTATTGAGTTGGTAGAGCTAGGCTACTATGATGGACAAACTAGTATTGGACCTCATAAAGATTTTGCAGCAATTATAGTCCAACAACCCAATTTCCTTGGAAGCATTGAAGATCTGGACAAAATTTCAAAATTTGCACATGAAAACAATGCTTTGCTTGTTGTAAGCGTAAATGAACCGACATCATTAGGCATACTAAAAAGTCCGGGCAGTTTTGATGCAGACATTGTTGTAGGTGAAGGCCACTCTTTTGGAAATGCATTGAGCTTTGGCGGGCCTTATGTTGGATTTATGGCAACAAAAAAAGAATTCATGAGGCAAATTCCGGGAAGATTAGCTGGACAAACATTAGACAGCGAGGGAAGAAGGGGTTTTGTGCTAACTCTGCAGGCAAGAGAACAGCACATCAGAAGAGAAAAAGCCACATCTAACATATGCACAAACCAAGCCTTGAATGCCCTGGCAGTTACAATTACTTTAGCAACACTGGGAAAAGAACTAAAGACTTCATCCCTGCATAATTTGCAAAAAGCCCATTATGCTGCAAATAAATTAAAAAATACTGGCAAACTGCTTTTTACAGCTCCATTCTACAATGAATTCGTAGTTAAAGTTAATGATATTGATAAGGTTAATGATATATTAATTAAAAATGATATTATTCCTGGTCTAGATTTAGGAAAATTTTATCCAGAATTGCAAAATTGTATGCTCATTTGCATAACTGAAATGCACTCTAAAGAACAAATCGATAAATTAGTTAGTTATTGCAATGAATGGGTGAGCCCGAGCGATGTGGCAGAACAGCGAGGGCGAGCACAAACTATTGTGAGCGACGAAGTCGCGAACGGATTGAAAAATTAAATTCAACAAAAACAAATTTCAAACCAAAAAATGAAATTAATATTTGAAATTAGCAAAAAAGGAAGGAAAGCAGTGCAGTTTCCTGAATTAGATGTTCCTGAGCAGGAAAATCTGCTGCCGCAAGATCTTTTGAGAGGGGAATTAGAACTGCCTGAAGTGAGTGAAGTTGATATTATAAGGCACTACACAGCATTATCAAGAAGGAATTTTGGAGTAGACAATGGATTTTATCCTCTAGGAAGCTGCACAATGAAATACAATCCAAAAATTAATGAGGATTCTGCAAGATTAAATGGATTTGCACAGCTCCACCCTTATACACCTGAAAATCTTTCTCAGGGTGCTCTGCAAATAATGTATGAATTAGAGCAATATTTAATGGAAATCACAGGAATGGATCAATTTACTTTACAGCCAGCAGCAGGCTCGCATGGAGAACTAACAGGAATGATGATTGTGAAAAAATATTTTGAAGGTATTAATGAAAAAAGAAGCAAAATCTTGATTCCGGATTCAGCCCATGGCACAAATCCAGCTTCTGTCACTTTGTGTGGGTTTGAGAGTGTTGAAGTAAAAAGCAACGACAAAGGAGAAATTGATCTTGAAGATCTAAAATCAAAGCTAAACAAGGATGTTGCAGCTATTATGCTTACAAACCCAAATACTCTTGGTTTGTTTGAAACTCAAATTCTTGAAATAACAAAAGCAATGCACCAAAATGGAAGCCTTGTTTACATGGATGGTGCTAATCTAAATGCAATGGTTGGCATCACCAAGCCAGGTGATTTTGGAATTGATATTCTGCATGTTAATTTGCACAAAACATTCTCCACACCTCATGGCGGAGGCGGACCAGGATCTGGCCCTGTTGGAGTAACAAAAGAGCTTTCAAGATTCTTGCCAAGACCAAAGATAGAATTTATTGACAATAAATATAAGATAAACTATAACATGCCGGATTCAATTGGCAGGGTAAGGGCATTCTATGGAAATTTTGGAATCTTGGTAAGAGCATACACTTACATAAGATCCAACGGTTTTGAAGGCATTAGGGCCGTAGGAGAGAACTCAGTACTAAATGCTAATTACCTTCTTTCAAAATTGAAAAAGCATTACCATGTGCCTTTCAATAGAATCTGCCAGCATGAATTTATTCTGACAGACAAGAATCTAAGTAACGGCGTAACGACTAATGACTTGGCTAAAAGGCTTTTGGATTTTGGAGTGCATGCACCTACAATTTACTTTCCGCTTATAGTACATGGGGCAATAATGATCGAGCCTACAGAAACAGAAAGCAAGGAAACTTTAGACAGATTTGCAGAGATAATGATGAAAATCAAGGAAGAATCAGAAAAGGAGCCTGAAACGGTAAAGGCAGCCCCTTTAGCAACTCCTGTTTCAAAGCTGGATAATGTCCTTGCAGCAAGAAAACCAGTCTTAAAATTCGAGGATAAGATAATCATACCGCAATAAATGTTTTTAATCTTTTAATTTAACAAAAAATTCCAACAACAATGGATTCAAACACGGCTTTTCTTGATGAAAAGCCTATTCGCAAAAGAAAAATCCATACTTTGTATGGATTTTTCCTCTGCACTCAGTTTTCATCCTTGTTGGAATTTTTTAGAAAGAAAAAATCCAGCCGTGGCGAGACGAGCCGGGGGATGCCCCATCCGGGGTGGCGAGTAGGTTTTCGAGCAAAGCGAGAAAACCGTCGAAGCCATGGTTGGCTGGATTTTTTCTCAATGTATACCTTACTTAACATAATCAAATAATTAACATGATAACTGAAACACAAAAGAGGAGGAAGCATCCTGATTGGTTGAAGATTAGAATTCCTTCTGGAGAGACTTTTATTAAAGTCAGGAATCTTGTAAAAACTAATCGCTTGCACACAATTTGTGAAGAAGCCAAATGCCCGAATTTATCAGAATGTTGGAGTCATGGAACAGCAACTTTCCTGATACTTGGTGATACTTGCACAAGATGGTGCAGCTATTGCAATGTTAAGACTGGAAAACCAGGTCAATTAAATACGCATGAACCCAAGTTAGTGGCTGATGCAGTAAAAAAACTCAATCTTAAGTATGTTGTCATCACGTCTGTTACAAGGGATGATTTAAAAGATGGCGGGGCACTTATATATGCAGAAACCGTGAGGGAAATCAAAAAGCAAGCACAGAATTGTTCTGTTGAATTATTGATACCTGACTTCAAAGAAATGACTGGACAAATTCTGGTTGAAGGAAAGCTAAATATTGGTGCTTTGAAAGCTGTAATCAGCGCAAAGCCTGATGTACTGGCACATAATATTGAAGCTGTTCGACGGGTTTTTGCAAAAGTAAGGCCAGGCGGCAATTATGATGTTTCCTTGGAATTATTGAAGAAAGTAAAAGAAATTGACCCAAATATGCCGACTAAGTCCAGCATTATTGTTGGCTTTGATGAAACTTTGCAAGAGATCAAGGAAACAATGCAAGACTTAAGAGACAATGATGTAGACTTCTTAACCTTAGGCCAATATTTGCAGCCATCGATGAAGCATGCAAAAATAGAAAGGTACTATACTCCCGATGAATTCAAAGAGCTTAAAGAAATCGGCTATAAACTTGGATTTAAGCATGTTGAATCAGGCCCATTAGTAAGAAGCTCTTATCGTGCAGATAAATTAAACGCAATAATAAAGTAAAATGGAATTTAGAGTTATTCATACAGGAAAAAACAGTGCATTTACCAACATGGCAATAGATGAAGCCATTTTAACACATTGCCAAATTCCAACATTAAGATTATATCAATGGCAGCCATCAATCTCAATTGGGTACAACCAGGATGCAAATAATGAGATTAATATCAACAAAAGTAAGCGATATAAGATCCCAATTGTAAGAAGAATAACTGGTGGAAAAGCGATATTGCACGATAAAGAGCTAACTTATAGCTTTATTTTGCCGCAAGATTCTTTATCTTTGCCACAAAGTATCGCAGAATCCTATAGGATCATTGCTAAAGCTCTTGTAAATGCATTTGGGATCATTGGTATAAAGGCGGAATTAAAAAAACAGCCGGAGAAAATCTCTACACCGATATGTTTTAACAGCTCGAATTGGTACGAGCTTCTGGTAAACAACAAGAAAATTTCCGGATCAGCCCAAAGAAGACTGAACGGCATGATTCTCCAGCATGGATCGCTATTGATCGATTTTGATTATGAAAAAAATGCATCTTTATTCAAATCAAGCCAAATTATAGACAATACAGAAAGCTTAAAAAAAAGAATAACATCAATAAAAAAAGAATTAAATAAAGATATATCATACAAGGAATTAGCAGCTGCAGTAATACTTGGCTTTCAAAGAAATTTTAATATGCAATATTATAATGACCCCTTAACTCATGAAGAATTGAAACTAGCGAATAAATTAAGCCATGAAAAATACTCAACAGATTCTTGGAATTTGTCAAAGAATGATGCAACAAAGACTGAAAAACTTATAAATACCTTAAATTTCTAATTGTTTTATGCATGATGCTGTTATAATCGGGTCAGGACCTGCAGGATATGAATGTGCCAGAATTGTCTCTGAATTAGGCGGAAAGGCGGCAATTATAGAAAAGGATAAGCTGGGAGGAACATGCACTAATCATGGGTGCATTCCGACAAAAACATTGCATGCTTCTGCAACTTTATTCTCAGAATTAAAAAAAGCATCAAAGTTTGGATTTATAATCCCAAATGTTTCTGTAGATTTTAAAGCCTTTATGGAGAGAAAAAACAAAGTTGTCAGGTTAATTTCAGCCGGGATCAAGAAAATTATGGATGACAACAAAGTTGAAATCATAAAAGGTTTTGCTAAAATAAAAGACAAAAACACAGTAGTGGTTGGAGACAAAGAAATAAAAGCTAAGAACATAGTTATTGCAGCCGGAGCATCACCTAGATCTTTAAATGGAATTCCCAATAACAAGTTTGTATTGAATTCATCACAAATTCTTGAATTAAAGGAAATGCCATCATCCCTGATCATTATTGGGGGCGGATATATTGGTTGCGAATTTGCCTTGATTTTTGCAAGCCTTGGTGTAAAAGTTACAATTATCGAGATGCTGAAAAGAATTGCTTCTGTAGAAGACAAAGATGTTTCATCGCTCTTGACTACCTTGATGCAAAGGCAGAATATAGATATTTTTACAGAAGCAAAGATAATCAATCTGGAAGGGAATAAGATTAAATTTGAGCAGAATAAAAAAGAAAAAAGCATTCAGGCAGATAATATCCTTGTCTCAATTGGCATGGATCCTAATATCGATAAGGCAGAACTGGATAAATTAGGAATAAAATATTCAAAGGGCATCGATATTAACAAAAAAATGCAGACATCTGTTCCAAACATTTATGCAATAGGGGATGTAACTTGCAAGATTATGCTTGCACATTACGCTTATGCCCAAGCAGTCATTGCTGCAAAGAACATAATGGGCCAAAATGCTGAATTTAATGATTCCACTGTCCCGAGTGCAATATTCACAATCCCAGAAATTTCATCTGTTGGCGAAAGAAATGAAAATCTCAAATCCGTAACATTCCCGTTTGCTGCAAATGGCAAAGCAAGGGCAATGGATGAAGCAGATGGCTTTGTAAAGATCTATTATGAAGATGGTTACCTAAAAGGATTCTGCGCAATCGGACCTCATGCATCAGATCTTGTATCAGAAGCAACGCTTGCAATCAAGAACAGGATCAAACTAGAAGATATAAAGGATACAATACATACTCATCCTACTTTGTCAGAAGCTTTTTCAGGCGCAGTTGAGATGGCTTTGAAGGATTAAGCGTTTTGCGCCTTTTTTTGTTTTCTTGAATGTTCTATAAAATGAGATTTTATCGTATTGTTGATGTTTGTAATGAACTTATAACCAAATGTAACTTTATCTCCGGCTATCATCATCTCCCTCTTTTTTCCATTTACGAAGTAGTCTTTGATCGCCTTATCCCTCTGCTGTTGAGA
Organism: Candidatus Woesearchaeota archaeon; assembly: GCA_002688775.1. Lineage (GTDB taxonomy): Archaea > Nanobdellota > Nanobdellia > Woesearchaeales > GW2011-AR4. Next base: position 52,944 of record NZDH01000013.1, read on the forward strand.
TAAATTCAAGTCATACATGTGCTCATTCTCCAGGATTAATTTCACAAATTTCCAGTAATCCTCTGCACCATAAGACCTTTTGTCATAAGTGAATATTGACATCTTTGCTTTTGGAGCTTCCTTAAGCTTCGAGTTTACTCTAATCGGATCTGTAACCAGTAATAGCGAATATTCCTTTTTCATCTTGGACAATATCTCGATGCATATCTTGTTTCTTTTGTCATACATTGTTGGAAGAATTGTGCTGATCTGTACCTTGTTTTTGTTCGATTTATTGAATTCAACTATCCTTTTTACTGTTTTCTGCAACGAATCAAATCCCAAGACATCAGTTGAAGAAGGGATAATGACTTCGCTCGCATATGCCAGCACACTCTTGGTCAAAAATCTCCATGATGGCGGGCAGTCAAGTATGATGTAATCATAATCAAGTTTTTTTGAAAATTTTTTTTGCAGAAAGTTTATGTCTTTTTCTTTTGAGATTTGGCTTTCAGCATCAGCCATCTTGTGATCGCAATGAATTATGTCAAGATTTTTTCCTAACTTGCTTACGCAGTCCCTTAAATCAGCATCTTCCATCAGAAAATGATAAAGATTGTATTTTGCATCTGTCTTGTGGCACACACTTATGTCGCCTTGCGGGTCAAGATCAATAAGAATTACTTTTTTATTGTTCCTTGACAATCCTGCAGCCAGGTTGACAGCTGTAGTTGTCTTTGCAACACCGCCTTTTTGATTGAATATAGCTATTTTTCTCACTAATTTGCACCTCTTTGAAAATTATTTAAAAGTCTAGACTTTGTTCTATTAGCTTATATTTAAATGTTGCGATTTCGTATATTAATATAGTTATAAGTATACTGATTATTTGGGTTATTTATGGTGAAAAGAAGCAGTTTTGCTGGTAAAAGTGAGTTAAGTTAAACTATCCAGTGGACTTTTAACAGAAATCATTGAAGGTGAAGCTATATGTAAATACATCAGTGTCGTTTGTACACTATTATGGCCCATAAGAGGTTGGACAGAAGTCGCATCATAACCATCTTCAACTAAATGAGTTGCAAAAGAATGCCTTAAAGTATGTGGATGAACATTTTTTTGAATTTTAGATAATTTTGCAGCGCTCTTAATTATCCTATAAACACTCATCACAGAAAGATGATTTTTAAATCCTTTAAATAAATAGGATTCATGATTTATTTCTTTATTTGAAATAAAATGTTTTAATTCTTCTTTCAAATTATTAGCAATTATAAACAATCTATCTTTGCTGCCTTTTCCCTTTCTAACCCATCCATAATTTTTATCAAATTCCAAATCTTTGACTTTTAAGTTTACCAATTCACTTACTCTTAATCCTGTAGAATACATTAATTTAACTATTAGTTTATGTTTTGAATTTGATATTGAATAAATTAATTTTTTAATTTCATCTTTAGTTAATACTATCGGTAATTTTTTCGGAGTTTTAGAATATCTTATTCCAATCATTAATTTTCTATTTAATATTTCTCTGTAAAAGAAATTCAAAGCATTAAGATAAACATTTAAAGTACTTCCAGCAGAATTTTTTTCAATTAATTTGTCCAAAAAATCTATTACATCCTTCTTTTTAACTTCTTTAGGTTCTTTATTGCATTCTTTGAAAAACGTCCCAACGCAATGATCATATGTCTTGATAGTTCTGGGACTTAAGCCCCTTCTTAGTCCTGTTTTTCTAATTAATTCTGGAATATTCATCTTATCTCTTAACTGAATGTAACACTTTTAGTTTATATACAATACCCCACCATGTCCAGTGTCCAGTGGTTATTGACAATATAGAAAAGAAATAATTACAACTTCAGAATAGATATAAAAAATGGAGTTATGGGCCTCAAAATTCAGCCGAATTACGCCGTAAATCCCAAGAATTTGAAGGATGTTATATATAAACAGTTATACTCAATACTTTCATCACCTTTTTGGGACTCGCTTTTGATTTTTGTCGTCTAAAATTAGTCTTCTACGAAGTTATTTATTTTGAAAATTCCACCCCTCTAAGTGTTATAAAAAAGAAAACTTAATCTCTATTTAGGACATCAACTTTTACTCCTAAAGCGCCACGTAATTTAATGATTCTGT
>NZDH01000014.1 GCA_002688775.1 Candidatus Woesearchaeota archaeon
AACCTTGGTTAGAACTTCTTTAATTTCAACTTGTCCTCTTGATTTGAAGTATTTTGAGTTAACCATAAAACGAGTGTGTACATCGATAGATTGGAATAAACCCAGAGTGAGAAAAATCAAGAAGAAATAATTTTTTTAGCTAAAATAGCTCCCGCTTACTTAACAATGCAATCTTACCAAAACCTTTTTATAACACCCATTATTTCAATTCATAGTAAAATGGCTAAAAGACTAGGCGGAATAAGGAGAAAAACAAGATATAAGTTCAAAAAGGAGAAGAGAACTAAAGGGAAAATCAGCATTACAAGGTTCTTGCAGTCATTTAATGTTGGCGACAGAGTTTACCTTGATGTAGAACCAGCTGTGCAAAAAGGCATGTATTATCCACCTTTCCTGGGCAAGACAGGGGTTATAGAAGGCAAAAGAGGGAAATGTTACGAAGTTAAAATCAAGGATTTTAATAAGGAAAAAATGCTAATCATTCATCCAGTTCATTTAAAGAAGGCTTAACCATGGGAGACACTCAAATTATTTCAGAAGCACCAATTAACAGCTATCAGCTAAAGAAAGAACTAGAAAAAATAAAGAAAAGAGATGGTGAACTTAATTTCAGGGCTAACAAAACAGAAGAATACCTAAACCAAATTGCAGATATTAAAAACGCAGATGAACTGCATGATAAATTGGTTAAACTTAACATACCAAGACTAAAAGAGCAGCACATTCATAAAATTCTGGATGTAGGGCCAACAACAGTTAATGAACTCAAAGTGGTTCTTCAAGGATACACAGTTACCATCAACAATGATTCCATGAAGAAAATAGCTGATACAATTAACGAATTCTTAGAAAAAAAGTGATTTAAATAGGCATTTGCACAATGTTTATAAAGAGAAAAAACTCTATACATTAAAAATGAGGGTGGTAATAAGTAAAAATCATCTAAGATTAAATAACAAACTTGCTGCCGAATCCAATCTGCTGGCAAGGAGATTCAATAACAACAAATACTCAAAAATACAGTCAATTGATAAGTTATTAACAAAGAGAGACATATCAGTTGAAAAAAAGAAGAATATCTTGCTTGATCATCTCCACTACCTCATTGCAAAGTCATTTTCCATAAATAAAAAGAAATTCAACAAAAAAACATTTGAGTCGCTTAAAGGCAGGCTTTACAACATAAGAAGGATAATAGACAAGCTCAGAAGCATAAATTATTACCTCGAAACAACATTTTTGCAGGAGTTAAAGCTTTCAAATTTAAAGATCATAGACAGAACTAAAAAGCCAAAGCAGCAAAGTGATCTTGCAAGAGACGAAGTAGAGGCTTTAGAGTTTACTGCTTACAAGCTAATAGGGGAAGCTGTGGTTTTAGACAAAAAAGTCATTAAAGAATATTCCAGAAAAGAAAAAAAGGTGTCAGCCAAGGAAAAAATTGAGCTCAAGGACTTTGATTCGATATTGAGAAAGGAATCGTCTCTCCTTGAGCACCTTGAGGCAAAACTCCCCCCGCCAAAAGCATTGAGCAAAAATTTAATCAAAGAGCCGGTATTTACGCATTGGGTTGCAAGGATTTTTGCGCTTTTGTCTTATTTGGAGCATACATACAGCAAAGAAAAAGAGCTTTTCAAAAAACTCAAGGGAAATAAAGCAGCTAAAATCAAGATTAACAAAAAAATAATGCATATTATAGCTGAAAAGTCAAAGCTGCTCAGGATAATGGAGGAAAAGGTAATTTCAATGAAAAAATTCAGACTAGACAATAAGTTTAAAAAGGAATTTCATAACCTTACTACCACAATTACACTTTAAAATGGAATCTTTGAAAATGGAACCAGAAAGAATGGAAAGATCAAAGGAAGAAGCAGCAATTGTGCTGGACTTTCTGCCTAATGGCTACTCGCATGATGACAGGCCAATGTACATGAAGACTCCGGTAGCGCAAGCTTTAGGCAAGGAGCGTTTCATACTTCTTGAGCTGGTCCCTAAAAAAGGAATTCATCTCCAGCCATTTGAGGAAGTGTACATTGGAGAGGGCAAAAGAGACAAGATACACCATATAATCGGCAAAATGTCAGTTGAGAAGTTGACAGCTACAGCAAAATCTGAATTGGAGTTCGTAGTTAAGGACATAGTCAAAAAGAATGAAAAAAGATTTGTTGATTTCTTCAACAAAGCGCAGCCATTGAGCACAAGAATGCATCAGCTTGAATTATTGCCGGGCTTGGGCAAGAAGCATATGTGGCAGATTATAGATACAAGGGAAGAAAAGCCATTTGCAAGTTTTTCTGATCTAAAAACTAGGGTAAACTTAATGCCAGATCCTGAAAAAAGCGTATTGAGGAGAATTTTGCAGGAATTAGAAGGCACAGAGAAGCATAAGATTTTTGTAGATGTATAATTAGTTCTAAAATGTATTACCAAAAACAAATAAGGATTGGAAGTATTAGTACCTCTGAAAAAGAGATCAAGGATATTCTAAAGGCATGGATCGTAATTTCAGCGGCTTTTGCAATTTTATTGAGCGACTCAATTTTTTCATCTGACTTTTACGCAAAATTCATAATTTCGTCATTGACAGTAGGTATAGGTTTTCTTTTGCATGAACTGGGCCACAAATTTGTGGCTCAGCGATACGGATGCTTTGCTGAATTCAGATCATTTGATAATATGCTGATTCTTGCGCTTGTCATGTCTTTTTTTGGATTTATTCTGGCAGCTCCAGGCGCCGTCATGATTTCCGGAAGGGTTGACAAAGCAAGAAACGGAAAAATATCTGCTGCAGGCCCGATTGTAAATTTAGTTCTGGCAATAATATTTCTGGCCTTGGCATTTCTCCAGCTACCAAACTTATTTAAAGATATAGCATTTTATGGGTTCATGATTAATTCATGGCTGGCTTTGTTCAACATGATCCCTTTTTGGCTGTTTGACGGCGCAAAAATAATAAGATGGAACAAAATGATTTATGGATCCATCGTTGCTGTTGCCTTCCTTTTCATGCTATTGCAAGGTTTCGTCCCAATGGCTTAAAATGACACACCATTCAGAAAAATGCCCTAATTGTGGAAGAGTATTGACAGAAGATGAATTCTATTGTTATTTTTGCGAAATGGACGTGTCAAAAATGAGAGGGAAGCATAGAAAGTCACATAAATAGAATAATTACAAATAAAAAATTATAAATTTAAAAAATTATCATGAAAAGCCAAAAATTACAAAAAAAGCATAAAAAACCGTTAATTTTTGTCAAAATCCTCAAATTTTTTATCGATGAGAAATAAAAATTTCAAAATTTCAGACCCCCAAAAATGTTAAAAAATCGCCTTTTTTCGAAAAATCTGTCGTCGAGAAAAATAAAAAAAGAAAACATTTAAATACTAGTTTCTTAATTTTTAATTTAATAAAAAGAGGGTTCAAACAGCAAAATCAAAATGAGTGAATTCGGATTGCATGTTACAATTGATGCATCTGGGTGTGACAAGCGAAAGCTTGCATCATACTCTTTGGTGTATGATATTCTAAATAAATTGCCTGATAGGATAGGTATGACTAAGATGACTCTTCCTTATGTAGCTAAATGGCTCGATAAATTCGCAAGCGGGACAGAAGGAATGTCCGGTTTTGTCATGATAGCAGAAAGCCATATCAGCATACACACTTTCCCTGACCAGGATTATGTATTTATGGACATATTTTCCTGCAGGTCATTTAATACTGATAAAGCAATAAAATATCTTGTTGGCGCGTTTGGAGCAAAAAAATTCAAGACAAATATTCTCAAAAGGGGCTTGGATTTCCCGCCAAAAATACCCCAGAAGATAATGTTAAAGGCTTGATTGTTTTGTTAGATTTCTAAAGTTAATTTTCAATCCGTTGCTTCGCAACAATATCTAGTCTCGGCGAAAATTGTCTTGCCACTAATTTTCGCCTCGGATTGATTCAATAATTATTGAATAAATAGGCGAGGCGAGCTTCAATGGCAGAAAGAAGCGAGCCGAGCACAAGATATTGTGAGCAGCGAAGCTGCGAACGGATTAAAACTTCAAATTACTAAATAATTATCCATAACAGAAAATCTTTTATTCTCTTGCCAATAACCAATTCTATAATGAATTCACAAAATAAGATAAAAATTGGTTTGGTTCAGACTGAATCAAGCAGCGAACTTCGGGAAAACTTCGATAAGACTTCCAAATATATTAACGAAGCAGCTAAAAAAGGTGCAACAATAATATGCCTTCAGGAATTATTTGCTATGCAATATCTCGGACAAAAAGAAGACAAAGAATTATTTGCACTTGCTGAAAAAATACCCGGCAAAATAACCAATTTTCTTTCTGATGCTGCAAAAACCAATAAAATTACTTTAGTTGGCGGATCATTATTTGAAAAAGCGGAAAATGACAAATATTACAACACTTCCCTTATTTTTGATCCGGAAGGAAAAACAATTGCAAAATACAGGAAAATCCACATACCTCACGATGAAAAATACTTTGAGCAGTTTTATTTCTCTTCTGGAGATCTTGGCTATGTTCAAGCCAAGGTCCCTAATGCCACAATCGCTCCATTGATATGTTATGACCAATGGTATCCTGAACCAGCCAGAATTAATGCCCTTAAGGGTGCTCAAATTATTTTCTATCCTACAGCAATTGGTTGGTTAGAAGATTTCAGGGAAAATGAGCCTTTTTCTGCCAAAAGATGGGAAAATGCAATGTGCGCTCATGCTTCAATGAATGGAATCTATGTTGCTGCAGTCAACAGAGTCGGCAAAGAAAATGATTTGGATTTTTGGGGTAGCTCTTTTGTCGCAGATCCTTATGGAGAAGTCGTTAACAGAGCCAGCAATTCAAACGAAGAAGTCTTAGTTGTTGATCTTGATTTAGACAAAATCCAAGAATCCCGAGAAGGATGGAGATTTTTAAAGAATAGGCAAGTTGGGAGTTATGGAGATTTGATGAACAAATAAATGTGTAAAATGAAGAATTCTAATAGCACAACACCAAAACAGCTCAATTTTAGAATGCCTGCAGAGTTTGAAAAGCAGGAAGCATTATGGATAGCATGGCCTCATAATGAGGAAACCTGGCCAGATATGCTTGAAAAAATTGAAAACTCATTTATTGAGTTTGTTAAAGCAATTCATACCGGTCAAAAAGTTAAGATTTTAGTAAATGACAAAGAAAGTGAAGAAAAAGTAAAGGGTAAATTAAGCAATGTTGATCTTTCTCAAATTGAATTCTATCAAATAAAGAATGTTGATGCCTGGATTAGGGATTATGGGCCAATATTCGTTGTTGATAATAAAGAAAAAGCAATGGTAAAATGGATTTTCAATGCCTGGGGCAACAAATACGATGATTTAAAGGAAGATAACATCATCCCATATAAACTAAAAGAAATAATCAAAATACCTTTTTTTGAGCCTGGAATTGTCTTAGAAGGCGGTTCTATCGAAGTTAACGGAACAGGGACATTGCTGACAACAGAGCAGTGTCTTTTGAATAAAAACAGGAATCCGGCTCTAAGCAAAGAAGAAATTGAAAACAATTTGAAAAATTACCTAAATGTATCAAACATTTTATGGCTAAAGAATGGAATTGAGGGAGATGACACAGATGGACATATCGATGACATCGCAAGATTCGTGAATAAAAATACAGTTGTCTGCTGCGTTGAAGACAATCAAAACGACAAAAATCATGCAGTTTTGAAAGAAAATTATGAATTATTGACAAAAATGAAAGATGAAGAAGGAAATTCATTGAAAATTGTTAAATTACCAATGCCAGATCCAGTTGTAATTGATGATACCAGATTGCCGGCAAGCCATGCTAATTTTTATATCGGCAATGAATCAGTAGCTGTCCCGATATTTGGCTCTGAAAAAGATGAAATTGCATTAGAAATCCTTCAAAGACTATTTCCTCAAAGGAAAGTTGTCGGCATCAACTGCAGGGAAATGGTTTATGGTCTTGGAACTTTGCATTGTGCGAGCCAACAGGAACCTTTCTTAAAACAGTAAGTTTTATATATTGAGTTATCATTAAAGCCCATATGGAAACAGTAACAATACCAAAAGAAGAATATGAACGCTTAAAAAAGCTGGAAGAGCTATCACTTAGTATAAAACGCGGCCTTGAAGACGCAGCAAAAGGAAGACTAAGAGAACGCTAAAGATTTTTCTTGATTAGATCTTTATAATAATCCAGATGGTTCTTAATTTTATCAATTGTTTCTTGCTGTGCTTTTTTATCGGATATTGTTATTAATAATACAACCTGAATATCTTCGTAAACGAGAAAATAAATACGATATTTGCCCATCTTCTTTTCTCTGAAGAAAGGATAACCTAGGGGCTTACCGACATTAGTGGTCTTCTTTAACTGCTCAATTATATTTTCTATTTGCTGTTGATACTCTTTTGGAAGAAATCTTTCCCAAGTGTCAAATTCTTTAGTAGATAATACACGAACCATAAAATAAGAATAATTTACCTCAATATAAGCATTTTGGTGGGTATATTGCTGCAGCCAGCAGGAACCCAAGGTTTAGAATTTCATTTAATCTATCTTTCTTCCGGAACAACCATCCAGGCAATCAAATACGCCAATATAGCCCCACCAAAATGCTTACATCAATCAATAACTCGCCTTTGGCTTTTTCTAATAATGCTTCTACACTTCTTGTGATTGAGAATGCGTCATACTTCTTGATCAGTAATTTCCCTTCTTCTTCAAGTTTTTTTGCATCCCATCCGAAATCTTCCATATGGTGCCTTAGCTTTTCTTCATTTTCCTCAAAAGTCATGTAGATGCATTTTTCTCCCCTATTTGCCGCATGATGTAGTGTTTCAAGGCCAAAAATTGTCTTTCCGGATCCTGGACCGCCGCACAGCAATGTCGCAGTTCCTTTTGGAATCCCTTTGTCCAGAAGCTGGTCAAACCCAGGTATTCCAGTCTGCACAAATTCGTGGACACGATCCTTGACCACATGCTCTGATTTTTTGATAGCATTGTGAGTTATTTCCCTTTGAATCAGAACTTCATTTTGCTTTCCTTCTACTTTGCCTTCTACAATCTTTTTCTCAATATGCTTTTGCAGTTTAGAAACAGTTTTTTCCTTTTTTGAGTATTTCTTGTCTCCCTTTTCCTGTTCGTCAAAATATTTCCTGGCTTCCTGCACTTTCTTCTCTATCTCATCCAGCTGCTCAGGAGTAAGCTTTTCACTCTTTTTCGTCAAAAACCCCTGTGGTTTTTGATCGTCATCGGAAATCTTGGATTTCCGAGATTTGAATATTTTTGAAAAAATGCCCATTTTTGTTATAATTACACAATTATAGAACTATTTAAAGTTTTTGGAACAAATAAAGAAAAATATACCACTAATGGATTACCTTACTCTCAGCCTTCATCGGCTTTGACAAGCCTGCTTCTATTTTTAGAGTCTGAGCCATATCAGTTTTTTCCCATGTAAAATCAGGATCGTCTCTTCCGAAATGGCCGTAAGCAGCTGTTTTTCTGTAGATAGGTCTTCTTAAATTAAGTTGTTCAATGATTGACTTTGGCCTGAAGTCAAAGTGCTTTTTCACCAGCTCAAGTATTTTTTCTTCAGGAATTTTATTTGTGTTGAATGTGTTCAGAAAAATACCAAGTGGTTGTGCAACTCCTATTGAATATGCAACCTGGATTTCACACTGATCAGCCAAACCAGCAGCTACAATATTTTTAGCTGCATAGCGGGCATAATAAGAAGCGCTGCGATCAACCTTTGTGATGCATTTTCCAGAAAATGCACCTCCTCCATGAGCACCAACTCCGCCGTATGTGTCTACAATGATTTTTCTGCCAGTCAGACCAGCATCAGCTGGCGGTCCACCTAAAATAAAGCGACCTGTAGAATTAATAAAAAATTTAGTGTTTTCATCTATCCAATCTCTGCAAACAGGCATTATGACTTTCTCTTTAATATCTGTTCTTAATTGTTCCATACTTACATCAGCAGAATGGTGAGCTGCAATTACAATTGCTTCCGCTCTTTTTGCTTTGCCATTTTCATATTCAACAGTCACTTGAGATTTGCCATCGGGTCTTAAATAAGGCAACTCTTTTGATTTTCTCACTGCTGCCAGCTTCATAGTAAGTTTATGGGCTAACATTATTGGCAAAGGCATTAGCTCTGGAGTCTCGTTACTTGCATAACCAAACATTAAACCTTGGTCACCAGCACCTTGTTCTTTGAATTCCCCTTTGCTTTCTTCCACACCTTGAGCAATATCCGGGGATTGTTCATGTATCGTAGTTATGACACCAATGTCATCACAGCAAAAACCATATTCTGACTTGTCATAGCCAATATTTTTTAGTATTTTTCTGACAAGTTCTTGGATGCTGACATAAGATTTAGTTTTGGCTTCTCCGCCAACTAAAACTAAGCCGGTTGTACAAAAAACTTCGATGCCAGCATGTGTATCTATGTTAGGATCAATTTTTAAGTCCTGTTTTAACATTTCATCGTAGATGCCATCTGAGATTTGATCCGCTATTTTGTCGGGATGCCCTTCAGTGACACTTTCTGATGTAAAGAAATGAGTTCCATTAGTTTTCATTTTCCCACCTCAAACATATATTATTCATTTAGCAATATAATTTCTTACCTCTTTTAAAAACTTTGTGCCAGAATTATTCCAAAAGGAATAATTTATATATGGGTTAATTACTACTATTAATTATGACTTACGAATTGGAAGAAATCAAAAAAATCAGAAAAAAACTTGGACTGACACAGACAGAGCTGGCTAACAGATCAAATGTTTCTCAGTCACTCATTGCAAAGATTGAGTCAGGAAGGATTGACCCAACTTACACAAAAACACAAAAGATTTTTGCTGCTTTAAGTGATCTTGAGAAAAAGGAAGAGATCAAGGCAGAAAAATTGATGACAACTAGAATAGTAAGCGTAAACTCAAGCGATTCAATAAAGGAATCTATTACCAAGATGAAAAAATACCAAATTTCGCAATTGCCGGTTATTGATAACCACAAATTAGTTGGCTTAGTTTCAGAATCAACTATTTTAGATGCTTTACTAAATTCAAAAGCCACACAAGTCAAAGATGTCATGCAGGATTCCCCTCCAATCGTCTCAAAAGCAACATCAATCCAGGTTGTTTCAAACTTATTGAAGCATTTCCCTATGGTTGCTGTTTCTGAAGAAGGAAAATTAGTTGGTTTAATCACAAAATCAGATTTGTTGGGAAAGTTGTATAAATCTTAATCCTTCATTAAATTCTTCAATTTCCCAAACCCATAAACTTTATCCTCGACGACAAAAACTTCAAAATTATCCAAGTTTTGCTTTAGAAATGGGCTCAATATCTCATCTTTCAGGATATCTGTGCCTTCAATCATCGTATTGAACGAAGGTTGAACAATCAAATTTTTACGTTTATACTTTCCCACTAAAAAACATTTATATTTCTCAATTCTTGGGCCTTCTCTGATTGAAACAGCAGGGTGTTCATGCCCGATGATAATGGTAGAAACATCATTCAACACCGATTTATCAGGAACTTTATCACCATGAGCTATAAGTATTTTATTTTTTGATTTTTTTGTTAATTTTTTATTTTTTAATGTATTTTTAATTAAAGTTTCTTTTATTGATTTTTTTGATTTGAGGTTTGAAATTTTATTTATTGTATTTTTTTCTAATGTACTGGGCTCAATAATACAAAAATCCATTACTTTAACATCCCTTTTCTTGGCTATTGGCCCCAGTATAGTATCATGGTTGCCTTTGATCAAAATAACCTCATTGCAATGCTTAGACAAAAAGTCAAGAAACTTTAGTGTATTTCGCCATTCCTGCTCAGATATGGTGCCAAACTCATGCTTTAAGTCACCATTGATCACAATCCTTTCAATCTTCCTGCCTTTCAAGCAATCAAATACCTCCCCAATCCTTTTAACCATGTCCTCAAGCTGCACTCTAGGGACTAACACACCTTGCTTGTTCAGCACTTCCTCATAGCCAATGTGGACATCAGCAATGACTATAGTAGAATCAATATATAATGCTAAATCAATAACCTCAATGTCAGGCAGTATCTTCATATACCTATAGAAATTAATCTAACTATTTATAGTTTAATATAAAAAAATAAAAAAAAGAAAAAATCACTTACTGTTCTCCTTTTGCAAGAGCCCAAACATCCTTTAATGCTACAATAACACTTGCCGGTACGACAAATGCTAAGATGCTGTTAAAGACGCCTGTTAGGTATGAACCTATTAGCTGAACATTAGCCCATAATTCAATCTGAGATTTACCTGCAAAGGCAACAACTACTAAAGCAACTGTTACCCATAGGAATTCCTTGGTCTCTTTTCCTGATACATTCAGGAAACCTACAACTAGACCTAGCACAACTAGCACTGATGCTAACCATGCTCCTGCTGTTCCTGGTAGTTGACTAGCAGCTAAACCAAGTACTACAGCAATGATTACTCCGATTATGAATGCATAATGACCTATTTGCTTTTCCATTCGTTTCACCTCCAAATGCGTAAGCACTTAGAATACCTAAATTGTCAAGTCCTCTATTTAAAACTTTCGGAAATATTTTCTTTTGAAAAAGGATTATTTGGCCTTAGTTTAGTCAAAACAAGCAAAAATAGCCTTTTTTAGGTCATCGAGCTTTAAGGCTACTATACTCAAGTGATGATAGAAGTTAGATTCAATCTTAATTGGTCCAAAGAAATAGCATTATAATCGCTTAAACCGCCAATTTGATAAAATAGCTTAATTTTGAAATTGGTGATTAATATATAGGCACTTAGGCCAAAATAACCCAGAATATGCTCTTCTGTAATGCAAAATTTTAAATAGAAGTGCTCCAATAAGTGATAATTAAAAACCTAAGGAGGTGAAAAAGATGGGAAGCAAGATGGGAGAATGGGCATTCTTGGTAGGTATTGTAATTGCTGTTGTTATCGGCTTGTTTCCAGTCAAAGCTTCAGTAGCAGGCTGGTTAGTTCTATTGCTTGTAGTATTAGGATTGATTGTCGGTCTATTAAACGTCACTGAGAAAGAAACAACACCTTTCCTGGTAGCTGCAGTAGCTTTACTGACAACAGGAATTGCTGGTGCAAGCCTTTCACTAATTCCAGTGATTGGTGGATATTTGCAGAATATTGTTGAGAAGATTGCAGTATTCGTAGCACCAGCTGCCATAGTAGTAGCACTGAAATCAATTCAATCATTAGCTAAGGATTAATTCCCTAGCTTAATCGGAAACCTTAAATTTCCGATATTTTTTCTTTTTTTTATTATGCAAAACGCACTATACATGGATGACTCTTACTTAAAAGAATTTGAAGCTACTGTTGAAAGCGTTAAAGATGATAAATTCGTAGTTCTTGACAAAAGCGCTTTCTATCCAAGCGGCGGAGGCCAGCCTCACGACACAGGTGTTATGGTCTGCAATGGAGAAGAATACCCTGTTGTTTATGTTGGCAAGTTCTCTGGCAAAATAAGCCATGAAGTTTCAAAACCAGGATTAAAACCAGGAGACAAAGTTCAAGGAAAAATTGATTGGGAAAGGCGTTATAAATTCATGAGAATGCACACAGCATCACATGTTTTAACTTCAGTGTTCAACAAGCAAGACGGAGTTTTAATCACAGGAAACCAGATTGACCTGGAAAAAACAAGAATAGACTACAACATGGTGGATTTTGATCGAGAAAAAATGTTAGATTACATCAACCAGGCAAATGAAATTATAAAAAAGAATATTGAAATAAAAACTTATTACTTAAGCAAGGAAGAAGCAATGAAAATTCCAGGTGTTGTAAAACTGGCAGGCGCTTTGCCCCCGGATGTAAAGCAGCTAAGAATTGTAGAAATACCTGATGTTGATCTGCAGGCAGATGGCGGCACTCATGTCAAGCAACTTTCTGAGATCGGAACAATAGAATTCATCAAAGCAGAGAACAAAGGCAAAGAAAGAAGAAGGGTTTATTATACTCTTAAATGATCCTTAACTAATCGTCACATTTAAAAATAATAAAATTTTTCGCAGTCTATGAAGCTAAAAAATCTTTTAATTGTATCCTCTTTTTTGTTGATATTCGTCATTGCAGGATGCAGAGCTCCTCAATCTAATGTCAATCTTGATTCTTTTGCGCAATGCTTGACTGATAAAGATGTGAAATTCTTTGGAGCTTATTGGTGTCCGCACTGCGCCAGTCAAAAGAGCCTTTTCGGGGATAGTTTTGAGCATGTGAATTACATTGAATGCTCATTGCCTGGTAGGGCAGGCGAAACGCAGATATGCATTGACGAGAATATAAATACATATCCAACATGGGAATTCCCAAGCGGTGAAAGAGTGGAAGGTCAATTATCAATATTACAATTAAGCCAGTTAAGCGGATGCGCATTAACGCCAGAAAACACAAATTAAAATTTTCTAACTTATAAATAAAGCAAAAATACCTATAAATTTCAGATAAATTTAAATATCATCGTTGTATCTCAAGTCGAGCACGCTATCGCCGCAATATGGACTTGATCTAAGAAAGGTGATGAAATGGAATATGATGATCAAAGAGAGTGTCCAAGTTGTGGCACCATACTGGAAGAGGGCGAACCTGAATGCCCTTCATGCGGTGAAAATTTTGTTGATAATGATGATGAAGTACACTAATTTTAGGGGTGTGATAAATCGTGATTTTTGATGACAATGGCGATGATTGGGAAGATAATCCAGACAACGATGATGATTAGTTAAAATGAAAGAATACACAAAGTACGAACAGGCTAGAATTATTGGTGCAAGAGCATTGCAGATTTCTATGGGTGCGCCATTTATGATCAAGCTAACTGAAGAAGAGCTTCATAATATAGGCTTTAATACAGTTGAAATTGCAAAACGCGAATTCGAACAGGGAGTAATTCCTATAGCAATCAAGAAGCCGATGCCCGGCACAAATAGGAAAGATAGTTCTGTAAAGGCCTTTGACCAGACAAAACTTGAGTGAAAATAATGGGACGAATAAAAACAATGCTGGTCAAGAGTATCGCTAAAAAACTCATTAAAGAGCACGGCCAGGAATTCACTCCAGATTTTGACAAGAACAAGGAGCTTGTTCAAAAATACACTACTGTTTCTTCTCCAAAACTTAGAAACATTATTGCAGGCTATACAGCTAGACTTGTAAAGCAAAAAACAATCAGCGAAAAGCAGCCAAGAAAAAGATTGCATGAAGAGGATTTCAGCAAATTTTATCAGTGATTATTTCTTAAACTTTTCTTTCAGTTTCTTTTCAACATTTTCAGGCACGAATCCCTTCACAGAGCCATGAAACATTGCTATTTCTTTTATTATGCTTGAGCTTAAGAAAGCATAATCATCTTTTGTCATGATAAATATTGTTTCTATATCCTTTGCAAACTCCCTGTTGAACTGCGCTCTTTGGAATTCAAATTCAAAATCAGAGATTGCCCTCAAGCCCCTTACAATAACATTGGATTTTTTCTTCCTGACATAATTCAGCAATAAGCCGTCAAAGAATTCAACCTGTATTTTGTGATTATGTTTTTTCAAAGCGCTTTTGAGCATATCAACCCTTTCTTTTGCTGTAAATGTTGATTCTTTATTAGGGTTGTTGCCGACTAGAACATATAGTTTGTCAAATAATTTCAAGGCCCTTTCAATAATATCAATGTGCCCGTTAGTTACTGGATCAAAAGTTCCTGGATAGACTGCAATTCTCATTTTAATTTTTTAATATTTTATTTTTTCTTGTTTTTAATTAATTTTTGATTTTTTAATTTTGTTTAATAATTTTTAGTATTGAAAATTGTTGACAAGTACATTAATTATTGGTTCACATCCACTTTATCAATTATTTGTGCAATCATTTCTTCTGTATTGTACTGGTCTCCTTTTAACAATAAAATACTTTTAAAAAAATAAACGCTCCACTATAAAAATAAAATAATTTTACCTTAATTTACCTATTATCTTTTTAACCTGCTTTTCCAGATGTTTAAGGTCCTTATTGTTATCAATCACAAAATTGGCATACCTTAGCTTCTTCTTAAGGGGCATTTGACGCTTTAAAATCCTTTCTATTCTGCTTTTAGTAAATCTTCTCTTCAACCTCTGCATAACAGTTTTCTTTCGTGAGGTAACAATGACAATCTTATCCACTAATTTCCTGGCTTTTGTCTCAAGCAATAAGGGGGCATCCACAACAATCCATGGTTTTGTATTTTTCTTCTTTAGAGTTTTGCTTATTCTCTTTTTCATTTCTTTAATTATCCTGGGGTGGATTATAGAATTTAGTTTTTTCAATTTTTTTCTATCCCTAAATACAATATCTCCAAGTTTTTTTCTATTGATTCCTTTTCTGCCTAGAATTTTCTTGCCAAAAGTTTTAGTCAATCTTTTAATTAAACTTCTATCTTTCCTCAACAAGAAATGAGCTATATCATCAGCATCAATTCTTGTATACCGATGCTTGCTGAACAATTTTGCAACAGTTGTCTTTCCTGATCCGATTGAACCTGTAATGCCTATTTTCATTTCTCCACCTGTATCTTAGCCATAACCTGCTCATGCATTCTTCTCACAAACTCAACCTTGTCTTCAATCTTCATGATGTCAGTTGACCCTTGCAGTATCA
Source organism: Candidatus Woesearchaeota archaeon (assembly GCA_002688775.1). Taxonomy (GTDB): domain Archaea; phylum Nanobdellota; class Nanobdellia; order Woesearchaeales; family GW2011-AR4. The sequence continues at coordinate 14,706 of NZDH01000014.1, forward strand.
GGTTGAATGCAAAAGGCGAAGGCAATTTCGTAAAAATCTCTTTCACTAAAATCTTTTTCTTCTCAATACCCTCAATTACTTTTGTAGCGTTTTCAATATCCATCAGATCTTCTATGACTTCTCTTCTTGCTTCTTTCAGAATGCAGAAATTTGGATCAATCCTTCTGACAGCATTAAGCAGGATCATCGAGCTTACCTGCTGCCTTCCGACTCTTTTTTGATTTCCTTTATAGTTTCTCAATATCATCATCGCTCTTGAAGCGCAGTGCCTGAACCTTCTTTTTAATATTTCTGCTTGTTCAATTGCCATGTCCATGACTTTTCTCATCTCTTTTGACTTTATCAATTTAAATGCTTTCATCACATTGACACTTTTGTCAGAGCCGACATAAAATCCATTATCGTTGATTCCGATCTCAACATCCCTGTGCTGCGTTCTTGCGATTGCAAACGCAACAGCCCTTGACAGGCAGTCATTTACTCTTCTCCCATATAGTGTGTGAAACACGACATACTTTCTTTTATTCTTGTCATCACTGTAATGCTCAGCAATAATCCTGGAATGCGAGGGAATCTCGGCATAGCTAAACTGCTCATAAAAATAATTGTAGATGGAATTGGCTGCATTTTTGTCAACATAAAGATAATTGTTGATGAATTCCAAAATCTCCTCTTTTGATTTATTCTCGCAAAACAGTTCATTCATCAGCTTCCTGAATCTTCCGATCTCTAAAGCCAAGTCAAAACTTAACGGCAGCATTTCACTGAACCAGGCAGGGATTGTGGGTGGCCGCATGACAGATGCGTTGACTTGTGCTACCATCCCTCTTGCAAACAAAAATTCGTATCGTTCCCCTCCTAAAACAAACACATCTCCTCTGTGGAGCCTTTCGAGAAATCCCTCGTCTATTTTTCCGATCGGCTGGTCGCCGACTTTTACAGTAATAAACGATTCCTGCGGAATAGTCCCGATGTTTGTCATGTAAATCATTCTGCTCAGCTTGCCTTTTTTTCCTAACTCGCCTGTCTCTTCATCATGCCATATCTTTGCATAAATATGCCTGTCTTCCAGTGAGATATATTTTCCAGAAAGATAATCTACCACTTCATTGAAATCCTTCAGTTTAAGGTCATGAAAACTATAACTTCGCTTGACTAATTTGTATAAGTCATTCTTGTTCCATCTTTGCTCTAAAGAAATTCCGTGCAATTGCTGCGCCAAAACATCAAGGCAATTCCTTGGTATGTGTATTTTATCGATTTTTTTCTCTATTGCAGATTTCAAAAGAACAGCGCATTCCACCAAATCATCCCTGTCAAGAACAATTATTCTTGCTTTTACGGTGTCATGCAGCTTATGTCCTGATCTTCCTGCCCTCTGCAAAAATCTCGCAACTGATTTTGGCGAGCCCAAGCAAATTACTAAGTCAATATATCCTATGTCAATTCCAAGCTCCAGGGAAGTGCTGGAAACAATAACTTTTAATTCACCTTTTCTTAATCTGTTTTCTATATTGTGCCTCAAGCTTTTTGACAGCGATCCATGATGTGCCCCTATATTATCAGTGTATTTTTTAGGAAATTTTTCCTTAAGATAATGAATGACCCTTTCAGTCGCTGCCCTGGTGTTTGTGAATACCAGGGTTGTCCTGTGGCTTTGAACCAGATCATCCATCAAGCCATACATTGAATTATGCAAAATTGCATGCTCTTCTCCCACTAAGTCCGGAACAGGCGATAAAACTTTCAGGTCCATCTGCTTGATGAACTGGACATCAACAATCTTGCAGTTTCTTAATCTTCCATTTTCATACCCAACAAGGAATTTTGCAATCTCATCTAAAGGGGCAATTGTTGCGCTCAACCCGACCCTTGTCATCGAAGGGGAGATCCTGTTCAACCTTTCAACAGACAATGCCATATGAACCCCTCTTTTGTTTTCAGCCAATGCATGGACTTCATCTGCAATGAACCACTCAACATTATGCAATAATTCCCTGAATTTTATTGAAGTAAGCATTATGGCCAGACTTTCCGGCGTTGTAATCAAAATATGGGGCGGATGCTTGAGCATCTTTGCCCTTTCTGCAGTTGATGTATCTCCGGTCCTTAATCCAACTCTGATGTTTAATTTTTTATTTGCGATCTTTTCCATCTCTTTCAATGGCTCAATCAAATTGACATGGATGTCATTGCTTAATGCTTTTAACGGAGATACATAAACACAATAAACCCTGTTTTCAAGAATTCCTTTTTCACTTGAATCAATCAATTCATTCAAGATTGACAAGAAAGCAGTCAAAGTCTTTGTTGCGCCAGTTGGAGCGCTGACTAAAATATTATTTCTGGAATGAATTTCCATAACACCATGTAATTGCGGCAATGAAAACTCCTTAAATCTTGTAAAGAACCATTTATCTACAATAGGGTTCAGGATGTGCCTTATCTGCTCTGGTTTATACGGTTTTTTTAGATACTCAATCATTTTTAAACAATTATTTTCGATATTGAAAATAAATCAATATACATTAAATGTACCTATAGGACAACATGTAGAAATTTATAAAAGCTTGGATTTGGAAATAGAATTAACATTCACATCTAACTGGATTGTTCGTGTTGATAATCCTGCAAAAAGTAGACCATTTCCATGTATCTTTCGCTAAAACATGATACCCTGGAAACCTTATGTCTGACCCTTCCAAGCCGTTCTTGATCTAAAGAGAGTCCTTCCTGAGATTGGGTAAGTAGATAGTCTAATGTATCAATTAATTCTAATTCCTTGAGGTTATGTTTCCTATTCTCAGCTAAAATCATTAACTGAATTAGAAAACCCGTAATTCTTTCCTGATTAATACTCATAAAGCATAGAACGTTATGACTTTTAAAAATTTATTGAAGTAACAGTAAGCTATTTAAACTATCCAGTATTCCCTCTTTTGAGCTAACTCAAATAGCCATTCTAACACCGCAAGGTGCGAAGAAGATTATATTTATTAAAATAAAAAGATTCAATCCGTTGCCTTCGGCAACATTAGTTAGTCTCGGCGAAAATTGTTTTGCCACTAATTTTCGCCTCGATTTATTGCAATAATTGGCGAAGAAAAATTCAATGGCAGAAAGAATTTTTCTGAGCACTAAATATTGTGAGCAGCGAAGCTGCGAACGGATTTAAAATAATAAGGGCAAATAAAATTTACAAAAAATGACAACAATGTATGATGTAGATTCACAGGAATTGAATTCTAAAGCAGCTGAAGAGCTGAAGAAAGTTCCTGAAATAAAAGCGCCTTCATGGGCAACTTTTGTCAAGACAGGGATGCACAAGGAAAGGGCTCCCTTGGACAAAGATTGGTGGTATTTTAGAATAGCCTCTGTTTTAAGGATAGTTTATCGTTTAGGTCCTGTTGGAGTTTCAAAATTAAGGACAAAATACGGCGGAAAGAAAAACAGAGGCGTAAAAAAGGAACACTTCTTCAGGGGCTCGGGAAATATTCTAAGAAAATCACTGCAGCAACTTGAAAAAGCAGGACTTGTAAAATTCGCAGAAAAAGGAGTACATAAAGGAAGAATTGTAACTCCAAAAGGAAAAGCTTTCTTGGACAAAATTGCAACTCAAATTCAAGGCCAAAAGCCAAAACCAGAAGAGAAAAAAGCAGAAGTAAAGCAGGAACAGAAAGTTGATGTCAAAGAACAAAAAACAATCAAACCAAAAACAGAAGTAAAGACCGAAGCTAAAAAAGAAGTAAAACAGGAGCAAAAAACTGAGAAGAAAATCGAGATTAAAAAAGATCAAAAAGTCGAAAAAAAACCTGAAGAAACAAAAGAAAAAGTTGAACCTAAAAAAGAAGTAAAAAAAGCTGAAGAAAAATAAAATGTCAGATTTAGATGAGATAAAAAAGAGAAAACTGGAAGAATTGATGAAACTTCAGCAGGAAAGAGTTCAGCAGCAAGGGCAGGAAGAAGCCCAGCTGCAGCAGCAAATCCAGCAAATGGAAGCCCTCGTCAAGCAATTGCTGACAAAAGAAGCTTTGGAAAGATATGGAAACCTGAAAGCAGCTCATCAGGAAAAAGCAGTGCAGTTGCTGTTGGTTTTATTCCAGGCAATCCAGGCAGGACAGATCAAAGGCAAAGTTGACGATGAAACCTTGAAACAACTTTTGGAAAAACTAACACCAAAGAAAAGAGATTTCAAGATAAAGAGAGTTTGAAAAATAAAATTCAAATATAACAAATAACAAAATGGCACGTTACAAACATCCAAGCAGGAAGAAAAGACTGGCTAAGTTTAGAAAGCAGACCAGATGGGCACCTTATTGGACAGTGCCAAAAATGTACGGAAAAACAAGAAGAGTTCACCCAGGCAGACACACAAAACTAAAACGATCCTGGAGAAGGACTAAGACCAAGGCGTGATAAAATGATAGTGGAAACCCCTACAGGAGTTGTATTTGATACACCTGCCAAATACGATGGAAGGCAATTATTACATGATGGGAAGGTCGTGTGGCTTCATGGCAAAATAAATGGAAAAGCTCATACTTTAGATATAATGGTTAATGTAGGTGCAGATGACCTACCGACTGCTGAGAGAAGGCAGGTTGAATCATTTGCAAGTCTATTATGTCCCGGTTATGGGATAACCATTAGGTACACTGGCTAAAATAATACTATTGATAAATCCAATTTAAAAAATGGCAAAGAAAGAAGAAAAACCAAAAACAATCCTGGAAAGAACTTATGTAATTCCTCTTAGAAGGCAGACCTTGAAAACACCTTATTACAGAAAGGCAAAAAAAGCTGTCAGGACAGTTAAAGAGTTTATCACGAGGCACATGAAGTCAGACAATATTTCAGTCGGCAGATACTTGAACCTCAAAATCTGGGAGCACGGAATAAAAAATCCTCCGAATAAAGTCAAGATCATAGCTACAAAAGATGATAAAGGCAAGGTTTTTGTTGAGCTGGTTGATGCTCCAAAAGAAAAGCCAAAAGTTGAAGAAAAAAAGCCAGCCAAGAAAGAAGAAAAGCCAGAAGAGAAGAAAACAGAAGAAAAACAGGATGAAGAAAAAAAGAAGATAGAAAAGGAAGAATTAAAAGAAATAAGGAAGGAACTGCCAAGACAGCAACCACAAAAAATGCCTGCACAGCAAAAACAGCAGCAAGTCCAGCCCACCGCTCCAAAAAGCCAATAAGATAATTTATTAAATCAAGAACTATTTCTTAATTCATGCAAAACCTATTACCTTTTGAAAAAATAGAAAGAAAAATTGTTGTCAGACAAGAAGCTGAAACAGACAACAAATTAGGATGTAAACCACAAGAAAGAAAAACAGAGGAGATAATCAATTACGGAATTGTCAACATAGACAAACCAAAAGGACCAACTTCACATCAGGTTTCTGATTTTGTCCAGAAAATATTGAAAATAAACAAAAGCGGGCATTCTGGAACTCTGGATCCGGCTGTTACAGGGCTCCTTCCGATAGCTTTAGGCAATGCAACAAGGATTGTTCAGAATTTATTGATAGCAGGAAAAGAATATGTTGCAATAATGCACCTGCATAAAAACATTGATGAAAATAAATTAAAAGAAACAATAGAAAAAAATTTTCTTGGAAAAATAAAGCAGATGCCTCCGTTAAAAAGTTCTATCAAAAGGCAGCTAAGAACAAGATCAATTTACTATATTGATATTTTAGAGATTGACAACCAGGATGTTTTGTTTAAAGTTGGATCTGAAGCAGGAACTTACATCAGGAAATTGATCCACGACATTGGCCAGAAACTAGAAATTGGGGCCCACATGGCAGAATTAAGAAGAACAAAAGCAGGTCCATTTACTGAATCAAGCGTATGCACTTTACAGGAACTTACAGATGCATATTATTTCTGGAAGCAGGAAAATAATGATAAATTTTTAAGAAAGATCATACAGCCGATTGAAAATGGAGTTTCACATCTTCCAAAAGTCTGGGTTTTTGACACAACAGTCGAAAGCCTTTGCCACGGATCTGATCTAAAAGTTCCCGGGATAAGTAAAGTAAATGATAAAATAAACAAGGAAGAAACTGTTGCTATCATGACCTTAAAAGATGAATTAGTTGCTTTAGGCACTGCAAAAATGGATTCAAACGAAATGCTTGGTGAGAGGGGGTTGGCAGTGAAGACAGAGAAAGTTTTTATGAATTCTGATTTATACAAGATTATTAAATAGTAAAATATTTAAACATTTACGTCAAAATACCTTTATAATGAAAAAAGTTTATTTTGTGATTCTAGTATTTCTTGTTATTTTTTTAATTGGATGTAGTAAGAGTGATGGAAAAGACACAGCAATTGATGAACCGATACAAGTTCAAGATACAAGAACAGTTCCTCAAAACCTAGAATATAAAATTGTTTATAATCTATTATATGTTACTGAATCTGAAAGACTTTTGACTGAAGGTAATGTTATTTATGTAAAAGGGAGAAATACAAGATTGGATCTAAATCTTGGCGAGGCAGTAACTCGTTCATACAATGTTAATGGTAAGTATCATACGTGTTTTACAGAAGGAGGATCTTGGGTATGTTTTGAAGGTCCAGAACCTGTTACAACTGATTCTAATGATCCACCAGATATTGATTTTAGTCCAGATGCACTAGCTGTATTGGAAAAAGATGGAACAAAAAGAGTTGCAGGTACGACAGCCCAATGCTATAAATTCTCATCAGCAGATGTTAATAATGTATATAGTGTTTGCGAAGGTTTTGAAAGCTGCTTATTCTGTCCGCAGGATTGCGGGTCTGTTTTGTTCCTGGAAAATTTATTTTGAAAGCAGCATCAAATGCAATGTCTATTGATAATAATGGGAATGCAATCTTAAGAGGCACACTTGTTCAGAACCAGGATCCTATAAATCCGGCACCTGACCAGGATGAATTTGTTATGAAAGATAGTTTAGGAGATGTTGTTGCATTAGTCAGATTGCAAAATGGCAATATGTTTATTAGCGGAAATCTTTTTGAAAGCCAGCCATCATTAATTCCTCCAGCAAGCGATGATTTTGTTATAATAAATTCAGATGGAGAAGTCATAAGCTATATAGATGAGTCAGGAAATTTTTATTTAAGAGGTTCTTTGACTCAAAACGGAAATCCTTAGTTTTTATTAGAAAAGTTTAAAAATAAAAAACACTTGAATAGAAAAATGCAAAAAAAAGGCCAGATAACAATATTTATAATTTTAGGAATTGTTTTAATCGTTGTTTCTGGAATCTTTTTTTATATAAACAAATCCAGTGCAGAAAGTGAAAGTGCTGTTAGTGTTGCTAAAAGTTCAGATTCAACAGATTCTGATATTGTGCAAACGTATGCCGAAGCATGCCTAAAAATGGTTACAGAAGAGGCTTTATTTAATAAAATCGGCTTACAAGGCGGATATATAAATCCAGTTAATGTTCCATCAGAAGGTATAACTTATTCACGCGGTGGTGTTTCCAATGATGTTCCTTATTATATTCAAGGAGCATCTACGAATTATCCAACTTTAGAGGACATAAATGGCGATTTAAAAACTTATGTTGAAGATGAATTTGAAAATTGTTTTCAAATAAGCGTTTTTGAAGATATTAGCTTAAATATTTTAAGGACAAATGAAGAGATAAATGCTGATGTTAGCTTAAATGAGGAAGATGTTTCTGTAGTTCTCAATTACCCTTTAACTATCAAAAAAGAAAACACTGAAACTAAGTTAGGTTTATTTAGCGTAATATTACCTATAAGATTGAAAGCTTTGTATGAAAGCGCTAAAATAATGGTAGACCGCATAAAAACTGCACAAAATACACCACTTAATACACCACCAAATACATACAATATATCTTTTGACTGCAGTGATTATAACAAAAATGGGATTACAAATGTTTATAATAAGCCTGGCAGCGATACTGCAACTAGAATAATCCAGTTTATGGATTTCAGCACTTATTATGATCATTATTTCAATTCTTATATATTCCAGTTTGCTGTAAAGAATGTCAATGTTGTTGGAAAGTGTTCTCCACCTAGCTAAGTAAAAACAAACTTTAAATACTACTCTTACCCTAATTATATAACATCATGAAAAAAAATGTGTTTTTACTTATTCTGGTATTTTTAATATCTGTTAATATCTCATATGCTGTTCCTGATGATGACCAAGATGGTGTTCCTAATGCTGAAGATCAATGTCCCAATTCTGATACAACTGAAGTAGACCAATTTGGATGCAGCTGCTCGCAAAAGACTTGTCCTTCTGATAACAATGTATGCACTAATGATTGCAGTGTTGTTAATGGTCTTCCAACTTGTGGATCTGTAAATAACAGGAAGCCATGCAATAATGGTGGTGGTTATTGCTCTGGAGGAAGTTGTGTACCTTGCGGAGGATCTGGCGAACCTTGTTGTCCAACTACACCAGCTACACCACCATGTTTAGGTTCTTTAATATGTTCATCTGGAACATGCCAACCTCCTGGTGGTTCTGGTTCATGCACAGATTCAGATGGCGGAAAGGAATATTATGTTAGAGGGACATTGAATTTCAATAATAGAGAAACCTACACAGACTTTTGCAATATAAGAGGTCAATTGAATGAAATGTACTGCGTGTTTAATAAAACCAAATGGGTGAGGTATAATACAGGATACACATCAACAGAATATAATTGCCCAAACGGCTGCCAAGATGGTGCTTGTTTACGTTCAGGTTCAAACACAACTCCAATATGCACAGATTCAGATGGCGGTAAAAATTATTATGAAAAGGGTTATCTTACATATGAAAGAGGCGATGGTGCTGGGATGTCTGGATATGAAAGTTGTGATGGTTCTCAAGTAGTAGAAACGTATTGTAGAGAGGATGGTAGCTGGGGCGAAGAAAGATTTTTCTGTGAAAACGGCTGCCAAGACGGCGCTTGTTTAGGTTCACCAACACAACAATGCGCTGATACTGATGGCGGAAATGACTATTTAAATTATGGAGAATGTACAGGTAAAAATGGAGTTAAAAAAGATAAGTGTAGAGGATGGTTAAGTAATAAGTTAAGTGAATATTCCTGTAATCAAGGAGAATGCGAAGAGACTAGAATTAATTGCAAGACAGAATATGATAGATCTTACGCTTGTAAAAAGGGAGCTTGTATCACTTGCACAGATTCTGATGGTGGGAAAGAATACGAAGAGTATGGGGAAGTTACAGATAAAAAGGGTAGATTTAGAGAAGATAGATGCAACGGATCTGGAAAAAAGGTAATCGAATTTTCCTGTAAACCCAATGGAAAATATAAGAGGACTAGTGTCAATTGCAGGAAAAAGTTTGGTGACGGTTTTGCTTGTGAAGATGGAGCTTGCGTTCAATCAGGTTCTCCAGTTCAATTTCAGTTTTTAAAAACATAAGATAATTTTAAGTTTAAAACAAAAAAACAAACTTTAAATACTATTTCTTCTAAAATCTTATATAAATGAAAAAGGGTGTAGTTTTATTTATTTTTAGCT